>NZ_JBFUHT010000001.1:0-319767 GCF_056402275.1 Azospirillum sp. P4_B5
CCGCCGCGCCGCCCGCCGCGCCGCGGCCAGCGCGCGCAGCACGCGGGCGGGCGCGTCGTGCAGATATTCGGGCAGATAGGTCACCGGGGCGGTGACGCGGCGGTTCAGCTCGTGCACCGCCTTGTCGGTCGGTTGACGCAAGCTGACGATCCGTTGACGCAACCCCCGCCGCTCCAGCCCCAGGATCTCCTGCGCGATGAAGGTTTCCGACAGGCGGGGCCAGCCCTTCACGATGACGGCAACGGTCACGCGGCGTCCCCGGCGGCCATCTGACGTTCGGGCGCGCAAGGGAACGGCGACGGGGCCGAGGCCGAATCCGGCAGGTAGCGCGCCGACAGGCGGTTGACGCTCTCCAACCCGCCGAGCAGGCCCGGCACCACCACCGAGGAGGGCGGCGCCTGCCAGGGCAGCCGGCGCAGCGCCGCCGCCATCGCCGCGGCGTCGCGCACCCCGTCGTCCATCAGGACGGAGACCAGACCCAGCTCCTGCGCGCGGGCGGCGCGGATGGTCTGCTCGCGCCGCGGCACCTCGCGCGGGACGATCAGCGCCTTCTTGTCGAAGGACAGGATCTCGCAGAAGGTGTTGTAGCCGCCCATGGCGACCACCCCCACCGCCCCCTGCATCAGCCGCTCGATCCGCGCCTCGAAGGCGGTGGCCTCGACGTTGGGCAGGGCTTCCGCCCGGGCCAGGAACTCGGCCTGGAGGTCCGGCTGCATGAAGGGGCCGAACACCAGAACGGCGCGGTAGGGGATGCCGGGATCGCTCTCGTAGGCGCGCAGCACCCAGTCGACCAGCGCTTCGCCGTCGCCGCCGCCGCCGGGAGTGACCAGGATGTAGGGTTCGTCCGGCAGGCCGGGACCGTGCGGGACCGCCGGGGGCACGGTGCGGTGCAGATAGCCGGTGTAGACCATCTTGTCGCGCACCGACTGCGGGACCTCGATCCCCTCCAGCGGGTCGCAGATCTGCGGCAGGCCGTAGGCCCAGATCTCGTCGTACAGGTTTTCCAGCGCCGGCAGGACCTTCTTGCGCTCCCACTCCGGGGCGAGCAGGGCCGGCTCGTCCATCACATCGCGCAGCCCCAGCACCAGCGGCACGCCGCGGCCCTTCAGAACCTCCAGCGTCTCCCGAACCTCGCCGCGCAGGCCGAGCGGTTCCTTGTCCACGATGAACAGGTCGGGCTGGTAGATCTCCGCCGTGTGGCGGATCAGCGAGGCCCGCATGGACAGGATCTCGTCGATGTCCAGATGCAGGTTCAGCGCCGTGTATTCCCCGTTGCGCAGCTTGATGACGCCGGGGATGCGCACGAAGTCCACCCGCGTGCGGAAGTCGAAGCTGCCGACGATGGGCGAGCCGGACAGGATCAGCACGGACAGGTTGCTGTAGCGTTCCACCAGCGCATGGGCGATGGCCCGGCAGCGGCGCAGATGGCCGAGGCCGAACGTGTCATGGCTGTAGATGAGCACGCGGCCCGAGGTCGGACGTTCGCTCATGGAGTTCCTACCTCTCCCGATTGGCCTCTTGTGTCCGGCCGCGGCTTGGCCGATGAACGGGTGTGCGTCATGCCGCCGTCACGCTGGCGGCAGACCGCGTGCAGGCGAACCATAGTCCCAGCGGCCAGACGGCAGAGGGGGTAAGGTTTCTGCCTGCTCCCGGCACCGGCGTCCCCTTGCGTAGAATGGCGCTATGGAATCCAGCATTTTCCGATTCATCCTTCGGCACAGCGTCCGTCAGCAGATCGTGCTGACCCTGATGACCCTGGCGTCCTTTCCGTTCCTCTACGCCTCGCTCGACCTACCGAAGCGGATCGTCAACGAGGCGATCGCCGGGAAGAAGCTGCCTGAATCCTTCCTCGGCTTCCATCTCGATCAGGTGACTTACCTGTTCGTCCTATGCGGACTGTTCCTGACTTTGGTGCTGGTCAACGGCGCGTTCAAGTACGTCATCAACACCTACAAGGGCCGCCTGGGCGAGCGGATGCTGCGCCGGCTGCGGTACGAGCTGTACGTGCGCGTCCTGCGCTTCCCCCTGCCCCGCTTCCGCAAGATGTCGCCCGGGGAGATCATCCCCATGATCACGGCGGAGGTGGAGCCGCTGGGCGGCTTCATCGGGGACGCCATCGCCATCCCGGTGTTCCAGGGCGGCACCCTGCTGGTCTACATCGCCTTCATCTTCGTCCAGGACCCGGTGCTGGGGGCAGCGGCGGTGTCGCTGTACCCGTTCCAAGGCTGGCTCATCCCACGGCTTCAGCGCAAGGTCAATCAGCTTGGCAAACAGCGCGTACGTGCCATGCGCCAGATCGCCGACCGCATCGGCGAGACGGTGTCCGGCATCCAGGAGGTGCACACCCACAACACCGCGTCCTGGCATCTCGCCGATCTCAGTCACCGCCTGGGCGACGTGTACCGCATCCGTTTCGAGATTTACCAAAGAAAGTTTTTTGTCAAATTTCTGAACAATTTCATAAACCAGCTGACCCCGTTCTTTTTCTACTCGATCGGCGGTTATCTGGTGATCCACGGCCAGCTGTCCTTCGGCGCGCTGGTCGCGGTTCTGGCGGCCTACAAGGACTTGGCCGCCCCTTGGAAGGAGCTTCTCGACTGGTACCAGCAGAAGGAGGACAACCGGATCAAGTACGAGCAGGTGGTGGAGCAGTTCCACGTTCCCGACCTGCTGGCCGAACGCCTGCTGCGCGAGGAGGAGGACGTCCCGTTCAAGGGCAGCCTGTCCTTCCGCAACGTCGCGTTCGGGGAGGACGGCGGATCGCCCATCCTGGAGGGGGTGACCTGCGACATCCCGCTGGACGGCCACACCGCGCTGATCGGCGTCGGCTCCGGGCGGGACGAGCTGGCGCAGCTTGCCGCCCGCGTGCTGCTGCCCTCGTCGGGCCAGATCCGGCTGGGCGAGCGCGACTATGCGGAGCTGCCGGAGAGCGTGACCGGGCGGCGCGCCGCCTATGTGGGGGCCACCCCCTACCTGTTCTCGGCCTCGCTCTACGACAACCTCGTCTACGGGCTGCGCCACCGGCCGCTGCGCGAGAACGGCGACAGTGAGGAAGCGGCGGAGCGGCGCAAGAGCCGGATGACCGAGTCGGTGCTGTCCGGCAACGCCACCGACGACGTGGACGCCGACTGGATCGACTACGCCGCCGCCGGCTGCGACGGGCCGGAGGACCTGAAGGCCCGCATCCTGCGCGTGGTGACGATGGTCTCGCTTCAGGACGACGTGTACGGCATGGGCCTCAACCGCACCGTCGACCCGGAGCGGCGCCCCGACGTGGCCGCCCGCGTGCTGGAGGCGCGCGACGCCATGCGCGCCACGATGCTGAACAACCCGGACCTGGGGCGGCTGGTCGAGCGCTTCGACCCCGACCGCTACACCGTAAACGCCACGCTGGCGGAGAATCTGCTGTTCGGCACGCCGGTCGGCCCGATCTTCCAGACCGACGCGCTGGCCTCCAACCCCTACATGCTGCATGTGCTCGACAAGGTGGGGCTGACCGACACCATCCTGGAAACCGGCCACAAGGTGGCAGAGACCATGGTCGAGCTGTTCGCCGGCCTGCCGCCCGGCCACGAGTTCTTCGAGCGCTTCTCCTTCATCGGCTTCGCCGAGCTGCCGGAGTATCAGGGCATCCTGGCGCGCACCGCGAAGGAGGGGCTGGGCGCGCTGCGGCCCGAGGAGCGGACGCGGCTGATGACCCTGCCCTTCAAGCTGATCGGCGCCCGCCACCGTCTGGGCCTGATGACCCCGGACCTGGAGAAGAAGCTCTTGCAGGCGCGGCACCTCTTCGCCAGCGACCTGCCGGCCGACCTGAAGCACGCCGTCGCCTTCTTCGACCCGGAGGCCTACAACGCCGCGGCCAGCATCCAGGACAACATCCTGTTCGGCAAGATGGTCTACGGGCAGGCGCAGGTGCAATCCAAGGTGGGCCGCATCGTGGCGGATCTGGTGGACCAGCTTCACCTGCGCGACACCATCGTGGAGGTCGGGCTGGACCATCCCGTGGGGGTCGCCGGGTCGCGCCTGTCCGCCGCACAGCGCCAGAAGGCGGCGCTGGCCCGCGCCCTGCTGAAGCGGCCGGACCTGCTGGTGCTGAGCGAGGCGACCAGCGGCCTGGACACCAGCAGCCAGACCAAGGTGCATTCCGCGATCATGGGGGAACGCAAAGGATGTGGTCTTGTGTGGGTTCTGCACCGCGCCGGCTTGGCACGGGCGTTCGAGCGAGTCATTGTAATGAAGGACGGGCGAATCGCCGAACATGGGCGCTTCGACGAGTTGAACAGGCCCGGTACGTTGTTGCATGAATTGGTGTCCGCCGAATAAAGCCGGCGGCGTTGAGGAGGCAGACGGCATGAGCATCGCCGAAGAAGTCAATTGCCTGCGCAGGATTCCCCTGTTCGCCAACATCGACACTGCCAAGCTCAAGCTTCTGGCCTTCACCAGCGAGCGGTTGAGCTTCCGCTCGGGCGACATCCTGTTCGAGCAGGACGAGATGGGCACCTGCGCCTACATCCTGCTGCGCGGGGAGGCCGAGGTGATCGTGACCGGCCCCGGCGGGCCGCTGGCCGTCGCGACGCTGGGGTCCAACGAGATCGTCGGCGAGATCGCCATCCTGTGCGATGTGCCGCGCACCGCCACCGTCCGCGCCAGGACCGATCTGGAAGCGCTGTGCGTGCCGAAGGACCACTTCCTTCAGATGATCGCCGACTTCCCGCAAATGGGGCTGGAGATCATGCGCTCCCTGGCCCACCGGCTCGAATTGACGACCATGCGCCTGCGCGAGGTCTTGGCCGCCCAGGCGGTCTGACAGCTCATGCGTGTTCTTTTCCATGTCCAGCATCTGCTGGGCATCGGCCACGACCGGCGCGCCGCGCTGATCACCCGCGGGCTGGCCGAGGCCGGCGTCGCCGTCACGGTGCTGCGCGGCGGGCATCCGGTGCCGGGGATCGATTACGGCCCGGCGGCGGAGATCGTCCAGCTCCCCCCCGCCCGCGCCGCCGACGGCAGCTTCAAGACCCTGCTGGACGAGCACGACCGGCCCATCGACGACGGCTGGCGCGCCCGGCGCCGCGCGGCGGTTCTGGAGGTCCATGAGCGGGTGCGGCCCGACGCGCTTCTGGTCGAATCCTTCCCCTTCGGGCGCCGCGCCTTCCGGTTCGAGCTTTTGCCGCTGCTGGAGGCCGCCAAGGCCGGCGGGGCGGTCACCGCCTGCTCGGTGCGCGACATCCTGGTGGCCAAGGCCAAGCCGGAACGGCTGGAGGAAACCGTTTCGACCGTGGAACGGCTGGTCGACCATGTGCTGGTCCATGGCGACCCGGCGCTGATCCCCTTCGCGGCGACCTTCCCCGCCGCCGCGCGGCTCGCCGACCGCATCCGCTACACCGGCTATGTCGCGGCCCCGCAAGGCGCGGACACCGAAGCGACGGACGGCACGGATGAGGTGATCGTGTCGGTGGGCGGCGGGGCGGTCGGCCTGCCGCTGCTGCGGGCGGCGCTGGCGGTGCGTGCGTCAACTCCCGCCGGACTTGACGCACCATGGCGCCTGCTGGCCGGGCCGGACGTGCCGGAGGAGGACTTCCGCGCGCTCGCCGCCGCGGCCCCGCCGGGCGCCGTCGTGGAGCGGGCGCGGCCCGACTTTCCCGCCCTGCTCCGCCGCTGCCGTCTGTCGATCAGCCAGGCCGGCTACAACACCGTGCTCGACGTGCTTCAGGCCGGCTGCCGGGCGGTGGTCGTCCCCTTCGCCGCGGGCAGCGAGACCGAGCAGGCCACCCGTGCCCGCCTGCTGGAGCAGCGGGGCCGTCTGGCCGTGGTCGACGAGGCCACCCTGACCCCGGAGACCCTGGCCGCGGGCGTGGCGAAGGCGCTCGCCCTGCCCCCGCCGCCGGCCATCCCGCTACGCCTCGACGGTGCCGCCGCCACCGCCCGTCTGCTGCTGGACGCGGTGGCCTACCGCCAAGGCAACAGTCGCTAAGCCAATCAAGACGCTTGGATTTTTCCGGTGCGGGGGCCATGCTGGGGCTGATCCCCTGCCTCGGCCCTGCCTTGCGATGACCATGACCGCCCCTTCCGACAGCCCGCCGCGCGCCGGTTGGGACGCGTTGACCGCCGAGTTGGACGCCTGGGCCGCCGCCGGGCGCACCGCCACCCTCTGGTGGCGCGACGACGACGCCATCGAGCCGACGCCAGCGCTCGACCGGATGATCGCCCTGTCCGTCGAAACCGGCGCGCCGTTGGCCCTGGCGGTCATTCCGGCGGGCGTCAAGGACGCCCTCGTCCCCGTTGTGGACGCGGCCCCCACCGTCACGGTGCTTCAGCATGGCTGGTCGCACACCGACCACGCCGTTCCCCCCGCGAAGAAGGCGGAGCTTGGCGCGGACCGGCCCGCCGCCGCCGTGCTGGCGGAACTGGCCGAGGGACGCGCCGTGCTGGACCGCCGGTTCGGGCCGCGCGCCCTGCCCATCCTGGTGCCGCCCTGGAACCGCATCGCGCCCGGCGTCGCGGCGGGTCTGCCCGGCGCGGGCTTCGCCGGCCTGTCCGTTTTCGGGCCGCGACGTGTGTCAACCGTCAACATGATGTGTGTCAATACACACATCGACCCGGTGGCCTGGAAGGACGGCAAGCGCTTCCTGGGCGACGCGGAGTCGCTGGGCATGGCGGTCGCCCATCTGCGCGCCCGGCGGCTGGGCGCGGTGGACGCGGAGGAGCCGACCGGCCTGCTGACGCATCATTTGGTGATGGACGACGAAACCTGGGCCTTCACCGCGCGTTTCCTGACCGTGACGCGACGCCACCCGGCGGTCCGCTGGCTATCCGCCGACACCCTGTTTGCCGCAGAAGGACATCGCTGAGACATGGCCGAGTTGCCCATGGCCCGACCCTCGACCGGAGAGACGCCGACCGTCGCGGAGATGCGCTACCCCGCCGGGGCGCTCGCCGGCGACTACGCGCGGGCCGGGGCCGGGCTGGCGCTGACGGTTCTGCCGCTGGCCTTTCTGCCCGTCACCCCCTGGATCGCCGTGCCGCTGGCGGCCTGCGCGCTGCTGTTCGCCGTCTTCGCGGCGCGCACCCTGCAACGCCAGTTGACCCGCCTGACCATGGACGGCGAGGGCTTGCGGGTCGACGGGCCGCTGGGCGGCGCCATCCGCTGGGACGCGCTGTCCGGCCTGAAGCTGCGCTATTACGCGACCAGGCGGGGGCGCGACGACGGCTGGATGCAGGCGGCGCTGAGCGGCGGCGGCACGACCCTGCGCTTCGACAGCAATCTGGAGGGCTTCGACGCGGTGATCGAACAGGCCGCCCTCGCCGCCGGGCGCAACGGCGTGGCGCTGACCCCGGTGACAGTGGACAACCTGATCGCTCTCGGCATCGAGCCGCCAGAAGACCCCACAGAGAAGGACCCCAACGAAACGAGGCCGGCGCCATGAGCCGCACGCTGCTCCGGGTGGAGGACCTGAAGGTCGATTTCCAGGTGCCGGGCGGCGTGGTCCAGGCGGTGCGCGGCGTGTCCTTCCGGGTGCGGGCCGGTTCCACCGTCGCCCTGGTCGGCGAATCCGGGTCGGGCAAGTCGGTGGCGGCGCAGTCGATCCTGCGCATCCTGCCCCGCAACGCCGCCATCGCCGACGGGCGCATCCTGTTCGACGACGGCATCGTCAACGACGGCGCCGGCCCCGTCGACATCGCTTCGCTGAAGGCCGACGGCACGGCGATGCGGGCGCTGCGCGGCGGCCGCATCTCGATCATCTTCCAGGAGCCGATGACCTCGCTGTCGCCCCTGCACACCGTGGGCGACCAGGTGGGCGAGGCGGTGCGGCTGCACCAGCGGGTGACCGCCCGGCAGGCCCGCGCCCAGGCCGAGGACATGCTGCGCCGGGTGCGCTTCCCCGACCCGAAGCGGGCGCTGGACACCTACCCGTTCGAGCTGTCGGGCGGCCTGCGCCAGCGCGCCATGATCGCTATGGCGCTGGTCTGCCGCCCTGCCCTGCTGATCGCCGACGAGCCGACGACCGCGCTGGACGTCACCATCCAGGCGCAGATCCTGAAGCTGATCAAGGACCTCCAGGCCGATCTCGGGATGGCCGTCCTGCTCATCACCCACGACCTGGGGGTGGTCGCCAACCTCGCCGACGAGGTGGTGGTGATGCACCGCGGGCGGATCATGGAATCCGGCACGCGCGAGGACATCTTCGCCGATCCCCGCCACCCCTATCTGAAGGCGCTGCTGCGCGCCGTTCCGCGCTTCCACATGGCGCCGGGCGAACGGCTGGTGCCGATCCGCTCGATTACCTCGCAGGGCGGCAGCCTGCTGGAGAAGGACCACCAGCCCTGGCCGCCCGGCGCCGACGCGGCGGGGCCGCTGCTGGCGGTGGAGGGGGTGCGCAAGCGCTACGGCGCGCGCAAGGCCGGATGGTTCGGCGCCAAGGCCGGGGCGGGCACGCTGGCGGTGGACGATGTCAGCTTCGCCATCGCGCGCGGCGAATGCGTCGGGCTGGTCGGCGAGTCGGGCTGCGGCAAGACCACCCTGTCGAAGATCCTGATGCGCGCCCTGACTCCGGACGCCGGCGGCGTGCGCTTCAACGACCATGGCCGGGTGGTGGACGTGCTGGGGCTGGAGGGTGCGGCCCTGACCGCCTTCCGCCGCAAGGTGCAGTTCGTCTTCCAGGACCCCTTCGGTTCCCTGAACCCGCGCATGACCGTCTTCGACATCATCGCCGAACCGCTGGTCATCCACGGCATCGGCGACGAGGCGGAGCGCGCCGCGCGGGTGAAGGAGCTGATGGGGCTGGTCGGGCTGGACGCGCGGCATCTGCGCCGCTACCCGCACAGCTTCTCCGGCGGCCAGCGCCAGCGCATCGGCATCGCCCGCGCGCTGGCCCTGCGGCCCGAGCTTCTGCTGCTCGACGAGCCGGTGTCGGCGCTCGACGTGTCGATCCAGGCGCAGGTGCTGAACCTGCTGAAGGACCTGAAGGAACGGCTCGGCCTGACCTACCTGTTCGTCAGCCACAATCTGGCGGTGGTGGATTACATGGCCGACCGCATCTTGGTGATGTGCCGCGGCCGGATCGTCGAGTCGGCGCCGCGCGAGGCGCTGTTCCGCAACCCGGTCCACCCCTACACCCGCGCCCTGCTGGCCGCCGTGCCGGAGCCGGACCCCAGCCGCCCGCTGTCGCTGACCGACCTGGAGGAGGGCCGCGCCTCCGACCCTGCGCGCTGGCCCGCCCCCTTCACCATCGACGACGACCACCAGCCCCATCTGGTCGATCTCGGCGGCGGCCATTGCGTGCGCGCCGACGCCGCCGTCCGCGTGCGGGAGGTGGCGTGATGAGGCTGGCCCGCCCCGCTCTGCTGCTGCTCGCCTTCCTCGGGCTCAGCGCCTTCGACACGGTCGAGACGCCGATGCTGGAGAACGCGGTCGGCGCCGGGTCGCTGCCGCCAGTGGAGAAGCGGCTGCCGCTCACCCCGCTGGTCGAGCCGATGGACCGGCCCTGGCAGTCGCCGGGGCGCCATGGCGGCGACCTGCGCCTGCTGATGGCGCGGACCAAGGACACACGGCTGATCTACGTCTACAGCTACGCCCGGCTGGTCGCGCTGACCCCGAGCCTGCGCATCGTGCCCGACATCCTGGAGCGGGTGGATGTGGCGGAGGGGCGGATCTTCACCTTCACGCTGCGCCGCGGCCACCGCTGGTCGGACGGTCACCCCTTCACGGCGGAGGATTTCCGCTACTGGTGGGAGGACATGGCGAACAACGCCAAGCGCTTCCCCGGCGGGCCACCGCCGGAGATGCTGGTGGCCGGGGAAGCGCCGAAGTTCGAGGTGCTGGACGCCGCCGCGGTGCGCTACACGTGGACCCGCCCCAACCCCTTCTTCCTGCCGATGCTGGCCGGGGCCAAGCCGGTGGAGATCTACGCCCCCGCCCATTACCTGCGGCGCTTCCACCCCCGCTTCACCGAGCCGCTGGAGCTGAAGCAGCGGGTGGAGGCGGAGCGGCAGAAAAGCTGGCAGCAGCTTCACAACCGCAAGGACAATCTGACCGAGTTCGACAACCCGGACCTGCCGACCCTGCAGCCCTGGGTGCCGACGACCGCTCCGCCCGCGGACCGATTCATCTTCGTAAGGAACCCGTATTTCCATCGGGTGGACCCGGCGGGGCGGCAGTTGCCCTACATCGACCGGGTCATCATGACGGTGGCCGACGCCAAGATCATCCCGGCCAAGACGGGGGCGGGCGAGAGCGACCTCCAGGCGCGCTACCTGCGGTTCGACAACTACACCTTCCTGAAGCAGGGGGCGAAGCGCAACGACCAACGGGTCACGCTGTGGCGCACCGGCATCGGGGCGCAGGTGGCGCTGTTTCCCAACCTGAACTGCAACGACCCGGTGTGGCGCGCGCTGAACCGCGACGTGCGCTACCGCCGCGCCCTGTCGCTGGCCATCGACCGCGAGGAGATGAACCAGGTCATCTATTACGGCCTCGCCACCCCGTCCAACAACACGCTGCTGGAGGTCTCGCCCCTGTGGGTGCCGGCCTACCGCGACCGCTGGGCGCAGTTCGACGTCCGGCAGGCCAACCGGCTGCTCGACGAGATCGGCCTGACCAAGCGCGACGTCAACGGCGTCCGCCTGCTGCCCGACGGCCGCCCGTTGGAGATCGTGGTGGAGACCGCCGGGGAGAGCACGGAGGAGACCGACGCGCTGGAGCTGATCGCCGACGGCTGGCGGCGCCTCGGGGCGCGGCTCTACATCCGTTCCTCGCAGCTCGACGTGTTCCGCAACCGCATCTTCGCCGGCGACACCTGCATGTCGATCTCGCGCGGGCTGGACAACGCCATCGCCACCGCGGAGATGAGCCCTGCCGAGCTGGTGCCGGTCGATCAGGCCAAATACCAGTGGCCGAAATGGGGCCAGTTCTTCCAGACCATGGGCAAGGACGGCGAGCGCCCCGACATGCCCGAGGCGCGCGACCTGTTGGAGGCTTTCCGCGCCTGGCGCGACGCCCCGGACGAGGCGGGTCGGGCGGCGGCCTGGACGCGCATCCTGACGCTCAACGCCGAACAGGTCTTCACCATCGGCACGGTGGCCGGGGTGCCGCAGCCGGTGGTGGCGCGCCGCACCCTGCGCAACGTGCCGGAGGAGGGTCTGTTCAACTACGACCCCGGCGCGCATTTCGGGCTGTACCGGCCCGACGGCTTCTGGTTCGACGGAAAGGGGTGAGGCCATGCTGGGCTACGTGATCCGCCGCATCCTCATCATGATCCCGACGCTGCTGGCGATCAGCGTCATCACCTTCGTCATCATCCAGCTTCCCCCCGGCGACTATCTGACGACGCTGGTCAACGAGATGCAGAGCCGGGGCGAGAGCATGGACCAGGGCCGGCTGGCCATGCTGCGCGAGACCTACGGGCTCGACCGGCCCATGTACGAGCAGTACGCGCTGTGGCTGGCCGGCATGCTGCGCGGCGACTTCGGCTATTCCTTCGAATACAACCTGCCGGTATCGGATGTCGTGGGGGACCGGCTGTCGCTGACCGCCATCGTGTCCTTCGCGACCATCCTCTTCATCTGGGTGGTGTCCTTCCCCATCGGCATCTATTCGGCGACGCGGCAGTACAGCCTGGGCGACTACGTCCTGACCTTCCTCGGCTTCCTGGGGCTGGCGACGCCGAGCTTCCTGCTGGCGCTGGTGATGCTGTATTTCGCCAACGTGTGGTTCGGCACCTCGATCGGCGGGCTGATGGACCCGCGCTACATCGGCCAGCCCTGGAGCTGGGGCAAGGCGATGAGCGTGTTCGAGCACATGTGGATTCCGGTGATCGTCATCGGCACCGCCGGCACCGCCGCGATGATCCGCCGCCTGCGCGCCAACCTGCTGGACGAGCTGCACAAGCCCTACGTCGTCACCGCCCGGGCCAAGGGCCTGCCGCCGGGGCGGGCGTTGGTGAAGTACCCGCTGCGCGTGGCGCTGAACCCCTTCGTGTCCGACATCGGCAACCTGCTGCCGCAGGTCGTCTCCGGCGCCGCCATCGTGTCGGTGGTGATGTCGCTGCCGACCACCGGGCCGATGCTGCTCCAGGCGCTGCGCAGCCAGGACATGTATCTGGCCGGGTCCTTCCTGATGTTCCTGGCCGTGCTGACGGTGATCGGCGTCTTCCTGTCCGACCTGGCGCTGGCCGCGCTCGACCCGCGCATCCGCCTGAGCGGGGGAGCCAGCCGATGAGCACCACCCTGCCCCACACGGTCGATACCGCGCCCTGGAACCCGGACGAGGTCGAGCACCTGTCGCCCGAACAGGAGCGCTTCACCACCGCCTCGCAATGGTGGATGGTCTGGTGGAAGCTGCGGCGGCACAAGCTGGCGGTGGCGTCGGGGATCGTGCTGCTTCTGCTCTACGCCTCGACCCTGGTCAGCGAGGTCCTCGCCCCCTACGCGGTGGACAGCCGCAATTCCCACTTCATCCACGCCCCGCCGCAGACCGTGCATCTGTTCCACGAGGGGCAATTCGTCGGCCCCTTCGTCTACGGCTACACCTACCGCCTGGACATGGAGATCCTGAAGCGGGACTACACGCCCGACCCCACGAAGGTGCAGCCGATCCGCTTCTTCTGCCGCGGCGACCGCTACGCGTTCTGGGGGCTGGTGGAGAGCGACTGGCATCTCGCCTGCCCGGCCGACGGCGGGACGCTGTTCCTCATGGGCACCGACCGGCTGGGGCGGGACCTGCTGTCGCGGATGATCTACGGGACGCGCATCTCGCTGACCATCGGGCTGATCGGCGTCGCGGTCAGCTTCGTGCTGGGGATCGTGATCGGCGGCATCGCCGGCTATTACGGCGGCTGGGTGGACAACCTGATCCAGCGGCTGATCGAGATCATCCGTTCCTTCCCCGAGCTGCCGCTGTGGATGGCCCTGTCCGCGGCATTGCCCGTCACCTGGAACCCGATCTTCATCTATTTCGGGATCACGGTGATTCTGGGCCTTCTGGAATGGACGGGCCTCGCCCGCGCCGTGCGGTCCAAGCTGCTGGCCCTGCGCGAGGAGGACTTCACCACCGCCGCCCAGCTGATGGGGGCCAGCCCGGCCCGCATCATCGGGCGGCACCTGCTGCCCAGCTTCATGAGCCACCTGATCGCCTCGGCGACGCTGGCCATTCCCGGCATGATCCTGGGCGAGACGGCGCTGAGCTTCCTCGGCCTCGGCCTGCGCCCGCCGATCACCAGCTGGGGGGTGCTGCTGACCGAGGCGCAGAACATCAACGTGGTGGCGCTGTACCCCTGGCTGATGCTGCCGGTGTTGCCGGTGATCGTGACCGTGCTGAGCTTCAACTTTCTCGGCGACGGCCTGCGGGACGCCGCGGACCCGTATCGGTAACCCTCAGGGCTTCTTCTTCGCCGCAGGCTCCGGCTGCTCCTTGAGGGAGGCCAGCACCATGCGGACGCGGGCGAGGTCGGCGTCGTTGCCCTTCGCCGGGGCGGCGGCGGGCGCGGCCTTGGCCGGGGCGCGCTTCGGCGGGGCGGGCTCCGCCGCCGCGACCTGCGTTCGCGGGGTGGCGGGAGCGGGTTTGGCGGCGACCGCCTTGCCCAACGCGGCCTTCGCGGGGGTCGCCCTGGCCTCCAGGATGCGGGGGTCGCCGCCCTTCGGGCTCCAGGTGCGCACCGGGCCGGTGTCGACATGGACGTGGCCGGTGTGGGGGTAGAGCGCGTAGCCGCCGCGCTGCAGGGCCGCGACCTCGTCGGCGAGACGGCGGGGCGGGACGCCGGGGATGGAGATGTCGGCGGCCTGCCCGCGCAGGTGATAGCTGTTTTCCGCCACGTTCGGGTTGCTGCGGGCCAGCGTGACGTTGGTCAGCGGCGAGCGGTAGCCCGAGGTGATGTGGACCGGCGTGTCGGGGGCGGCGCCGCAGCGGTCCCGCAGGTCGGCCAGAAGCTCCACCAGGGTGGGATCGACGGGCACCGTCTCGCCGGTGCGGCGGTCGCGGAACAGGCTGGCGATGCGGTCCAGAGCCTGAGGATCATAGCCATCGGCGCGGCGGTAGGTGACACTGACCGTCTCGCCGCTGGCGGGATGATGCAGGACAATCGAGCGGGGGCCGCCGTCCAGCGAGGCCTGGGGATTCGGAGTGGAGGCGCAGCCGGCGAGCGTTCCGCCGGCGAGCAGGCCCAGCAACGATAAGCGCAGAAGATGCCGCATGCGTCTCCCCAGAGTTCTCTCTGCGGTTGCAGGCGGTTTTCATACCATAATTGTCACACGATCCGGCAGTGACAACGGGCCACGGGACGCGAACGGAGGCTTGGCCGTGTCCTGGGCGCATCACTGTCCAACGGGATAGGTGTCAGGTCAGAGAGGAAGCGCCATGCCCTCGCGGGCGACCAGCGTGCCGGGGCGCCGGGCTTCGGCGGCGGTGGCGATGACGTCCAGATCGGCGTCGGTGCGCCGGGGCTCGTGGTGGAAGATGACCGCGCGCTTCACATCGGCCTCGTCGGCGATGCGCAGGCACTCCTCCCAGGTCGAATGGCCCCAGCCGACGCGGGCGGCGTATTCGGCGTCGGTGTAGGTGCAGTCGTAGATCAGCAGGTCGCTGCCGCGCACCAGTTCCATCACGGCGGGATCGCGCCCTTCCGCCGGGTGCTCGGTGTCGGTGACGTAGCACAGGCTGCGCCCGGCGAACTCCACGCGGTAGCCGGTGGCCCCGTCCGGGTGGTTGAGCCGAGCGGTGCGCACGGTAACGCCTGGCTTCACCGCCAGCGTCTCGCCGCTGACGAAATCGTGGAAGGTGCAGTCGGCCCGAAAGATCTCCACCGGGACCGGGAACAGCGGCGCCGACATCATGCACTCCAGGACGGAGCGCATCGTCCGCTCCCGCTCCAGATGGCCGGCCCTGATCCGCACGCGGCTGGCCGCGTCGAAGGCCGGTGCGAAGAAGGGCAGGCCGCAGATGTGGTCGAGATGGCTGTGGGTCAGCAGCAGATCGACGTCCACCGGCTTCCCCTGGCGCATCAGCGCCTCGCCCAGCGGGCGCAGGCCGGTGCCGGCGTCGAGGACCAGGAGGGCGTCCCCGCAGCGCAGCTCGACGCAGGGGGTGTTGCCGCCGTAGCGGACCGTGTCTGGCCCCGGGGAGGCGATGCTGCCACGCACGCCCCAGAAGCGGACGGTGAAGTCCGGCGGGGTGTCAGGCGCACCGGAACAGGCGTCGGAAACGGTTCGTGCCGTCATGGTACCGACAATTTGGCGGTAGGACCCTCGCGAGTCGAGTGAAAAGGTTGTTTCACGAAACGACCCTCCGGCTCGTCCGCAAGCCGGTCCGGCGGCAAGCGGGCAGCCGTTCCGCCTCGATGGAAGGGGGGACGGCGCGAGACGGGGGTAGGAGGAAAAGGCGTGCCGCACCGCCGAGATGTGGAGATGCCCAATCCAATAAGATGTGGTAGTTTGCGCCCGTTCGCCCCTCGACGCGAAAAATCGCCTCCGGACCCCGCCCCCTCGGATGGACCCAGACAAACTCGCCAAAGTCCTCGCCATGGCCGAGTCGGAGCATCAGGGCGAGGCCCAGTCCGCTCTGCGCGCCGCGCGAATCATGCTGTCGAGGGCCGGCCTGTCGTTCCGCGATCTCGCCCGCGGTGCCCGTCCGGTCTCGACCGCCCCGGAACCGCCGCCCGCCGCCAACGCCCCGCCGCCCGACCGTCCTCCGCCGCCCGACCAGCTCGTCCAGGTTTTGCGCCGTCAGGTGCGCGATCTGGAGCTGGAGGTCGCCGGGCTGAAGCGGCAGCTTGAGAAGAGCAACGGCGACATGGAGCGCCAGCGGGAGGAGGCCGACCGCTGGCGCGGCCTCGCCCGCGAAACCGCGGAAAAGCTCTGGGATCTCGGCAAGGCGCTGGAGCGCAAGCACAGCCGCCACACCAGCCTGGACAAGCGCCGCGCCATCCTCGATCTGCTGCAGGACCCCGGCAGCGCCCTGCTGGCCGATCACGAGATCGCACGGCGGGTCGGCACCTCGACCAAGCTGGTCGCCCATTGGCGCCGCCGGCTGGCCATCGTCGGGCGGAAGATCCGCCTGCTTCCCGTGGTGCCGCGCGGTCGCGGCCTGTGGGGCGGCGGGCGGCCGGGTGGCCCGGCCCGCGGCGGTGCGGCCCTGGAGAACAAGCGCCAGCGCTGGATGGGCTATCCGGTCGCCGTCACCATCTCCGACCGGTCAGGACCGCCCGGCAAGCGGCCCTGACACGGTGTTTCCGTTTCAGTTGGCCCGTTTCAGTTGGCCCGTTTCAGTTGGACGATCCGTTCCCGTCGGTCGTGGCACTGCCCATATCCGCCGGTGCTTGCGCACTGGACGAGCGATCCGTCACCGCGACGCGCCAGACCGTGTTCGACAGGTCGTCGGCGACGATCAGGGCGCCCTTCGGGTCCACCGTGACGCCGACCGGCCGGCCGTAGGTCTTGCCGTCCTCGCCCATGAAGCCGGTCACGACCTCGACCGGATCGCCGGAGGGGGCGCCGTCGCGGAAGGGGACGAAGATCACCTTGTAGCCGCTGGGCACGCTGCGGTTCCAACTGCCATGCTCGCCGACGAACACGCCGTCGGCGAAGCGCTCGCCCATCACCGGCGAGGAGAAGGCCACGCCGAGGGCGGCGACGTGCGAGCCCAGGCTGTAGTCCGGCTTGATCGCCGCGGCGACCAGCTCGGGCTTCTGCGGCTGGGCGCGCGGGTCGACGTTCTGGCCCCAATAGCTGTAGGGCCAGCCGTAGAAGCCGCCCTCGCGGACCGAGGTCAGGTAATCGGGGACGAGGTTGGGGCCAAGCTCGTCGCGCTCGTTGACCACCGCCCACAGCGTGCCGGTTCCCGGCTGGATGGCCAGCGCGGTGGGGTTGCGCAAGCCCGTGGCGTAGGGCCGGTGCGCGCCCGTCTGCGCGTCGATCTCCCAGACCATCGCGCGGTCGGCCTCGGCGGGCATCCCGCGTTCGGTGATGTTGCTGTTGGAGCCGATGCCGACATAGAGGAACCGCCCGTCCGGGCTGGCGGCCAGCGACTTGGTCCAGTGATGGTTGATGTAGGCGGGCAGGTCGGCGACCTTCTCCGGCGGCCCCTCGGCGCGGGTCTGGCCCTCGCGGTAGGGGAAGCGCACCAGCGCGTCCTGGTTCGCGACGTAGATCTGGCCATTCACGAAGGCCAGCCCGTAGGGCGCGTTCAGCTGGTCGGCGAAGACCGTGCGCTCCTCGTAGCGCCCGTCGCCATCGGCGTCGCGCAGCAGGGTGATGCGGTTGCCGCTGGGGACCGAGGTCGTGCCCTTGGCCTTGATGATGCCGGCGATGAAGTCCTTGGGCCGCAGCGGCGGGGCCGAGCCGCCCCGGCCTTCGGCGACCAGGATGTCGCCATTGGGAAGGACGAGGGTCTGGCGCGGGATGCCGAGGTCGGTGGCGATCGCCGTGATGGTGAAGCCCTCCGGCACGGTCGGTTTCCGGTCCCCCCAGGAGGCGGGGTTGGCGATCTTCATGCTGGGCAGCAGACCGTGCTGCTGCTCGGGCAGAGGCGGGTTGGCGCCGTACACGGGCTGCGACGGGTTGTTGTCGTCGCAGGCGGTCAGCAGGGCGACGATCCCCGCCGCGGCCAGCAGGCTGGAGCGTTTCATCGCGTTTCTCCCATACGGGCGCCAATGCGGAGACTGGAGAAGCCGAACCAAGTCGCCAGGATGGCGGTCACGGCGACGGCCGCCGACAGGATCAGGCCCTCCGGCATGGTTCCCCAGGCGTCCCGCGCGTGCACGAAGGCGTTGACGAGGCCGAGCGCGACGGTGATGAGCAGCAGGACGAAGTAGACGAGCCCGCGACCGCGGCGCCGGCCGGCGCGGAACAGGTCGATGAAGGCCCAGAGGAGCGAGACGCTGGCGAAGACCATGCCGCCGGCGATCAGCCAGGAGGCGAAATGGCTCCACTGGATCTCGAAGCTCCTGAAATAGGCGAAGTCGCAGAGCAGGCCGCCCAGGAACAGCGGAAGGGAGGCGGCGAGCAGCACCGCGTGCAAGGGATGGATGGCCCTTGCCGGTCTGCCGTGATCGACGATGGCAACCAATACGTCATCTCCTTGCCCAACGGGAGTCCGTGCCGAAACGGCGCGGAAATCAATCCTTTCAATGGGTAGGCAGGGAGATGGTTCCGCGCGGCCGCCAGCCGGGGATCGCCTGACAGGGGATCAGGGCACCAGCCGGTAGCCGCCGGGCTCCGTCACCAGGATTTCCGCGTTGGACGGATCGCGCTCGATCTTCTGGCGCAGGCGGTAGACGTGGGTTTCCAGCGTGTGGGTGGTGACTCCGGCGTTGTAGCCCCACACCTCGCCGAGCAGCGTCTCCCGCCCGATCACCGCACCGCCGGCCCGGTACAGGTATTTCAGGATCGCCGTTTCCTTCTCGGTCAGGCGGATCTTGCGGGCGCCGCCGTCGGCCAGCAGCAGCTTGCCCGCCGGGCGGAAGCTGTAGGGGCCGATGGCGAAGACGGCGTCCTCGCTCTGCTCGTGGACGCGGAGCTGGGCGCGCAGCCGGGCCAGCAGGACCCCCATGCGGAAGGGCTTGGTGACATAGTCGCTGGCCCCGGAATCGAGCCCCAGGATGGTGTCGGCGTCGGAGGCCGCCGCGGTCAGCATGATGACCGGGCAGCGCACCCCCTCGCGCCGCAGCAGGCGGCAGAGGTCGCGCCCGTCCATGTCCGGCAGCCCGACGTCGAGCAGGATGGCGGCGAAGCCACCCTCGCGCGCGACGGCCAGCGCCGAGGCGCCGTCCCCGGCCTCCACCGTCTCGAATTCCTCCAGAAGCTGGAGCTGCTCGGCGAGGGACTGCCGGAGGGCGGTGTCGTCGTCGATCAGAAGGATGCGTTTCGCAAGCGTCATTCGGGGGCGTTCACCGGTGGCTCCGGGCGCGGAACTTATCATGGCCCGCGCGGGATTGCCCTAGCCTAATCGGAAGGACCTGAGCATAGCGCAACCCGGATTCGCCCGCACCGGCGGCGGTTTGCGCCATCGTTGCACCGCCGGCAACGGTGTGGCGCGCGGGATTTGCTGGACAGGGGTGCGCCACCTGCGCTTTGCTTCCCGCGCTCTCCGACCCATGTCGGGATCTTTCGCCCTTCGGGGCGCAGCACGCGAAGCCTCCGTTATGTACGCCGACGCCCCTTCCGACTCCGCCCCGCCCGAAGCCGTCCTGCCCATGGACGAAGCCGCCATGCGCGCGGTGGACCGGGCGACGGCCGCCCTGCGCCGGGGCGAGGCCGTCGCCATCGAGACCGCCGACGGCAATGTCGGCGCCGCGGTGTCGGTGGAATCCGTGGCGATCGACGCCGTGCAGCGGCTGGTGCAGCTGACCGGCGCCGCGCCGGTCCTGGCCGTCACCCGCCGCCGCGCCACGGTGCTGAAGCTGATGGGCGAGGGCACCGGCGTCGTCGCCCTGTCGCTTCCCCGCTGCCTGACCGCGGACGAGGCCCACGCGCTGGCCGACCCCGAACACCGCCCGGATGGCATGATGCCGGACGGCCTGACCGCCACGGCGATGGACCCCGGCTCGCGCGAGACCGCGGCGGTGGACCTTGCCCGGCTGGCGCGGCTGCTGCCGGCGGCCATCGTCGCCCCGGGGACCGGACACACGACCACCGGCCACAGCGGCAGCGCCGCGGAATGGGCGGCGAAGCACGACCTGCTGCTGGTCCGCGCCCGCGACATCGCCGATTACCGCGTCCATGTGGTGCGCACCCTGCGCCGGGTGGCCGAGGCCCGCGTCCCGCTGTCCGGCGCCGAGAACACCAGCATCGCCGCCTTCCGCCCCATCGACGGCGGGCCGGAGCATCTGGCGATCATCGTCGGCAACCCGGTGGCTGGCGAGCCGGTGCTGGCCCGCCTGCATTCGGAATGCTTCACCGGCGACCTGCTGGGCAGCTTGCGCTGCGACTGCGGCCAGCAGCTGCGTGGCGCCATCGCCGAGATCGCCCGGCAGGGCAGCGGCGTCCTGCTCTATCTGGCGCAGGAGGGGCGGGGGATCGGCCTCGTCAACAAGCTGCGCGCCTACCGCATCCAGGACCGCGGCTTCGACACGGTGGATGCCAACGAGATCCTTGGCTTCGAGGCGGACGAGCGGGTCTATCTGCCGGCGGCGGAGATGCTGCGGCAGTTGGGCTTCACCGCCGTGCGGCTGATGACCAACAACCCGGAGAAGCTGCGCCAACTCGCCCGCTGCGGGATCGAGGTGGTCGAGCGCGTTCCCCACATCTTCCCGGCCAACGGCCACAACGAAGGCTATCTGCGCACCAAGGCGGAGCGCAGCGGCCACATGTTCTGAGAGTCGAGTCTTCGGAGGGCAGGAAACGCCCCTTGCCCGGCAGCTCTTGCCGGGTCGCGGGTCGCATCCGGGCCCGAAAGAGCGCGAGGGCGCGGGATTTCAGCCCAAGGGACTGGCACGCCGGTTGCTTAGGGTAGGGCTGGACACCGCGACGGGAGACCGCCCATGGCCATCGACGCCACCACCATCGACGCAGCCGCCGCTTCGCGGCCGGTGCAGCGCGAGCGGTCGCCGGCCCAAGCGGTGCCCGCCTTGACGGTCATGGAAAGCCGGGACAGCCCCGACCGGTACGAGGCCGAGGCCGAGATGTCCTTCGGCGACTTCCTCGATATCATCAACCCGCTTCAGCACATCCCCCTCGTCAACACCATCTATCGCGAGATCACCGGCGACACGATCAAGCCGTCGTCGAAGGTCATCGGCGGCATCCTGTTCGGCGGCCCGCTGGGCGGCATGGCGTCCATCGCCAACGCGGTGGTGGAACAGGCCCAGGGCAAAGACATCGGCGGGCAGATCATGGCCTCGCTCGGCTTCGACGGGGACGCCGCCGCCGGCCATCCGCCCGCCGGCACCTCCGGAGCCACCGCGGTCGCCGCTCTGCCGGACTCCACAGCCGGCACCTCAGCGCCGACTGTGGCCGCCACGGCGCCGGCCACCCAGCCGGCCCGTGCCGCGATGGCGGAGCTGCCGGACGCCAAGCGGTCCACGGCCCCGTCGCACGGGGTGGGGGCGGCGGTGGGCGGGACCGGGCGCGATGGCCTGACGGACACGCCGCATCCCTCGCGCATGCCGGCGCGCGACACCCCGCTGGCGAACAGCCTGATGGCCAAATACGCCGCCGCCAAGCCGCATCCCTCCACCATCGGCTTCGCCGCAACGGCGGCCCCCTCCGCCGCCCGGAAGGCCGCGGAAGCCCAGGCGCCCGCGGCCCAACCGGATGCCACAGCCGGAACCGGGGCGGCGAACGCACCGACAAATGCGCCGGCACAGGCGAACGCCGCCCCAACCGCCGCCAACAGCAACGCCTTCGCGCCCGTGACACCGGACATGCTGTCTGAGACGATGATGCGCAATCTGGCCAAATACGAGCAGGGCCGGCGGGCCGCACAGGCCCCCGCGCCCAGCCTGCGGGTGTCGGGCTGAGCGCGATGACCCCGGAAGCGGGTGAGGGAAGGGCGATGGAGATCACGGTTCGTCTTGCGGACCCGGCCGGCGCCTGCCGGTGTCGCCCATCGCGTCCGACGACGGCTGGTGCGACGACCCGGCGGATCCCGCCTACAACCGCCCGGTCAAGCGTCCCTACGCCGCCAGCCACGAGGAGCTGTGGCGCGAGGACCATGTCTACGACGTTATCGTGGTGATGGGGCACAACGACGACCCGGTGGTGCCGGGCCTGGGCAGCGCCGTGTTCATGCATGTGGCGCGGCCCGACCGGGCGCCCACGGCGGGCTGCGTCGCACTGTCCCTGCCGGACCTGCTGCGTCTTCTCAAGGACTGCGCGCCGGGCACCGCGCTGACCGTGACGGACCCGGCGGGCTAGGCGGCGCTAATCGGCGGCGGGGGTCGGGCGGGCGCCGAAGATCGCCGTGCCGACCCGCACATGAGTGGCGCCGAAGCGGATCGCCGTCTCGTAATCGCCGCTCATCCCCATGCTGACCTCGGGCAGGCCGGCGCGGCGCGCCATGTCGGCGAGCAGGGCGAAATGCATCGCCGGCTCCTCGTCCACCGGCGGGATGCACATCAGGCCGGTCACCGGCAGATTCCAGCTGTCACGGCAGGCGGCCAGGAACGCGTCCAGCTCCGCCGGGGGAATGCCGGCCTTCTGCGGCTCCTCGCCGGTGTTGACCTCGATCAGGCAGCGCGGGCGGCGTCCGCTGCGCGTCATCTCCTCGGCCAGGGCCTCGGCCAGCTTGGGCCGATCCACCGTCTGGATCACGTCGAACAGGGCCACCGCGTCCTTGACCTTGTTGGTCTGGAGCGGGCCGATCAGGTGCAGTTCCAGGTCCGGGAAGCGCTCGCGCAACGCGGGGAACTTTGCCTTGGCCTCCTGCACGCGGTTCTCGCCGAAGACGCGCTGGCCGGCGGCCAGGGCCTCCTCCACCGCCTCGACCGGGTGGGTCTTGGAGACGGCGACCAGGGTCACCGCGCCGGGAGCGCGCCCGCCGGCGGCGCAGCCTTCCAGGATGGAGCGGCGGACGGCTTCCAGCCGGGCCGTGACGGTGCCGTCTGGTGTATCGGTGTGCGAAGCGGACATGCCGGCCCTCCCCCTTTTATGGCGCCTGCCTGTACAGAGACCGGAGGGCGTGGTAACGGACGGGCCGACGAAACGCAAGCACCCCGAGGAGAACACGGCATGCGTGGTTGGATGCGTCCCCTGATCCTGTCGGCGCTGATTCTGGGGGCCGCGCCGTTCACGGCCGGCAGCGCCCTTGCCCAGAACACCGGGAGCCAGAACACCGGGAGCCCGAACGCCGGGAGCCAGAATGGCGGCAAGCCCGCCGCCGGCAAGGAGGCTCCGAAAACGGTGGCGGGGTCGGCCATCGCTCAAGTGCCCTTCGCCGAACATCCCTTCCCCTTGCAGGACGACGGCACCTACAAGGAGTTCATGGGAGCGGCGGCCGCCGACATCAACCGGCGATGCACCAAGCTGGAAAGCTATGGCTGGGAGTTCAAGAAGGACGACGACGCCCGCCGCGACCAGATCCTGGAATCCACGCTGGGCGGCTTCCGCAAGGCCGGCTGGAAGATGGGGGAGGTGAAGGTCCGGACGATCCGCGATCCGGGGACCACCGCCTATACGGCGGAGAAGGCCAAGCAGCGCCTGCTGGCCATCTGGACCCCGATGGAGGACGCGGCGATCCTGCTGCTCTGCGAAACCGAAGCGGCGCAAGCCACTAAGAAGTAAGGGACGGCGCCAAAGCAAAACGGCGGCGGATGGGCATCCGCCGCCGTTTCCGTCAGAGCTGCCGCAAGGTCGATCAGAAGGCCAGACGGGTGTCGATCATGATGATGTGCGCGCGGTCGTCGGGGCTGATCCCGCCGTTGTCCAGCGTCGTCATCTCCGAGTCGAGGTCGAGGTAGCTGTACTCCAGGCCGGTGGTCAGGCCGGGCGCGATGGTGTAGGTCACGCCGGCCTGGTACAGCTCGGCCTTGACCGGTGCCACGAAGCCGGTGTTCGGGCTGGTGCCGTTGGACTTCGACTGCGAGTAGTTGGCGGCCAGGATGAACGGACCGGTGGCGTACTGGGCGCCGACGATCCAGATGTCCTGCTTCTCCTTGACGGTCAGCGACTTGTCGTAGCCGCTTTCCCCGCTGTAGGCGTAGCTGCCGCCGATCTTGAAGTCGCCGAAGCCGACGTTCAGGCCGACATGGTAGGAGTTGAGCTCCTCGAAGCGGGKGGCGCCGGCGCCGGCGCCGTCATCGACCGCATCGCCGAACTGGTAGAAGGCGCTGGCCCCGATGGTGAAGCCGCCGAACTCGTTGGTGTAGGTGCCGCCGGCTTCGACAACGTCCTGGAAGCCGCCGTTGTCCTGGCGACGGTTGATCGAGGTGTGCGAGTCGCCCGTGCGCGGCGTGTAGGAGACGCCGCCCTGGAAGCCGGCGATGGTCGGGGTCAGGTAGATGACCTTGGTGCCGACGTCGCCCGACGCGAAGGCGCGGAAGTTGTTGGTGGTGGTCGGCAGCAGCGAGTAGGTCTGCGAACCGCCCAGGAACTCCACCGTGTTGTTGTCCGGACCGCCGGCGATGCCTTCGACGTTCGGGCCGATGATGCCGAACTCGTCCGACAGGCCGTTGATCGTGCCGGCCTGCAGGGTGCCGAAGCCGCTGTTGACGAAGATGAACGCGCGGTCGGCGTCCATGGTGCGGACGTTGCCGGCGCCGTTGGCGGCGCGCATGCGGACGCGGCCGCCGTATTCCAGGCCGTTGTCGGCCGTGGCGACCGGGGTGACGGTCACGCGGAAGCGGTTGGCGAACTCCGTGGAGCGGGTGCCTTCGTCACGGTCCTGCTCGACATAGGCGCCCTGGAAGAAAGCGTCGCCGCCGATCTTGACCTCGAACTTGGTCTGGGCGGAAGCCATGCCGCTGCAGGTGATGATCGCGATGGCTGCGCAGCCCGTAACAAGAGAACGCTTCATTGATGGTCCATCCTTCTGGCAGGCCCCCAAGGAGACTGGAGCCGTGCGGTTGTGCTTCCCACCAACTACTAAGCCACCCGTTCGTTTACCCGGCAAGGGTGATTCGACGGGGTAAGCGGTTCAACTGTAACACAGTTGCCATTCCGACACAGGTATAAGTGTTTGAAGACTAACGGATTTTCCCGTATGCCGTAAATATAGCACATTTCATGGCGAGATTTTGGGCGCCATGAACAAACTTTGCGCACCAAAACGCGCCATGGCGGACGGTGGACCGAAGGCAAAAGACGCAAGGAAAAGACGCAGAGTGACGGCAAGGAGGATGCACAAAGAAAAAGGGCGGTGGCCGAAGCCACCGCCCTTTTCCATCCACGGCTGACCGCAGATTAGAACGCCAGGACCGTGCGGAGCAGGACGACGTGACCGTCGTTGTCCAGGTCCACAGCGGCCGTGCTCAGGTCGCTGTCGGCCTTGAAGTAGTCGTACTGAGCCTGCAGGGTCAGGCCCGGAGCGACGGTGTAACCGGCGCCGATCTCGTAGACCTCGAGCGAGCGATCGCCAGCGGTGTAGAGGCTGCCGGCGTCCTTGCCGTTCTTGTAGTTGGCGCCGACGACGATCGGGCCGGCGGTGTACTGAGCGCCGACAACCCAGATGCGGCTCTTCTCGTTGTCCGAGGTCGCGGTCTGGATCTGGCCCGACTCACCGAAGTCGGTGTACGAACCGCCGAGCGAGAAGCCGGCGTAGCCAACCTGGGCGCCAACCTGCCAGGCGTTCAGGTCCTCGACGCTGGCGCCGACCGTGCTCGAGTCAGCGGCGCTGCCCCAGTAGTAGCCGGCGCTCGCCTTCACAGCGACACCACCGAAGGTGTTGCTGTAGTTCGCGCCGACTTCCACCATGTCCTCGAACGTGGTCGCGAAGCCGCGGCCAGAAGCGGCGACCGGGGTCAGGTCGGCGCGGTTGACCGAGGCGGCCGAGTCGTCGTTGCGCGGGGTGTAGCTGGCGCCCACCTGCAGGCCGGCGAAGCGCGGCGAGAAGTACACGATCTTGGTCGCGTTGTTCTCGACGACCAGCGACTGGTTCAGGATCGAGCCGTTCAGGCCGGCGAGGCCGCCGCCGATGTCGGAGGTCTGGCCGATCCAGGCGGTGACGCCGTCATAGATGGCCAGCGGCAGGTAGTCCTGCGGGGCCGTGACGTAGGTGGCGTCGTTGAAGGAGTTGGTCACGCCCATCTGGACCTGACCGAAGGCGCCCTGCGCGAAGATGTAGCCGCGGTCGGCGTCCATCGTGCGGTTGTTGCTGGCGCCCGAGTTGGCGCGCATACGGATGCGGCCGCCGTACTCCAGGCCGTTGTCGGCCTTGGCGGTCGGGGTCACGATGACGCGGAAGCGGTTGCGGAAGTCAACCGAACGGGCGCCCTGGTCGCGGTCCTCGTTGACGTAGCCGCCTTCGAAGTAGGCGTCGCCGCCGACCTTGACTTCAAACTTGGCCTGAGCGTTGGCAGCGCCGGCACCCAGAGCCAGAGCGGCAGCGGCGCAGCCCGCGAGCAGATAACGGTTCATGATTGTTGCCTCCATCCTGGCAGCAGAATTTTCAGCCCGGTTAACGTCCTGGCTGGCTCTGTGGTACGCAGATGCGGGGACGCCAGCAAGCCGGAAATCGAAAAGTTGCAGCAATGAAGGAACAGTGTGTCCGACGGAACACACCTTGATTGTGCGCCGCCGTTGGAATTCCGCCGCCCGCGCCATCCCGTCCGCAGGGCTCCGGCGTCGCCCCGGACACAGCAAAGGCACAGGCTGCGCCCCGCATCGGCTGTTGCCGCGGGCGGGCTTTTATGGTCTTTTCACCGGCATCCGCCGCGGTATCGTGCGCGGTACCCCGAATTTATTGATCCAGGTTCCGACCATGCGCCGTTCCCGTGTCCTTCGCCTTGCCCCCGTCGTGCTCGCGGCGTCGCTCGCCGTGGCCGGTTGCTCCAGCTGGGGCGGCCAGACGGAAACCGTCGATGAGCAGATCAAGAAGGAATACAAGTTCGGCAGCCTTCTCGGCACCGATGGCGGCTTCAGCCTGTTCGGCAAGAACAAGCGCAACGGCGCCGAGCAGGGCGACCCGAACGGGATCGGCGTCAACAGCTTCCTGTGGCGCGCCTCGCTGGACACGCTGTCCTTCATGCCGATCGTCTCCGCCGATCCGTTCGGCGGTGTCATCCTGACCGACTGGTACACGCCGCCGGACACTCCGAACGAGCGCTTCAAGGTCAACCTGTACATCATGGACCGCCAGCTCCGCGCCGACGGCGTGCGGGTGTCGGTGTTCAAGCAGCAGCGGGCCGGGTCGGACTGGCGCGACAGCGCGGTCGGGCCGGAGACGGCGTCGACGCTGGAGGACGCGGTGCTGACCCGCGCCCGCCAGATCCGCGTCGCCCAACAAGCCGCGGCGCGCTGAACACCGGCACCGATCAGCCAAGCAGGGGCCGGGCGGGGCAGGGCGCGGACATCGGTCCGCCGCCTGTTACTCCGCCAGCGGCGCCTTATCTATCAAGACCCACGAAATTCACGGAACGGCGTCTGCGGTCATGTCGCGTTACAATGTCAAGGAAACCGAAGCGAAGTGGCAGGGCGAGTGGGAGCGGCAGGGCTGCTTCACCGCGCGCGAGGACGCTTCCCGTGAGAAGTATTACGTGCTGGAGATGTTCCCCTATCCGTCGGGGCGCATCCACATGGGGCATGTCCGCAACTACACCATCGGTGATGTGATCGCGCGGTACAAGCGCGCCCGCGGCTTCAACGTGCTGCACCCGATGGGCTGGGACGCCTTCGGCCTGCCGGCGGAGAATGCCGCGCTCGAGAAGAAGACCCACCCGGCCAAATGGACGCGCGAGAACATCGCGGCCATGCGCGCCCAGCTGAAGACGATGGGCCTGTCCATCGACTGGGACCGCGAGATCGCCACCTGCGACGTGGAGTATTACCGCCACGAGCAGAAGATGTTCCTGGATTTCCTCAAGGAAGGCTTGGCCTACCGCAAGGAGTCCTGGGTCAACTGGGACCCGGTCGACAACACGGTCCTCGCCAACGAGCAGGTGATCGACGGCCGCGGCTGGCGCACCGGGGCGCTGGTGGAGAAGCGCAAGCTGTCGCAGTGGTTCCTCAAGATCACCGCCTACGCCGACGAGCTGCTGAAGGGGCTGGACACGCTGGACCGCTGGCCGGAGCGCGTGCGCCTGATGCAGGAGAACTGGATCGGCAAGTCCACCGGCGTGCGCTTCCGCTTCGACCTCGTCGGGCGGGCGGACAAGCTGGAGGTCTTCACGACCCGGCCCGACACGCTGTTCGGCGCCTCCTTCGCGGCGATCTCCGCCAACCACCCGCTGGCCGCCGAACTGGCCGCCGGCAACCCCGCGCTGGCCGAGTTCATCGCCGAGTGCAACCGTCTGGGCACCAGCGAGGAGGCGATCGAGACCGCCGAGAAGCGCGGCTTCGACACCGGGCTGAAGGTGGCGCATCCCTTCGACCCGTCCTGGGAACTGCCGGTCTACGTCGCCAACTTCGTGCTGATGGACTACGGCACGGGCGCCATCTTCGGCTGCCCGGCCCATGATCAGCGCGACCTGGACTTCGCCCGCAAGTACGGCCTGCCGGTCACGCCGGTGGTCGTCCCGGCGGACGCCGATCCCGCCGCCTTCGCGGTCGGCGACGAGGCCTACACCGGCCCCGGCCTGCTGCGCAATTCCCGCTTCCTCGACGGGCTGGAGGTCGAGCCGGCCAAGCAGGAGGTCGGCAAGAGGCTGGAGGAGCAGGGGCAGGGCGAACGCACCACCCAGTACCGCCTGCGCGACTGGGGCGTCTCCCGCCAGCGTTACTGGGGGTGCCCGATCCCGGTGATCCATTGCGAGAGCTGCGGCATCGTCCCGGTGCCGGAGCAGGATCTGCCGGTGGTCCTGCCGGAGGACGTGACCTTCGACAAGCCCGGCAACCCGCTGGACCACCATCCGACCTGGAAGCACACGAGCTGCCCGAGCTGCGGCAAGCCGGCGGTGCGCGAGACCGACACCTTCGACACCTTCATCGAGTCGAGCTGGTATTTCGCCCGCTTCTGCTCGCCCAAGGCCGAGGACGTCGCCTTCACGCGCGAGGCGGTGGACTACTGGCTGGCCGTCGACCAGTACATCGGCGGCATCGAGCATGCCGTGCTGCACCTGCTCTACTCCCGTTTCTGGACGCGGGCGATGAAGCAGTGCGGCTACCTGAACGTGGAGGAGCCCTTCGCCGGCCTCTTCACCCAGGGCATGGTCAACCACGAGACCTACAAGGACGCCGGCACCGGCGCCTGGCTGGCCCCGACCGACATCCGCAAGAACGATCTGGGCGACTACATCCGCAACGACGACGGTGGCCCTGTGACGGTCGGCCGTGTCGAGAAGATGTCGAAGTCCAAGAAGAACGTGGTGGACCCGGCGCACATCATCGGCACTTACGGCGCCGACGCCGCCCGCCTGTTCATGCTGTCCGACAGCCCGCCGGAACGCGACCTGGAATGGACCGAAGCCGGCATCGACGGCGCCTGGCGCTACATCAACCGCCTGTGGCGGATGGTGACGGAATCGCCGGTGGCGCTGCCGCCCGCCGGCGCGCCGAAGCCGGACGCCCTCGGCGCCAAGGCCGAAGCCACCCGCCGGATGGTCCACAAGGCCATCGCCGGCATCTCGGAAGACCTGGAGAAGTTCCGCTTCAACAAGGCGGTCGCCCGTGTGCGCGAGCTGTCCAACGCCCTGGCCGAGCTGGACGGCACGGGCGAGGGCGAAGCCTGGGTGCTGCGTGAAGGCTTCGAGGCCACCGTGCGCCTGATCGCCCCGATGATGCCCCATCTGGCCGAGGAGCTGTGGGCGCAGCTCGGCCACGCCACGCTGCTGGTCAACCAGCCCTGGCCGCAGGCCGACGCCGCCCTGGTGGTCGAGGATTCGGTCACCATGGCGGTGCAGGTCAACGGCAAGCTGCGCGCGACGCTGGAACTGCCGCGCGACATGGCGAAGGACGCCGCGGAGCAGGCCGCCCTGGCCGATCCGAACGTCCAGCGCGCCCTGGAGGGCAAGCCGGTGCGCAAGGTCATCGTCGTCCCGAACCGGGTGATCAATGTCGTCGTCTGACCTTCATACCAGCAGCAAAGCCGGCGTCCGGCGGCGGGGGCTTCTGGCCCTCGCCGTGCTCGCGCCGGCGGTGCTCGCCACGGCGGCCTGCGGTTTCCAGCCCATGTATGGAAATCTCGGGGCGAACAGCATCGGCACCGCCGAGCTTCAGCAGGTGGATATCGGGCTCATCCCGGACCGCTATGGCCAGAAGCTGCGCAATCTCCTGATCGACCGCTTCTACGTCGACGGTCGCCCCGCTGCCCCGCTCTACCGGCTGCAGACCACGCTGACCGCGTCGGAGCAAAAGCTGTCCCTTCAGAAGGACGCGACCGCCACCCGCGCCCAGCTCGTCGTGAACGCTCCCTACCAGCTCATCGACGCGGCAACGGGAAAGATCCTGTTCAAGGCCAACGCGCGGTCCTTCATCAGCTACAACGTGCTGGAGCAGCAGTACGGCGCCCTGGCCACCGTCGAGAACGCCTACGACCGCGCGATTCTGGAAATCTCCAACGAGATCACCACCCGCGTGGCCGCCGAACTCGGCCGCAAGACCTGATCCGCACTGAGTAACGGAGGCCGTTCCTCCGCCACCGACGGTGACTTCGTGAAGCTGCAAGCCCGGGCGATCGACGGCTTCCTGCGCAGCCCCGATCCCAAGATCCGCGCGGTCCTGCTCTACGGCCCGGACACCGGTCTGGTGCGCGACCGCGCCATGGGGCTGGGCCGCACCGTGGTCGCCGACCTGTCCGATCCCTTCCGGGTGACGGAGATGCTGGGCCGCGCCGTCGCCGACGACCCGGCGCGTCTGGCCGACGAGGCCGCCGCCCTGTCCTTTACCGGCGGCCGCCGCCTGATCCGCGTGCGCGAGGCGGAGGACAACGCCGCCGCTGCCTTCACCGCCTTCCTGGCTGCACTTCCGCCCGGCGACAGCCTCGTGATCGTCGAAGCCGGCGATCTCGGCAACCGGTCGAAGCTGCGCACCCTGTTCGAGGGGGCGGACGGCGCCGTCGCCATTCCCTGTTATGTGGAGGAGGAGGCCGCGCTCGGCCGGGTCATCGCCGACATCCTGCACGGCCACGGCCTGACCGCCGACCCCGACGCCTTGTCCTTCCTCGCCGGCAATCTCGTCGGCGACCGCATGGTGGCGCGCGGCGAGATGGAGAAGCTGGCGCTCTACATGGGGGTGGAGACGCGCGTGCGGCTGGAGGACGCCCAAGCCTGCGTGGGCGACAGCGCGGCCCTGTCGCTCGACGAGCCGATCTGGGCGGCGGCCGAGGGCGACTTCGCGACGCTCGACCGCTCGCTGGCTCGCCTGTTCGCCGAGGGCATGTCCCCGGTGCCGATCCTGCGCGCCGCCCAGCGCCATTTCCAGCGCCTCCAACTGGTCGCCGGGCAGGTGGCGGCGGGCAAGTCGGCGGACGCCGCGGTGGAAGCGTTGCGCCCGCCGGTGTTCTTCAAGATGAAGCCGCGGTTGACCGGTCAGGCCCGCCGCTGGCCGGCGCCGCTGGTCCGGCAGGCGCTGGAGCGGCTGGTCGAGGCCGAGGCGGACTGCAAGCGCACCAACATGCCCGACCAGACGCTCTGCGCCCGCGTCCTCTTCCAGCTGGCCTCGCTGGCGCGGCGCTGACGCTTTTCCTTATTTTGCGGCCCCTTATCTCGCAGCCAGGAACTGCGGCACGCGCAGCAGGATCAGCTCGTTGTGGTCCTGCTTGCCCAGTTCACGGCCCGACGAGTAGGGGAGGTTGTTGTCGTTGCCGACGACGATGTGCTCGGCGTCCACCACATCGACATTCTCGATGGTCACGAAGGGGAAGGTGAACTTGCCCTTCTCGCCGCCGAGCCGGGCGACGCCCTTCGGATCGTCGATGTCCATCAGATCGACGTAACCGACCTTCTTCACGAAGCCCTCGGCGTCGGCCTGGGCGAAGTCGATCTTGTAGACGCGCTTGAATTGCGCCGGAACGTTGAAGCAGTCCGGCTTGGGCTGGCCGGTGCAACCCTTGGCCGGGTTGCCCTCGCCGTTGTCGCGCTCGATGATCAGGCCGGTGGTGGCGTCGATCATGTTGAAATCGCCGATGTTGTTGCCGTTGGCCTCCAGCAGATACTTGACGCTGCGGCCCGTGAACTCGCCCTTCGCGACGTCGAATTCGGCGATGCGCAGATACTCCCGCCCGTCCTTGGTCTCCCAGGCACCGCCTGTCCACAGCGGACCTTCGAACAGCGGGTAGAGGAACCGGCCGTCCTTCGACGACGCCATCCCCTCGAAGCCACGCGAGCGGCGCACCTCGAAGCCGACGGCGCCGGGCACCGCCGGGGTGGACACCGCGTAATGGTCGGGGGAGCGCACCGGCTTGCCGTCCACCGTGCTCTCATGCAGGGACAGCAGCGTGCCGGTCCGGTCGGTCACCAGGATGTAGGGGCCGAACTCGTCGCCGAAATACAGCCGGTCGCCGATGATCTGCATGCTCTCGACGTCGAAGTCGGCGCCGGTCAGGTAGCGTTCCTTGGTCGCCTCGGTGACGATGGGGAAGGGCACCTTGCGGTCGGGATCGCGCAGGAACAGCGTCTCGGCCACCGCCGCCGCGCCGGTCTTCCAGTCGATGGTCAGCCTGTGCACCGTCAGCATGGCGTCGGCGGAGTTGCCCTTGCTGCCGAAGCCGTTGTCGGTCAGCACCAGGAAGCTCCCGTCGCCCAGCGCCTTGATGCCGGAGAAGCCCTGGACCGGCTGGCCCTCGAAGGGCAGCGCCATGCCCGTGCCGCGCGGTGCATTCGGCGCCGACAGGAAGGAGGTGCCGTCGATGCTGCGGGGCTGGTCGACGCGCTTGCGGTCGGCGGCGGTGAACTTGCCGGAGGTGCGGAACAGGTCCGGCGCGTCGGCGGGCGGGGCCACGAAGGTTGCGGCGTCGATGACGCCGTGGCCGGCCAGTTCCGCCGGGAATTTCTGGTCCGCGAGAGCCGGACCGGCGAGCAGGGCCGCGGTGAGGCCGGCAAGGCACAGGCCGTGGATGGGCTTCATGAATCTCCCCCTCTGTGTCGGCTCCGGCCGCGTCGCTGCGGCCGGACGACCCTGTTTAGGGGGAGTTCATGTTAGTGCCGTTTCACTAAAGTGACAGTTTGGTTCCGCGACTTCCTACTCGCCGCGTTCACTCTCCACCAAGACGCCGCAGCACGTCGTCGAGTTGGTCGAGCGTCTGGTAATGGATGGTGATGGAGCCGCCCTTGCCCTGCGGGGTGATGGCGACCTTCAACCCGATGCGGGCCGAGATCTCCTCCTCCAGGTTCACCAGATCGACGTCCTTGAGCGTCGGATCGGTGGCGACGGCGCCGCGCCCGCCGGCCTTCTTGGCCTTGACCGGCGCGCTGCCGCGCATCAGGTCTTCGGTCTGGCGGACGTTCAGGCCACGCTTGACCACCTCGCGCGCCACCGACACCGGGTCGGAGGAGGTGAGCAGCGCGCGGGCGTGACCGGCGCTGAGCGCCCCGTCCTGCACCATGCCCTTGACCGGATCGGGCAGGGCGAGCAGGCGCATCATGTTGGCGACGTGGCTGCGGCTCTTGCCGACCGAGCGCGCCAGATCCTCCTGCGTGTGCTCGAACTCCTCCATCAGCCGCTTGTAGCCTTCGGCCTCTTCGAGCGGCGTCAGATCCTGGCGCTGGATGTTCTCGATCAGCGCGATTTCCAGCGCCTCTCGGTCCGACAGCTCACGGATGACGACCGGCACCTCGTGCAGGCCGGCGATCTGCGCGGCGCGCCAGCGGCGTTCGCCGGCGATCAGCTCGTAGGAGTTGGTCGTCTCCGGATCGCGGCGGACGAGCAGGGGCTGGAGGATGCCCTTGTCGCGGATCGATTCGACCAGACCCTGCAGCGCCTCGTCGTCGAAGGTGCGGCGCGGCTGGTACTTGCCGGGGTGGATGAACTCGATGGGCACCTGCTTGGACTGGCGCACCTTGTCGAGCGCGGAATAATCCTCCGCCGCCTCGCCGAACAGGGCGGACAGGCCACGACCCAGGCTGGCGCGGCGGGCACCGCCGTCCGAACGTTTGGTATCCTCCATCACGCGCTCAGCCTCTTCTCACGGCGAAGCACCTCGCCCGCCAGATGGATGTATGCCTGCGACCCGGGGCAGCGCATGTCGTAGATCAGCACCGGCTTGCCATGGGAAGGCGCTTCCGACACCTTCACGTTTCGCGGGATGACAGTGTCGTAGACCTTCTCCCCGAAGAAACCGCGCACGTCGGCGGCCACCATGTCGGACAGGTTGTTGCGCTTGTCGAACATGGTCAGCACGACGCCGTGGATGTCGAGGTCGGGGTTGAAGGCCCGCTTCACCCGCTCGATGGTGCGGACGAGGTGGCTGAGGCCCTCCAGCGCGTAGAACTCGCACTGCAGCGGCACCATCACGGCGTGGGAGGCAACCAGCGCGTTCAGCGTCAGCAGGCCAAGCGCCGGCGGGCAGTCGATCAGCACGTAGTCGTATTCCAGCGCGCTCTTGTCCACCGCCTCGCGCAGCCGGAACTCGCGCCGCTCGGAGGTGACCAGTTCGACTTCGGCGCCGGACAGATCGACCGAGGAGGTGATGATCGACAGGTTCGGCACCGTCGACACCGTCGCGGCGTCCTCCAGCGGCATGCCGTCGAACAGCACGTCGTAGATGCCGACACGCCGGTCGGCGCGCGGGATGCCGAGGCCGGTGGAGGCGTTGCCCTGGGGATCGAGATCGATCACCAGAACGCGCTTGCCGATGGCGGCCAGGGCGGTTGCCAGATTGATGGTGGTCGTGGTCTTGCCCACGCCGCCTTTCTGGTTGGCAATCGATATGACGCGAGCAGAGGGAAGGGCGGAGGGCATGTCAGCCTCGCGAGAAGCGTCGGAGCGGGAATGCATCAGGGTCGCGGTCTTAGACACGGGCGATACCACTCACACGCAGGATGGTTCCGGTGGGGTCGGTGCGGCTGTCAAAGCGCTCGGTCCGCATCTTCCAATATTTGGTGGTATCGGTCAATTCGTCCGCCACATTTTGCCCCTTGGGAAACAGTGCCGCACCCCGGTCCTGCAGGAAGGGATGGGCCCAATTCAACAGATCGTTCAGCGGCGCCAGGGCACGGGCGGTTACCACGTCAGCGGCAATCGGCGGCACCGCCTCGATCCGCTTGTTGTGCACGGTGACCGGCGCTCCGGCGACACGGGCGGCCTCGCGCAGGAATGCGCATTTGCGGGAGTCGCTCTCCACCAGATGCACCTCCGGCACACCCATGATGGCGAGGACCAAGCCGGGGAAGCCGGCGCCGCTGCCCAGATCGACCAGCACCCGGGCACCCTCAGGCAGCAGCGGGTGGAGCTGCGCGGAGTCGAGGAAATGCCGGCGCCAGGCGTCGGGAAGGGTGGAGGGGCCGACGAGGTTGATCTTCGGCTGCCACTTGCGCAGCGTCGCCTCGTAGGCGGCGAGGCGGTCCAGCGTTTCACGTGAAACACCGGTTTCCGCCTGGAAGGCCGCGGCGTCGAACACGCTCATCAGATGGCCACCTTAACGTCGCGCCGTTTCACGTGGCGGAGCAGGGCGACCAGCGCCGCCGGGGTCATGCCGGGAATGCGGGCGGCGGCGCCCAAGGTCGCCGGGCGAGCCTGCCGCAGCTTCTGCCGGATTTCCGCCGACAGGCTGCCGATGGTGTCCGGATCGAGATCGTCGGGAAGATCCAGCGCCTCGTCCTTGCGGAAGGCGCGGATGTCGGCCTCCTGCCGGTCGAGATAGCCGGCGTACTTCCCGTCAATCTCCAGCTGCTCGACAACGTCGGTGGGGATCGCCGACAGCTCCGGCCACAGCCGGGCGAGGGTGGCGAGGTCGAGGTCGGGATAGCGCAGCAGATCGGCGGCGGTCCGGCGCACACCGTCCTGATTGACCGCGATGCCTTGCCGCTGCAGCTCCGCCGGGGTGGCCTGAAGGGCGCGCACCAGCGTGCGACCGGCGGACAGCGCCTCGGCCTTCGCCGTGAAGGCGTCGCGTCGCGCCGACCCGACGCAGCCGATGGCGAGACCTTTTGGGGTCAGCCGCTGGTCGGCGTTGTCGGCGCGCAGGATCAACCGATACTCGGCGCGCGAGGTGAACATCCGGTAGGGCTCGTTGGTGCCTCGGGTGATCAGATCATCGACCAGCACCCCGATGTAGGCGTCGGCGCGGTCGAGGACGAAGCCCTCCGCCGAACCGCCGGCCAGCAGAGCGGCGTTGATGCCGGCCATCAGGCCCTGCGCCGCCGCTTCCTCGTAACCGGTGGTGCCGTTGATCTGGCCGGCGAAGAACAGGCCGGGAGTCCGGCGGGTCTCCAGCGTCGGCTTCAGCTCCCGCGGGTCCACGAAGTCGTATTCGATGGCGTAGCCGGGCCGGATCATCACCGCCCGCTCCAGCCCCGGCATCGTCTTTAGGAAGCCGAGCTGAACGTCGCGGGGCAGGGAGGTCGAAATACCGTTCGGGTAGACCGTGTCGTCGTCCAGCCCCTCCGGCTCCAGGAAGATCTGGTGACGCTCCTTGTCGGCGAAGCGAACCACCTTGTCCTCGATGGACGGGCAGTAGCGCGGGCCGGTGCTCTGGATCTGGCCGGAGTACATCGGCGCGCGGTGGAGGTTGCCGCGGATCAGCGCGTGCATCTCCGGCGTCGTCCAGGTGATCGCGCAGTCGATCTGCGGCGTGTCGATGCGGTCGGTCAGGTAGGAGAAGGGCGGGGGCGGCGTGTCGCCCGGCTGCCTTTCCAGCCCGGCCCAGTCGATGGTCTTGCCGTCGAGCCGCGGCGGCGTGCCGGTCTTCAGTCGGCCCAGCGGGAAGCCAAGACGCGCAAGCGTGTCGGACAGGCCGATGGACGGCGCCTCGCCGACACGGCCCGCCGGGGTGGTTTCCTCGCCGATGTGGATCAGGCCGCGCAGGAAGGTGCCGGTGGTCAACACCACACTTCCCGCCAGGATGGTCTCGCCGGAGCCGGTCACCACACCCGTGACGTGCCCATCCTCGCCGATGGACAGGTCTTCGGCGCCGCCGGCCTCGATGGACAGGTTCGGCTGTTCCGCGAGGATCGCCTGCACCGCCTGCCGGTAGAGCTTGCGGTCGGCCTGGGCGCGCGGGCCGCGGACGGCTGGACCCTTGCTGCGGTTCAGGATGCGGAACTGGATGCCGCCACGGTCGATGGCGCGGGCCATGACACCGTCGAGCGCGTCGATCTCGCGCACCAGATGGCCTTTCGCCAACCCGCCGATGGCTGGATTGCAGGACATCTCGCCGACGGTGTCCAACTTGTGGGTGAGCAGCAGGGTGCGCGCACCTATGCGCGCCGCAGCGGCGGCAGCCTCGCAACCGGCGTGGCCTCCGCCGACAACAATGACGTCGAACGTTCGCATGGCCGGACCATAGCCGAGTCAGCGCCAGACGCCAAGCGCCGCGACGCCGCGCAGCCCGTGTTTCACGTGAAACAGCGCTGTGCGGCGTGTTTGTCACGCCCCCGCCGGTTCACTTGCCGATGCAGAAATCCCGGAAGATCACGTCCAGCAAATCTTCGACATCGACCCGCCCGGTAATCCGCCCGAGGGCGCGGCTTGCCAGACGCACATCCTCGGCCATCAGCTCCGGCAAGGGGGCAGTCAAGGCTCGGCGCAGGGCATCCCGACACTCTTCCAAGGCGGAGCGGTGGCGGGCGCGGGTCAAGGCCGGGGCGCCGCTGCCGGACAACCGGTCGGCGGTAAACGCCGTCAAACGCCGCTCCAACTCCGGCAGGCCGGTGCCGGTCCGCGCCGAGACCGGGACCGTGGCCTGATCACCGACCGTTGGTGTGGCCGTCTCGGCAAGGTCGGTCTTGTTCAGAACGACGACCGTGTCCTTGTCCACCAGAGCAACCGTTGCCGGGTCGAGTGCAGGAAGGGCGGTGGCGTCGAACACGGCGACCTTCACGTCGGCGCGCGCGGCGCGGTCGAGGGCTCGGCGGATGCCTTCCTCTTCCACCTCGTCGGCAGCCGCCTCGCGCAAGCCCGCCGTGTCGGCCAGCACCACCGGATAGCCGCCAAGGTCGAGGTGGACCTCGATCACGTCGCGGGTGGTGCCGGCGCGGGCTGAGACGATGGCGGCCTCGCGGCGGGCGAGGGCGTTCAGCAGGCTCGACTTGCCGGCGTTAGGCGCGCCGACGATGGCGATGTGCAGCCCCTCGCGCAGCCGCTCACCCCGGCCGCGGTCGTCGAGATGGGCGTCGATCGCGGCGGCCAAAGCGTCCAACACAGGGCGGGCGGCGTCCGACACACCGGACGGCAAATCCTCATCGGGGAAATCGATGTCGGCCTCGATGTGGGCGAGCGACCGGGTCAGCCGCTCGCGCCAGCCGTCGTAGAGCCTGCCGAGCGCACCGTCCATCTGGCGCAGTGCCTGACGGCGCTGGGCGGAGGTCTCGGCGTCCACGAGGTCGGCGACCGCCTCGGCCTCGGTCAGGTCGAGCTTGTCGTTCTCGAAGGCGCGGCGGGTAAACTCGCCGGGCTCGGCGACGCGCAAGCCGGGCAGGGCGGAGAGCGCCTCCACCACGCCGGCCACCACGGCGCGCCCGCCATGCAGGTGCAGCTCAACCACGTCCTCACCGGTGAAGCTGCGGGGGGCGGTGAAGCGCAGGACCAGGGCGTCGTCCAGCGCCTCGTCGGTCTTGGGATCGCGCAGCCGGACGAGCGTGGCCATGCGGGGTGCGGGCAGGGGCTTGCCGGTCAGGGCGGCGAGCGCGTCGCCGGAGGCCGGGCCTGAAACGCGAACCACCGCCACACCGGCGCGGCCGGGGGCGGTGGCGAGGGCGAAGATCGTCGGGATCATCGTGCCGAATATCATTGTGCCGGTTCCGGAACGATCAGCCGACTTGTTCCGGCAGCAATTCGTTTTGTTCCGGCTTCAGCATGAGCCGCTCCACCCGGCCACCACCGATCAGATGCGTTTCCAGGATCGCGTCCACGTCGGCGAAAGAGCGGTAGGTGTACCAGACGCCCTCCGGATAGACGACCAGCACCGGACCCAGCTCGCAACGGTCCAGGCAACCGGCGGCGTTGATCCGCACACGGCCGTCCAGACCCAGTTCGCGGGCGCGGACCTTCATGTAGTCGCGGAGCTTCTCGGAGCCACGGGCGGCGCAGGAGCCGCGCTTGTGTCCGTCGGGGCGGCGGTTGGTGCAGGAGAAAACATGGGCTTCGAAGTAGGGCTTCGGATCGGTCACTTGCGTCCATCCTGTCCCATGGCGGCGGCCATCTGGGACCAAAACATTTTCTGAAGCTGCTCCATGCCCTGAATTCCCGCCGGCAGCCACGTCTTCATCATCGTCTCGGGGTCCATGGCGAGCAGGGAGGCCTGCATACGATCCTGGATCTCCTGCATCATGGCGTCCTGCATGGGCTTCACGTCGGGAAGGCCCAGGAAGTGGCGCGCCTCCTCGGGTGTGCAGTCGATGTCGATGGTGATTTTCATGGCCCCATTTCCTTGGAAGGCGCGCGGTGCGCGGGAAATTAAGGGTTGAGCGCCGCTTCGGCTCATGCCCCACTATACAGATAGGAAGCCCTGGCGCAACGGCACCGCCGCGCCAGTTTATTCCCAACCACGCCACAAACCGGAAACGCCTGCGATGCCCGCGAACCTGCTTGGCCGGGAGACCAGCCCCTACCTGCTCCAGCACAAGGACAACCCCGTCCATTGGATGGCCTGGGGTCGCGACGCCTTCGAACGGGCCAAGCGCGAGAACAAGCCGGTGCTGCTGTCGGTCGGCTATGCCGCCTGCCACTGGTGCCACGTGATGGCGCACGAGAGCTTCGAGAACCCGGAGATCGCCGGGCTGATGAACGAGTTGTTCGTCAACATCAAGGTGGACCGGGAGGAGCGGCCCGACGTCGACCAGATCTACCAGTCGGCCCTGGCGATGCTGGGGCAGCAGGGCGGCTGGCCGCTGACCATGTTCCTGACGCCGGAGGCCGAGCCCTTCTGGGGCGGCACCTACTTCCCGCCGGCCTCGCGCTACGGGCGGCCCGGCTTCCCCGACGTGCTGCGCGGCGTGGCGGAGACCTACCGCAACAAGCCGGAGAACGTCACCCGCAACGTCGCCGCGCTGAAGGACGCGCTGGGCAAGCTGGCCGAAAACCGGGCGGCGGGGGAGGTCGACCTCGCCATGCTCGACCAGATCGCCGACCGGCTGGTCCGCGAGGTCGATCCCTTCCATGGGGGCATCGGCCACGCCCCGAAATTTCCCCAAGTGCCGATCTTCACCTTGCTGTGGCGGGCCTGGTTGCGCACCGGCAAGGAGCCCTACCGCGAGGCGGTCACCAACACGCTGGCCCATATGAGCCAGGGCGGCATCTACGACCATCTGGGCGGCGGCTTCGCCCGCTATTCGGTGGACGAGATGTGGCTCGTGCCGCATTTCGAGAAGATGCTCTACGACAACGCCCAGCTCCTCGACCTGATGACGCTGGTCTGGCAGGCGGAACGGGAGCCGCTGTTCGAGACACGCATCCGTGAAACGGTGGGCTGGGCGCTGCGCGAGATGATCGCCGAGGGCGGCGGCTTCGCGGCGACCCAGGACGCCGATAGCGAGGGTGAGGAGGGCCTCTTCTACATCTGGAACGAGGAGGAGATCGACCGGCTCCTCGGCCCCGGTGCGGAGGTCTTCAAGCGCGCCTACGGCGTTACGCCGCAGGGCAACTGGGAGGGGGCGACCATCCTCAACCGGCTGCACCGCATCGAGGCGCTGGACGCCGAGACAGAGGCTAAGCTGGCCGAACAGCGGGCGATCCTCTGGCGGGAGCGCGAAAAACGGATCAAGCCGGGCTGGGACGACAAGGTGCTGGCCGATTGGAACGGCCTGATGATCGCGGCCCTCGCCCAGGCCGGCATGGTCTTCGACGAGCCGGAGTGGATCGCGGCCGCGCAGCGCGCCTATGCCTTCGTCCGCGACCGCATGACCGAGGAGGGGCGCCTGCTGCACAGCTGGCGGGCCGGGCAGCTCAAGCACCGGGCGACGCTGGACGACTACGCCCACATGGCGCGCGCGGCACTCGCTCTGCACGAGGCGACCAGCGACGCCGGCGCGCTGGAGCAGGCGCGGGCCTGGGTGCGGGTGCTCGACGCACATTTCTGGGACGACGTGGCCGGCGGCTATTTCTACACGGCGGACGACGCCGACGACCTGATCGTGCGCACCAAATCGGCCGGCGACGCGGCGACGCCCAGCGGCAACGGCACCATGCTGGCCGTTCTGGCAACCCTGCACCACCGCACCGGCGAGGCCGCCTACCGGGAGCGGGCGGACGCTTTGGCCGCCGCTTTCTCCGGCGAGCTGAGCCGCAATTTCTTCCCGCTGCCGACCTATCTGAACGCGGCGGAGCTTCTCCAGAAGGCCCAGCAGATCGTCATCGTCGGCGACCCGCAGGCGCCGGACACCAAGGCGCTGCGCCGGGCGGTGCTCGACCGTCCGCTTCCCGACCGCATCCTCAGCGTCCTGCCGCCGGGAACGGATCTGCCCGCCGGGCACCCGGCCCACGGCAAGGGCATGCAGGGCGGGGTGGCGACCGCCTATGTCTGCACCGGCATGACCTGCTCCCCCCCGGTGACCACGCCCGACGCGCTGGCCGCCGCCCTGACCCGGAGATGACCTCGTGGCGCAGACCCTCAACAACGCGGCCATCGGCAGCCTGACCATCGACAGCCCGCTGGGCCTGCTGACCCTGACCAGCGCCGCCGGCGCCATCGTGGCGCTCGACTGGGGACGGCTGGGCGACGACCGGCCGGACCCTGTGCTGGAGGAGGCGGCACACCAGCTCCGCGACTATTTCGCCGGGACGCGGTTGGATTTCGACCTGCCGCTGTCCCCCCGCGGGACGGCCTTCCGGCAAAAGGTCTGGGCGGCCATGCAGGCCATCCCCTACGGCGGCGTCCTGACCTACGGCGACGTCGCGCGGATGCTGGATACGGCGCCGCGGGCCGTGGGTGGAGCCTGCGGGGCCAACCCGATCCCGGTGATCATCCCCTGTCACCGCATCGTCGGGGGCGGCGGGGCGCCCGGCGGCTATTCCGGCCTGGGCGGCTTGCGGACCAAGGATTGGCTGCTCCGCCACGAGCGGCGGTACCGGGTGACAGCGGAACAGGCCGGCGATACGCTGGAGCTTCAGCTTCTATAAAAAGGGAAGGGACCGACCACCATGGTTCACGCGATCCGCATCCACGACTACGGCGGACCCGAGGCGTTGCGCTGGGACGAGATCGAGGTGGGCGACCCGGGCCCCGGTCAGGTGCGGCTGCGCCAGACCGCGGTCGGGCTGAACTACATCGACACCTATCACCGCTCCGGCGCCTACAAGCTGCCGCAGCTTCCCGCCATCATCGGGACCGAGGGCGCCGGCGTGGTCGAGGCCGTGGGGCCGGACGTGACGACGCTGAAGCCCGGCGACCGGGTCGGCTACGCGCCGCTGATCGGCGCCTACGCCGAATCCCGCCTCGCCCCCGCCGACCGGCTGATCCCGCTGCCGAGCTGGATCGAGGACCGGCAGGCCGCCGCCATGCTGCTCCAGGGCATGACCGCGCAGTTCCTCCTGCGCTCCACCTACGCGGTGCAGCCGGGCGACACCATCCTGGTCCAGGCCGCCGCGGGCGGTGTCGGCCAGATCCTCTGCCAGTGGGCGAAGCATCTGGGCGCCACCGTGATCGGCACGGTCAGCAGCGACGAGAAGGCGGAGCTGGCCCGCGCCGCCGGCTGCGACCATCCCATCGTCTACACGCGCGACAACTTCGTGAACCGGGTGAAGGACCTAACGGACGGGCAGGGCGTGCCGGTGGTCTATGACGGCGTCGGCAAGACAACCTTTATGGACAGCCTGGACTGCCTGCGTCCCCGCGGCTTCATGGTGCTGTTCGGCGCGGCGTCCGGGCCGGTACCGCCGCTTGACCTTCAGGTCCTGGCGGCTAAGGGCTCGCTCTACGTCACGCGCCCGACCCTGTTCAGCTACGTCGCCAAGCGCGACGACCTGATGGCCAGCGCCGCCGACCTGTTCGAGGTGGTGCATTCCGGCGGGGTGACCATCAACGTCGGCCAGACCTTCGCGCTGCGCGACGCGGCGGAGGCTCACCGAGCGCTTGAGTCCCGCGCGACGACCGGCTCCACGGTGCTGCTGCCGTAAGCTTCAAACTCCCTCTTCCGGGTCGGGAGAGGGAACAGCTCACTCCGTGGCCCAGAGCGGGTTCTTCAGCTTCTTGAGAAGCTCCGCATGGGCCGCCAACTCCTCCTCGCTCGGCGCGTGGGCGCGGGGGGCGCGGTAGGGGCGGTCGATGCGGATCGCCGCGGGACCGCCTGCCGCCGGGCCGGAGGCCAGCGCCAGACCGGCCTGCCGCCCGCCGCGCAGCTCCAGATACACCTCGGCCAGAAGCTGGGCGTCGAGAAGCGCGCCGTGGTAGGTGCGGCTGGAATTGTCGACGCCGAAGCGTTTGCAGAGCGCGTCCAGGGTGGCCGGCGCGCCGGGGAATTTCTGCCGCGCCATCAGCAGCGTGTCGATGGCCCGGTCCTTCGGCATCACCGGATAGCCGGCGATCCGCATCTCCCAGTTCAGGAAGTGCATGTCGAAGGCCGCGTTGTGGATCACCAGCGGCGCGTCGCCGATGAAAGCCACGAACTCCGCCACCACGTCGTTGAACAGCGGCTTGTCCGACAGGAACTCCGTCGTCAGCCCGTGCACTGCCACCGCGTCCGGCGGCACGTCGCGCTCCGGGTTGACGTAGCAGTGGAAGGTCTTGCCGGTGGCGACGTGGTTGTGCAGCTCGACGCAGCCGATTTCGATCAGCCGGTGCCCTTCCTCGGGCTTGAAGCCGGTCGTTTCCGTATCGAGGACGATCTCACGCATGAACCACCTGTCCGGGCTGGTATCCCCGCGGCGGCCATTGCCGGCCGCGGCGCCGCTTCACGTCGGCGAGGATGTTGCGCAGCGCCCGCCGGGTGGCCCGCCGTCCGTCGCCGGTGTTGACGACATGGTCGGCGCGCCGACGTTTCTCCGCGTCGGGCATCTGCCGGGCCAGAATAGCGGCGAACTTGTCCGGCGTCATGCCCGGCCGCGCCAGAACCCGTGACTTCTGCACCAGGAAGGGGGCGGTGACCACCACCGTGCGGTCCACCTTGCGCTCCCCGCCCGTTTCGAACAGCAGGGGGATGTCCAGCACCGCCACGCGGACGCGGCGGCGCGCCGCTTGGCGAAGGAAGCGCCGCTGTGCCGCCTGCACCGCCGGATGGAGGATCGCCTCCAGCCGCTTCAGCGCCGCCGGATTGCCGAAGACCGCGGCGCCCAGCGCCCGCCGGTCCACGGCACCATCCACGACCACGCCGGGGAAAGCGGCTTCAATGGCCGGCACCGCCGCGCCGTGGCGCCCCAGCAGGCCGTGCACCACGGCGTCGCTGTCGCAGACCGGCGCGCCCATGCGCTTCAGCATGCGCGCCGCCGTGCTCTTGCCCATGCCGATGGAGCCGGTCAGTCCCAAGACGATCATCGCGCGACCCTCAGCCCTGGAGAACGGCCGCCTTCAGCCCCTCGGTCACCTCCGGCTCGCGGCCGAACCAAGCGGCGAAGCCGGGGCGGGCCTGATGGAGCAGCATGCCGACGCCGTCCACCACGCGGTTGCCGCGGGCCTGCGCCGCGGTCAGCAGCGGGGTCATCAGGGGCGTGTAGACGATGTCGGTGACGACGGCCGAACCGGGCAGGGCGCGCAGGTCCAGCTCCAGCGGCGGCTGGCCCGCCATGCCCTGGGTCGTCGTGTTCACCACCAGCGCCGCCCCTTCGAGAAGCGTTTCACGTGAAACCCAATCGGCGGTCTTGATGGCGCCGACCCCATCGCTGTTGCCGATGTCGGCGGCCAGCTCGTCCGCCCGCGCCCGTGTGCGGTTGACCAGCCAGACCCGCGGCGCCCCTTCATCGAGCAGGGAGGCGACGACGGCCCGCGCCGCGCCGCCGGCCCCGATGACCAGCGCCGGCCCGTCCGATGCCTTCCAGCCCGGTGCGCCGCTCTTCAGGTTCTCGATGAAACCGAAGCCGTCGGTGTTGCGGCCTTCGAGCGACCCGTCCTCGCCGACCACGATGGTGTTGACGGCGCCCATCCGCTTGGCGGTGGCGTCCAGCCGGTCGACCGTGCGATAGGCGGCCTCCTTGTGCGGAACCGTGACGTTGCAGCCGCGGAAGCCGAGCGCGGGCAGGGCGCGGATGGCCTGCTCAATCCGGTCGGGAGGCACCGCCAGCGGCACATAGGCGCCATCGATGCCGTACTGCTCCAGCCAGTAGCCGTGAAGCCGGGGCGAACGCGAATGGCCGATCGGCCAGCCCATCACCCCGGCCAGCTTCGCCTTGCCGCTGATCGTCATTCCGCAATCACCCCATGCACCCGCAGGAACCCGAGCAGCGGCAGCAGCGGCAGCCCGAGGATCGTGAAGAAGTCGCCGTCCACCCGGTGGAACAGCTGCGCGCCCAACCCTTCGAGGTGATAGGCGCCGACCGACCCCAGCACGTCGTCCCCCGCCGCGTTCAGGTAGGACTCCAGAAAGGCGTCGCTGAACGGGCGCATGGTCAGGCGGGCGCGGTCCACATGGTGCCACAGCCGCTCGCCGTCGCGGATCACCACGGCGCAGCTCACCAGCCGGTGCGTCCTGCCGCGCAAGTCCTGAAGCTGGGTCCGCGCGGCCGCGCGGTCGGCCGGCTTGTCGAACCAGCGGCCCTCGCACTCCAGCATCTGGTCGGCGCCGATCACCAGAGCGCCGGGGTGCTTGCGGGTGACGCGCTGCGCCTTCAGCTCGGCCAGCGCCTCGGCCACATCCTCGACCGGGGCTCCCTCGGCGCGGGCGGCCAGCTTGATCTCCTCCTCGTCCACCGCGGCGGGCGCAAGCGTGACGCGCACCCCGGCGCGCTCCAGCATCTCCGCCCGGGTGCGGGAGCCGGAAGCGAGGACGACCGCCGGAACCGCTCTGCTCACGTGATCGATCCTTCGGGCGGAAGGCCGGGCAGGCCGCCGGTCTGGCGGCGGGCGAGCAGCATCATGATCTCCGCCGCCGTCTCCTCGATGGAGCGGCGCGACACGTCGATCACCGGCCAGCCGCGCCGGGTGAACATGCGCCGGGCGTCGGTGACCTCGGCGCGCACCACCTCGGGATCGACGTAGGTGGAGGACTCGTTCTGGTTCAACAGCTTCAGCCGGTTGCGGCGGATCTGCACCAGACGGTCCGGATCCTTGGTCAGGCCGACGACCAGCGGCCGGGTCAGCTTCTCGATCTCCGGCGGCATCGGGCAACCGGGGACGATCGGGATGTTCGCCGCCTTGATGCCGCGGTTCGCCAGATAGATGCAGGTCGGCGTCTTCGACGTGCGCGACACGCCCATCAGGATCACGTCGGCCTCGTGCAGGTCCCAGCTCGACTGGCCGTCGTCGTGCGCCAGCGCGAAGTCCATCGCGTCCATGCGCCCGAAATACTCGGCGTCCAAGGCGTGCTGGCGGCCGGGCTGGCGCTGCGATTCCACGCCGAGGAAGGCGGCCAGCGCGTTGATCAGCGGGTCGAGCACCGGGATGCAGGGGACCTGCACCTCACGACAGAAGTCCTGGAGGCGGCGGCGCAGCTTCTCGTCCACCAGCGTGAACATGACGAGGCCGCGATTCTCCTGGACGCCCTCCAGAACCATGTCGAGCTGACGCTCGGTCCGCACGAGATTCCAGAAATGCTCGACCGGGCGAACATCGTCGAACTGGATGACGCAGGCGCGGGCGACGCTGTTGATCGTCTCGCCGGTCGCGTCCGACACAAGATGCAGGTGGAACTGTCTCATCCGTCCCCAACGTGTTGTGGAGAACCCGTCCGAATCTGTGGACAACGGGGATCTCCTGGATTCTGTCCCTCCGGGCGGGACTCGTCGCCCCCGCTGGCGCCCCCTTCGGGACAATCCGCGCGCCCTCTCCGGAACATGGGTACAATGACTCCCGCGGACCATGTTATCCACGGGATTCCCAGGCTTCGCGGTATAGCATTTCCGCCGTTTCCGGCGAAAGCGTCCGGAGTCGTCCACAGAATCCGATTTTCGTCCACAGCGCACCGTCCGGCCTGTGGACGATTCCGCGCAAAGCGGGGATTCCCGTTTTCCACAGGCACCCACCACCCCTTCTTCCTTTCTCTCCTTAAAAAGAATACTGAGTAGAGGGGAGACAACCCGCAGACCCGATTCACTCATAGGGGAACGATCCGCCGTGTCCGAGGCCGTGACCAAGATTGCCAAGCCGATGCTCGCCGCCCTCGCCGGCGAGGTGCGCCCGCGCCCGCCTTTCTGGCTCATGCGCCAGGCCGGCCGTTACCTGCCGGAATATCGGGAATTGCGCGCCAAGGCCGGCAGCTTCCTCGACATGTGCTACAACCCGGATCACGCGGTGGAGGTGACCCTGCAGCCGCTGCGCCGCTACGACATGGACGCCGCGATTCTGTTCTCCGACATCCTGGTGGTGCCGCATGCCCTGGGCCAGCCGCTGGCCTTCCTGGAGGGCGAGGGGCCGAAGCTGGACCCTGTGAGAAGCGTGGAAGACCTCAAGCGCCTGTCCCGCGACCGCTTCCACGAGCGGCTGGAGCCGGTCTACGAGACCGTCCGCCGCCTCTCCAGCGCGATTCCGGCGCACACGACGCTGATCGGCTTTGCCGGCGCGCCCTGGACCATCGCCTGCTACATGGTCGAAGGGGCGGGGTCCAAGGAGTACGCGCATGTCAAGCGCTGGGCCTACGGCGATCCCGCCGGGTTCGGCGCGCTGATGGATCTGCTGGTCGAGGTGACCGCCGATTACCTGTGCACCCAGATCGAGGCCGGGGCCGAGGTCGTGCAGCTCTTCGACAGCTGGGCGGGCGTCCTGCCGGCCAGCGAATTCCGCCGCTGGGTGATCGAGCCGACGCGGCGGATCGTGGATCTCATCAAGGCGCGTCACCCCGCGATTCCGGTCATCGGTTTCCCGCGCGGTGCGGGCCTCTCCTATGAGGCTTACGTCACGGACAGTGGGGTGGATGCCGTCGGGCTCGACACCACCGTCCCGGTGGCTTGGGCGGCCGGGAATCTGCAATCCAGATTGCCGGTGCAGGGCAACCTCGACCCGATCATGCTCGCCGCCGGTGGCGAGGCCCTGCGCACCGCCGCGTCGGAGATTCTGGAGACGCTCGCCGGCAGGCCCTTCGTCTTCAACCTGGGCCACGGCGTGATCCAGACCACGCCGCCGGACCACGTCGCCGAGCTGGCCCGTCTGATCAAGGACTGGCCGAACCGCGGCTGAGGCACCGGTGGGTTAAAAAGCGCGCAACGGGAAGGGAAGGGGAATCCAGTGCTTTATCTCTGGGTCAAGGCTCTGCACGTCATCAGCATCATCGCCTGGATGGCCGGGCTTCTCTATCTGCCGCGGCTGTTCGTCTATCATTGCGAGACGGCGCCGGGCTCCGAATCCTCGGAGCGGTTCAAGGTGATGGAACGCCGTCTGCTGCGCGCCATCATGAATCCGGCGATGGGTGCGGCCTACCTGTTCGGAATCGCGATGATCGTGATGGAGCCGGCCTGGATGAAGCAGGGCTGGCTGCACGCCAAGCTGCTGTTCGTCCTGGCCCTGACCGGCACGCACATGATGATGGCGCGCTGGCGGAAGGACTTCGAGGCGGACCGCAACACCCGCCCGCAGCGCTTCTTCCGCATGTGGAACGAGGCGCCGACCCTGCTGATGATCGGCATCGTCATCTTCGTGATCGTGAAGCCGTTCTGACGACAAACTATAAATAATGGAGGTAAAAATGAAGCGCGATATGGATATTATTCGTAATATACTTCTATCTATTGAGCAAAGCGATCATGACGTTAGAACTTGGATGACAAAAATTTTACCTGATGTGGATCAAGATCAGGTTTCATATAACATACAACTGATGCATGAAAAAGGTTTGATTGAGGCTATAAACTTATCATCGAGTAGCGGATATTTATGGCTTCCTAAAAGGATAACGTATGAAGGTCATGACCTATTAGATACTATTAGAGACCCAGAGATATGGGGTAAAACAAAAAATGGCGTAAAGCTAGCTGGTGGTTTTACAATAGAAATAATAAAATCTTTGGCAAAAGGATATATCAAAAAGAAGATTGAGACTACTACAGGTATTAATATAGATATATAAATTATCTGATATGGTTTCATATTCTATTTATACAATGAACGGGTGAGCGCCTTCTCCGCCTCCACCGCCAGGAAGATCGCCAGACCGGCCGCCGTCATGGCCACCCACTGGGTCCAGTCCACCGCCGCCGTGCCGAACAGGCTCTGCAGGGGCGGGGCGTAGGTGAAGGCGAGCTGGAAGACCAGCATCAGCCCGATGGAGATCCACACCGGGCGGCTGCCGAACAGCCCCCGCCGGTTCAGCACCGAGGCGGTGACCGCCCGGGCGTTCAGCAGGAAGAAGATTTCCCCCATCACCAGCGCGTTGACGGCCATGGTGCGGGCGACCGGCGTCGGGTCGCCGTGCCCCTCGTGCAACAGGAAGAATCCGAAGCTGGTGGCGACCAGGAGCACCATCACCAGCACCATGCGCCCGATCAGGAAACCGGGCAGGATCGGTTCGTCCTGGGGGCGGGGCGGGCGCTTCATCACCGCGGCCTCCGGCGGCTCGAAGGCGAGCGCCAGGCCCAGCGTCACCGCCGTCACCATGTTGACCCACAGAATCTGAACCGGGGTGATCGGCAGCGTGTAGCCGGCCAGCACGGCGACAAGGATCACCAGAGCCTGGGCGCCGTTGGTCGGCAGCATGAACAGGATCGTCTTGCGCAGATTGTCGTAGACGGTCCGCCCTTCCTCCACGGCGTGGGCGATGGAGGCGAAGTTGTCGTCGGCCAGCACCATGCTGGCGGCCTCCTTCGCGGCCTCCGTGCCCTTGCAGCCCATGGCGACGCCGACGTCGGCGCGCTTCAGGGCGGGGGCGTCGTTCACCCCGTCGCCGGTCATGGCGACCGTGTGGCCGGCCGTCTGAAGGGCGCGGACGAGGCGCAGCTTGTGCTCCGGCGTGGTGCGGGCGAAGACGTCGGCGTCGCGCGCCACGGCGACCAGCGCCGCGTCGTCCAGCCGGTCCAATTCGGTCCCGGACACCGCGTCGCCCGACAGGTTGAACTGCCGTCCGATGGCCTGGGCGGTGCCGGCGTGGTCGCCCGTGATCATCTTCACCCGGATTCCGGCCGCCTGGCACTCGGCCACCGCCACCACCGCCTCCTCGCGCGCCGGGTCGATGAAGCCGCACAGGCCGAGCAGGGTCAGCCCCTCCCGCACGTCGTCCATGTCCAGCACGGTCTGGCCGGTCCGGGCGGGCCGCCAGGCGAGCGCCAGGACGCGCTGGCCGCGCGCCGCCAGATCCTCCACCCGCGCCAGCCAATGGCCGGCGTCGAGTGGTGCGTTGCCGCCGTCCGCGGCCCGTACGTGCGCGCACATGGACAGCACGCGCTCCGGCGCGCCCTTGACGTACAGCAGCCCGTGCCCCTCATGGTCGTGGTGCAGGGTGGCCATGTACTTGTGTTCGGATTCGAAGGGGATGACGTCGGTGCGCGGGCGGCGGGCGGCCTCTTCCCGTACGTCCAGCCCGGCCTTCATGCCCAGCGCCAGCAGGGCGCCGTCGGTCGGGTCGCCGGCCACCGTCCAGCCGCCGCTGCCATCCCCGTCATCCTCGCCGCGCTGAAGCTCCGCGTCGTTGCACAGCAGGGCGGCGCGGGCCAGCTCGGTCAGCACGGGATCGGCGGCGGGGTCCAGGGCCGCGCCGTCGCGGCGGAACTCGCCTTCGGGGCGGTAGCCGGTGCCGGTCACCGCGCAGTCGCCCGCCACGGTCACCACGGTCTGCACGACCAGCTCGTTGCGGGTCAGCGTGCCGGTCTTGTCGGAGCAGATGATCCCGACCGAGCCCAGCGTCTCCACCGCCGGCAGGCGGCGGATGATGGCGTTGCGCCGGGCCATGCGGGTGACGCCGATGGCCAGCGTGATCGTCATCACCGCCGGCATCCCCTCCGGAATCGCCGCCACCGCCAGACCGACCGCGGCCATGACCATGTCCGGCCAGGGCTCCCCCTGGACCAGGGAACCGTAGAGGAAGGTCAGCGCGGTCAGCGCCAGGATGCCGATGGTCAGCCAGCGCCCGAAGACGGCCATCTGGGCAAGCAGCGGCGTGGTCAGCTCCTCCACGCCCGCCAGGAGCGTGCCGATGCGGCCCAGCTCCGTCTTGTCCCCCGTGGCCACCACGACGCCCATGGCCTGTCCCTGGACCACCAGCGTGCCGGAATAGGCCATGCCCCCGCGCTCCGCCAGGGGAGCGTCCACGGCCACCGCGTCGGCGCTCTTGGCGATCGGCACGGATTCCCCGGTCAGCGCCGCCTCCTGCACGCGCAGGCCCTTGACGCGGACCAGCCGCAGATCCGCCGGCACCTTGTCGCCCGAGGCCAGAAGGACACGGTCGCCGGGCACCAGATCCTCCGCCGGCACGGTGACCTGATGACCCCCGCGCAGAACCACCGCCTGCGGCGACAGCATGCTGCGGATGGCGTCCAGCGCCTGCTCCGCCTTGCCTTCCTGGACATAGCCGATGGCCGCGTTGATCAGAACGACGCCGGCGATCACCGCCGCGTCCACGAACTCGCCCAGCAGGACCGTGACGACTCCCGCGCCGATCAGCACGTAGATCAGCAGATTGTCGAATTGCGCCAGGAAGCGCATCAGCGCCGATCGGCGGGGCGGTGGGGTCAGCCGGTTTGGGCCGTGTCGGTCCAGGCGCTCCGCCGCTTCCTCGGGCGTCAGCCCGTCGTCGGGGCTGTCCAGCGCGGCCACGGCCTGGTCCGGGGGCTGGGCGTGCCAGGGCAGGGGGTTGGCGGAGGCTTCGGGAGCAACGATGGTTCCGGGTCCGGAACGGTCATGCGGGCTCATGATGTCAACCAAACCGTTTCTGTCCTAAACGTCCAGGTCGTGCCCCGGTGGCCTGGATAACAGGGGATGCGGCATCATGACCCGGACGAAGATGCGCAAGAATCCACCCCGTTTCCAAGAATTCGCTTTCATTTGACTTGCAGACGGCGTTCCGCTAACCATCTTTCCCACCACGGGGCGGCAAGCCTCGCGGGCACCCATCCCACATCCGCCGTTTCGTCCCTCCCCAACGATCTGGGCGCGACGTCCGACAGGCATTCCCCGCCTTCAGCGCCGTCCGACGCTCAACCGACGCACCCTGCGCCGGCCCGGGACCTCTGGCACTCCCCCTCGCATGACCGATTCCCTTAAGGCACCCCCATGCATCTCCAAGAGCTGAAGTGCAAGAGCCCCGCCGAACTGCTGGCGTTCGCCGAGGAACTGCAGATCGAGAACGCCAGCACGCTGCGCAAGCAGGACATGATGTTCGCCATCCTCAAGCAGCTGGCGGAAAACGATGTCCCGATCTATGGCGACGGCGTGCTCGAGGTTCTTCAGGACGGTTTCGGGTTCCTGCGCTCGCCGGAGGCCAACTATCTTCCCGGCCCTGACGACATCTATGTCAGCCCCAGCCAGGTGCGCCGCTTCAGCCTGCGCACCGGCGACACGGTCGAAGGCCAGATCCGCGCGCCCAAGGACGGCGAGCGCTACTTCGCCCTTCTCAAGGTCAACACGATCAACTTCGATGCGCCGGACAAGGTCCGCCACCGCATCAACTTCGACAACCTGACCCCGCTCTATCCGGAAGAGCGGCTGCGCATGGAAGTCGACGACCCGACCAAGAAGAACTACACGGGCCGCATCATCGACCTCGTGGCGCCGCTGGGCAAGGGCCAGCGCGGGCTGATCGTCGCCCCACCGCGCACCGGCAAGACGGTGATGCTGCAGAACATCGCCCATTCCATCGCGACCAACCACCCAGAAGCCTATCTGATCGTCCTGCTGATCGACGAGCGCCCGGAAGAGGTGACCGACATGGCCCGCTCCGTGCAGGGCGAGGTCATCAGCTCCACCTTCGACGAGCCGGCGACCCGCCACGTCCAGGTCGCCGAAATGGTCATCGAGAAGGCCAAGCGGCTGGTCGAGCACAAGCGCGACGTGGTCATCCTGCTGGACTCCATCACCCGTCTGGCCCGCGCCTACAACACCGTCGTTCCCTCTTCGGGCAAGGTGCTGACCGGCGGTGTCGACGCCAACGCGCTGCAGCGCCCGAAGCGCTTCTTCGGTGCGGCCCGCAACATCGAGGAGGGCGGTTCGCTGACCATCATTGCGACCGCGCTGATCGACACCGGCAGCCGCATGGACGAGGTGATCTTCGAAGAGTTCAAGGGCACCGGCAACTCCGAGATCGTGCTGGACCGCAAGCTCTCCGACAAGCGCACCTTCCCGGCCATCGACATCTCCAAGTCGGGCACCCGCAAGGAGGAGCTGCTGGTCGACAAGGGCACCATCTCGAAGATGTGGATCCTGCGCCGCATCCTGATGCCGATGGGCGTGACCGACGCGGTGGACTTCCTGGTCGACAAGCTGAAGCACACCAAGTCGAACTCGGAATTCTTCGAGTCCATGAATCAGTAGTCGGCGATTGTCTCTCCCCCGTCCGGTTCAAGGGCGGGGGAAGCACGAAAAAAGGCGGGAGGCCCCGGTGGAGCCTCCCGCCTTTTTGTTTGTCCGAAGCCGATGGCCCGGATCAGAACCGGGATATCAGAACGGCGGCATCAGAACGGCGATTGCGGCGCCTCTTCGGCCTGGCCCTGCTGGCCGGCGGTCTGGCGGCGGTACAGGTCGACGAAGTCGATCGGGTTGATCATCAGCGGCGGGAAGCCGCCGTCCTGGGTGCAGCCGGCCACGATGGCGCGGGCGAAGGGGAACAGCATCCGCGGCGCCTCGATCAGCAGCACCGGGCGGTGATGCTCCTGCGGCAGGCCCGGAAGCTGGAACAGGCCGCCATAGGCGACCTCGACCAGGAAGGCGGTCGCCTCGGCCTGCTTGGCCTCGCAATGCAGCTTGAGCACGACCTCGTAGACGTCCTCGCCCATCGGCTGAACCTGCACGTCCACGCCGATGTTGACCTGCGGCTGCGGCTGGCCGGGCAGCAGGCTCTGCGGGGCGTTGGGGTTCTCGAAGGACAGGTCCTTCACATACTGCGCCAGCACATGCATCGGCAGCGACGAGGCGGCTTCCTGATCTTGACCGTTGATCTGCTGATCGGACATGGACAACTCCTGGCCGCGGGGCGGCTTCACGATGGAAAGGTCTTCAAGACCCGCTGGCTAGCACGGAATTGCTGGCTCCACAAAGTGAAACCGGCGTGTTTCACCCGCGGTCGTTGCGGTAGGGCGAGCCGGGCGGCGCCCAGCGGGAGTCACCGAGCTTGGGTGTGTCGTCCGGCCCGTCGCGGTCCGCCGGACCGGCGTTTCCCGGACGGCCGCCGTCGGGGTCGACCTCCTGGTATTCGACGTCGATCACGCCCGGCGGCGGGCGGTTGGGCGGTCCGCCGTGAGGGCCGTTCGGATCGCCGGCGCTCCAGCTCCGATTGCCTGTTTGGCCGCCCATGCGGCCGTGCATCTGGAAGGAGGCGGCGCCTTTCATACGGTCGAACAGCCAGCGGCCCAGAGCGTTGCGGATCGGGCGCACGAACAGCAGGATTCCGACGATGTCCGTCAGGAAGCCGGGGATGATCAGCAGCAGGCCGGCGACGACGACGCAGAAGCCCTCGAACACGGCGCCGACCGGGCTTTCGCCGCGCTCCGCCGCCTGCTGCGCGCGCTTCAGCACGGACAGGCCCTGCCAACGGATCAGCACGGACCCGAGAATGGCGGACAGGATGACCAGCCCGACCGTCGGACCGCCGCCAATCCAGTCGCCGACCTCGATGAAGGTGGCGATCTCCGCGATCGGCAGCAAAAGGAACAACAGCAACAGTGGATTCATGGCCGTCCTTGCTCTTTCAACCCCAAGGGCCTATCTACACCAGGGTACGCACCCGATCTTTGGTTGGAAGAACAGCTCCGGCACGGGTCATCGGGTGGAATCCTCGGCGGAGAGAGCGAGCTGGGACTTGGTCCCGGCACCGTTCCGGTACACTTAATGCTCACCCGCCGGAGGGTCCAGTAGTGGATCAAGCGGGGCCGGTGATTTCGGGGCCGGCCTTCAGTCACCCGGAAGGATGGATGATGGGAGATGGGTTTGTGTTCGTCGAGATCCTGATCTTCGCGATGATCGCGGCGTTTCTCGTGTACCGGCTGCGCAGCGTGCTCGGCCGCCGCACCGGTGAGGAGCGTCAGCGGCCGAACCCCTTCACGGCCCGCCCCAACAACCAGCCCGACAACGTGGTGGCGATGCCGAATCGCGAGCGGCCCCTGCCGAACGTCGCCCCGTCGCCCGACGAGCCGGTGTCGCTGGCCACCGCGCTGGAGCAGATCAAGGCCGCCGACCCCAGCTTCGACGAGAAGTATTTCCTGCAGGGCGCCCGCGGCGCCTTCCAGATGATCGTGGAGGCCTTCGCCAAGGGCGACACGGCGACGCTGCGCCCGCTGCTGTCCGACGAGGTCTACGACAACTTCGCCCGCGCGGTGCGCGAGCGCCAGTCGGCCGGCGAGACGCTGGAGACCCGCATCGAGACGATCACCGACGCCGACGTGGTGGAGGCCCGCATGGACGGCCGCACCGCGCTGGTCACCGTGAAGTTCGTGTCGGAGCAGATGAACGTCGTGCGCAACAGCGCCGGTGCCGTGGTGGACGGCGATCCCAACGCCGTGGTCGAGGCCGTGGATGTCTGGACCTTCGCCCGCAACACCCGCGCCGGCGACCCGAACTGGACGCTCGTCGAAACCCGCACCCCCCAATGACCGATCGGTTCTGATGCTCTCTCATTCGGTTGTTCGTCTCAGCGCCGCGGCAGTCCTTGCCGCGGCGTTTCTCGTTGGCTGCGAGCGGAAGGAGGAGGAGGCCAAGGCGCCGCCGCCCCCGCCGCCCGAAAAGCTGGTCCTCACCCCGGTCGCCTTCGCGGCGCTGCCCGGCTGGAGCGCCGACCGCGTGGCGGAGGCCGTCCCGGCCTTCCAGCGCTCCTGCGCGAAGGTCAAGGCGCTGGCCGCCGACCGCTCCATCGGCCCGGACGGGGTCGGTGGCAGGGCGGCGGACTGGCAGGGTCCTTGCGCCGAGCTGGCCAAGCTGCCGCCCGGCGACGACGCGGCGGCGCGCGCCTATTTCGAGACGTGGTTCACCCCCTACGCCGCGGCCAACAACGCCGAGCGGCGCGGCCTCTTCACCGGCTATTACGAGGTCGAGCTGAAGGGCAGCCGGTCGCCGGACCCGGCCTTTCCGGTGCCGCTCTACAAGCGCCCCGCCGATCTGGTGATGGTTGATCTCGGCGAGTTCGCCGACCGCTGGCGAGGCGAGCGCATCGCCGGGCGGGTGACGGGGGGACGGCTCAAGCCCTTCGAGGACCGCGCGGCCATCGAAGCCGGGGCGCTGGGCGGCAAGGGGCTGGAACTGGTCTGGCTTCAGGACCCCATCGCCACCTTCTTCCTGCACATCCAGGGATCGGGCCGCGTCAGCTTCCCCGACGGGAGCGAGACGCGCGTCGGCTACGCCGCCCAGAACGGCCACAAATACGTCGCCATCGGGCGGGAGCTGATCGACCGCGGCGCCCTGAAGCGCGAGGAGGTGTCGCTCCAGACCATCCGCGCCTGGCTCCAGGCCAACCCCGGCGAGGCGGCGGCGCTGATGAACAAGAATCCTTCCTACGTCTTCTTCCAGGAGCTGAAGGGGGAGGGGCCGAACGGTGCCCAGAACGTCGCCCTGACGCCTGGGCGCAGCCTCGCCGTCGATTCCAAGTTCCTGCCCTACGGCGTGCCGGTCTGGCTGGACGCCGAGGACCCGCTGGACGCCCGAACGCGGCTGCGCCGCCTGCTGATCGCCCAGGACACCGGAGGAGCCATCCGCGGCCCGGTCCGCGGCGACGTCTTCTGGGGTCATGGGCCGGAGGCGGAGGCGAAGGCCGGCGTGATGAAGAGCGCCGGCGAATACTACGTCCTTCTGCCGAAGACCGTCGCGCCGGCGTCCTAACCGGACGTCCAACATCCGGAAGAACCCGGGCGGAGCGGGGGTCTGAGCGTCATCATGCCGGGAAGTGTCCACCGGAAGGAGGGCTCATCCCGCATGATGCTCCCGGCCCGAGCGATGGCGGCCCGAGTAACCGGACAGGTGATCGCGGGGGTCCTGGCCGCCGCGTTGCTCCTGCCCGGCAGACCCGCCTCCGCCTCCATGATGGAAGACCAGGGATGGAGCAAGGAGGACAAGGCGCTCGCCCTCAACGTCGGCACCGGCATATTGGCCCTGGGGTGGGGTGTATGGTCCTGGGATTGGGGCACCGGCGGCCCTCGCTTTCAGGATGAGGGTTGGTTCGGCCGCAGCACGACCGAAGGCGGTGCCGACAAGATCGGCCATGCCTGGACCGGTTACGCGATCAGCCATCTGCTGGCCCGCCAATATCAGAGTTGGGGCTTCACCCAGACGGACTCCGCCCGGTACGGCGCGCTGTCGTCGCTGGGCATCATGGGCTTGGTGGAGGTCGGTGACGCCTTCAGCGACGATTACGGATTCTCCTATCAGGACATGCTGTTCAACACCGTCGGAGCCGTGGCCGGCTACATCCTGTGGGACAACCCGGAATTGGCCCGCAAGGTTGATTTCAGGGTCGAGTACAACCCGTTCTCCGGCGGCGACAAATATCAGGCGGACGTCTTCACCGACTACAGACGGCTGAAATATCTGATCGCGGTGAAGGCGGATGGATTCGACGCCATCCAGGACCCCCTGCTGCGGCATCTGGAGTTCCATGTCGGCTTCTACGCGCGGGGCTACGAGGATTACAGCACCAACCCCAGCCGCGACGATCGAAGCCAATATTTCTATCTCGGCATTGGCTTGAACCTGACCCGCCTGCTCAGCCCGCATGTGAAGACCGGCGGCGTGTTCCACTACATCCAGCCGCCCTACACCTACATATCCAAGGATTGGCGCATCGCTCCCTGAGCGGAACCGATACCCTTGCAGAGCATCGGATCGGCGCCCAGGGATGAAGAAAACCAATGGGGCGCCGAAGGTTTCCCTTGGCGCCCCGATGTTTCACGTGGATCAGCGGGCGGGATCGGAGAGCGAACCCTCTTCCATTACCCCCTTTTGGCCATCATCCCCTGGTGATCATCGGGCCCAGACGGCGGCCGGCGAAGACGTGGATGTGCAGGTGCAGAACCTCCTGGTTCGCGTCCTCGCCGCAGTTGGACAGGATGCGGTAACCGGGCTCGGCGGCGCCGGCGCCGCGGGCAACCTCGCCGACCGCGCGGAACAGGCCGGCGATCTCCGCCTCCGTCGCGCGGGCGCTGAAATCGTCCATGTCGACGTAGGCGCCCTTCGGGATCACCAGGATGTGCGTCGGGGCCTGCGGGTTGATGTCGTGGAAGGCCAGCGCGTGCTCGGTCTCCAGGACCTTCTTGCACGGGATTTCGCCGCGCAGGATGCGGGCGAAGACGTTGTTCGGATCGTAGGTCTTGGCCATCGCGTCGTTTCCCCTTCCGCCTTGATCTTGTCGAGCCTTGATCGGTTTAGACCTTGCGCGCCTTCTTCTCGGCGATGCCGCTGGTGCCCTCGCGCTGGGCCAGCTTCTCCCACACCTCGGCGGGCTCCAGCCCGGCGTCGGCCCACAGCACCATCAGGTGGTAGAGCAGGTCCGCCGATTCCGAGGCCATCGCCGCCTTGTCGCCGCGCACCGCCTCGATGACCGTCTCCACCGCTTCCTCGCCGACCTTCTGGGCGATCTTGGCGGTGCCGCGGTGGAACAGCTTGGCGGTGTAGGAGGTCTCCGGATCGGCGCCCTTGCGCGCCTGGACGGTGGCGTAGAGCCGGTCCAGAACCTTGGCGTTGACGGCCTTCTTGTCGTCAGACATGGGCCGCCTCCGCCGCGGAGGACACGGGCCGGGCCGGGCGCACCGGAATGCCGGCCTCGGCCAGCGCCGCCTTGGCCTGCCCGATGGTGTAGGTGCCGAAATGGAAGATGGAGGCCGCCAGAACCGCCGTGGCGTGGCCCTCGCGGATGCCCTCCACCAGATGGTCCAGCGTGCCGACGCCGCCCGAGGCGATCACCGGGATGCGCAGCCCATCGGCCACCTTGCGGGTCAAGGCGAGGTCGAAGCCGCTCTTGGTGCCGTCGCGGTCCATCGAGGTCAGCAGGATCTCGCCGGCCCCGTAGGACTCCATGCGCTTGGCCCACTCGATGGCGTCGATGCCCGTGGCCTTGCGCCCGCCGTGGGTGAAGATTTCCCAGCGGCCCGGCTCGACCTGCTTGGCGTCGATGGCGACGACGATGCACTGGGCGCCGAACTTCTCCGCCGCCTCCTGCACGAACTCCGGACGGTGGATGGCCGCGGTGTTGATCGACACCTTGTCGGCGCCGGCCAGCAGAAGCTTGCGGATGTCCTCGACCGTGCGCACGCCGCCGCCGACGGTCAGCGGCATGAACACCTGCTCCGCGGTGCGGCGCACCACGTCGTAGATGGTGTCGCGGTTCTCGTGGCTAGCCGTGATGTCGAGGAAGGTCAGCTCGTCCGCCCCCTCCCGGTCATAGACGCGGGCCTGCTCCACGGGGTCGCCGGCGTCGATCAGATCGACGAAGTTGACCCCCTTGACGACCCGCCCGTCCTTGACGTCCAGGCAGGGGATGACGCGCATCTTGAGCATCAGCCGGCCTTTCCGGTGACGGGAGCGGGGGAGAGCAGGTCCAGCGCCGTCTTCGGATCGATGCGCCCGTCGTAGAGCGCGCGGCCGCAGATGACGCCCTGGATGCCGGTGTCCTCCTCCTTCTTCAGCGCGATCAGATCGTCGATGGAAGAGACGCCGCCCGACGCGATCACCGGGGTGGTCAGGTGGAAGGCGAGGTCGGAGGTCGCCTCGACGTTCACGCCGCCCATGGCGCCGTCGCGGTTGATGTCGGTGTAGATGATCGCGGCGACGCCGCTGTCCTCGAACTTCAGCGCCAGATCCAGCGCCTTGATGGTCGAGGTCTCGGCCCAGCCGGCGACCGCCACGTACCCCTCGCGCGCGTCGATGCCGACGGCGACCTTACCGGGGAACTCCCGGCAGGCCTCGCGGACCAGTTCCGGCTCGCGCAGGGCGACGGTGCCGAGGATGACCCGGCTGACGCCCTTCTCAAGCCAGTGGGCGATGGTCTTCAGGTCGCGGATGCCGCCGCCCAGCTGCACCGGGATGGTCACGGCGCCCAGGATGCTCTCGACCGCCTTGCCGTTGACCGGCTTGCCCTCGAAGGCGCCGTTCAGATCGACCAGATGCAGCCATTCGAAACCCTGGCTTTCGAACAGGCGGGCCTGGTCGGCGGGTTCGGTGTTGAAGACGGTCGCCTGGCTCATCTCGCCGCGCAGCAGCCGAACGCAGGCACCGTCTTTGAGGTCGATGGCGGGATAGATGATCATCGCGGTGTCTCGTCCTATGGCGTGTCGTGAAGCGTGTCGGGGGTGAGGTCTTTCACATAGAAATGTCCGGCCAGTCTGTTGCCGTCCACCAGCGCATAGAAGGGATGCGTGCCCCAGCGGCGGAAGCCCAGATCCTCGTACAGCGCGATGGCCGCCGTCTGCGTCTCGCGCACGTCGAGGTTCAGCACGCGGAAGCCGGACGCCCGCGCCTCCTCCTCGACCGCCACGGTCAGGCGGCGGGCCAGCCCGTGGCCGCGCGCCCAGGGGGCGACGAAGCTGGTGGTCAGGGTGGCGGCGTGGGCCTGCGCCTCGTTGTTGCGGGCCGGTTTCACCAGCTGGGCGGAGCCGGCGATGACGCCGTCCAGCCGGCCGACGAACAGGATGCGTTCCGGCACCACCAGAACGCCCTTCCAGTAGCGTTCCATGATCTCGCGGGGGGGCGGCGCCACCCAGCCGAAGCCGCCGCCGGCCTTGACGGCGTCGTCGGCGGCGTCGCACAGGTCGTGCAGGTCGCCCGTCTTCAGCGCGTCGATGCGTTCGACCGTGACGTCGGTCATGGTCAGACCCGCCAGGTCAGGAAGTTGGCGACCAGGGCGAGACCGGTCTCCTGGCTCTTTTCCGGGTGGAACTGGGTGCCGACCAGATTGTCGCGCCCGACCACCGCGGCGAAGGGTCCGCCGTAATCGGCGCTGGCGATCACATCCTCCGGCCGCTCCACGGCGAAGCGGTAGGAGTGGACGAAATAGGCGTGCGCCCGCTCCGGCAGGCCGGCCAGCAGCGGATGCTCCCGGCGGATGTCCAGCTCGTTCCAGCCCATGTGCGGAATCTTCAGCGTCGGGTCGGCGGGCTCCAGCTTCACCACCTCGCCCTTGATCCAGCCCAGCCCCTCGGTCACGCCGTACTCGCGCCCGCGCTCCGCCATCAGCTGCATGCCGACGCAGATGCCCAGGAAGGGACGGCCCTTGCCGTGCACCACCTCGTCCAGCGCGTCGAGCATGCCGGGGACCTCCGACAGGCCGCGCTTGCAGTCGGCGAAGGCGCCGACGCCCGGCAGGACGACGCGGTCGGCCTTGCGCACGGCGTCGGCGTCGGAGGTCACCAGGACCTGGAAGGAGGCGTGGCACTCCGCCGCCGCGCGTTCCAGAGCCTTGGCGGCGGAACGCAGGTTGCCGGAGCCGTAATCGATCAGCGCAACGGTTTCCATGAAACGAGGACCTTGTGACAGAGCGCCGGCCTTGTCGAAGCCGCCGGTTTTTTCAGAGGGAACCGCCCAGCGTCCCCTTGGTGGAGGGCACGGCGTCGCGCTTGCGCGGGTCGATCTCGATCCCGGCCCGCAGCGCGCGGGCAAGCGCTTTGTAGCAGCTTTCCACGATGTGGTGGTTGTTCTCGCCATAGAGGCATTCGACGTGCAGCGTCACGCCCGCGGCCATGGCGAAGGCCTGGAACCACTCGCGGAACAGCTCGGTGTCCATGTCGCCGATCTTGTCGCGGCTGAAGGACACCTTCCAGATCAGGTAGGGCCGGTTGGAGAAGTCCAGCGCGACGCGGGTCAGCGTCTCGTCCATCGGGATGTAGGCGTGGCCGTAGCGCTGGATGCCCTTGCGGTCGCCCAGCGCCTTCGCCACCGCCTGGCCGATGGCGATGCCGCTGTCCTCGGTCGTGTGGTGGGCGTCGATGTGCAGGTCGCCCTCCGCCGCCACCGACAGGTCCATCAGGCTGTGGCGCGACAGCTGCTCCAGCATGTGGTCGAGGAAGCCGACGCCGGTCTTCACGTCATAGACGCCGGTGCCGTCCAGATTCACGGCGACCCGGATCCGGGTTTCGGTGGTGTTCCGCTCGATCGAGGCGCGGCGGACGCCATTGGCAAGGCTCTGGTCCATGAGTTCGGGTTTTATCAGGAAGCGCGCGGGCGCGCCAGAGGCGCAGCCTCCGAAAACGCCTATGACCGTCGGTCGCGATGCCGCATAATGCGTGTGTGTGCATATTCATATGCACGCTCAACGCGCATAATGGAATATGCCACCCGACATGCCGACGCCCGGACGCCTTTTCCTGTCCCTCGCCGCCCTGCTGGCGCTGGCCGCCTGCATGGGTGGGGAGCTGCCGCAGACCCGCAAGGCACCACCCGTCGCCCGCGGCTCGACGGAGCCGGTCCGCTTCGACGGCCTGTCGCTGGGCTCGATGCGGCGGGGCATGGTGACGGGGCGCTATGTCTGGGCGCTGGAGTGCTGGCCGCCCTATGAGGACGTCTATTGGACCAGCGGGCGCAGCCTGCACGAGAACTCCACCTTTCAGGAGCGCTTCGCCGAGGTTCTGGCCGACGCCGGCTACGACGTGGCGGGCGTTCAGGGAAGCGACTACGAAGTGGAATTCGACCGCAAGCGCGCCCGCTTCGTCCTGCGCGGCGACCTGCGCGCGGTGAACAGCGACCTGTGCCGCCGCCGGAGCTGGCTGACGGGTGGGGGCGAGGGGGTGTCCGGTGTCGGCAGCCTGCGGGTCGACTGGGCGGTCTACGATGCCGTGACGGGGCGGCTCGTCCACCGTGTCACCACCACCGGGGTGGCCCGCAAGGACAGCGGCGTGCCGCAGGGCGACGTTCTGCTGATCGAGGAGGCCTTCGGCACGGCGGTGGAGGCGCTGGGCGCCGACCCCGGCTTCCGCGCCGCGGTGTCGCGGGGCGGGGCGATAGCGTCAAGTGGCCCCGCCATAGTGTCAAGTGGCCGGGGAGGAGTGTCAACCGCCCCTCCGGGAGCGTCAAGTGCGGGCCCGGTAGTGTCAAGTGGGGTGGCGGGAGTGTCAAGTGCCGCCCCGGATGTGTCAACTGGGCCGTCTGTGGTGTCAACCGCGGCGGTCGGAACTGTAACGGTCGATCCCGGCGGCGCCTCCGCCGGACCGGCTCCTTTCCTGGAGGAAACCCGACCCCCGACCCTGCTTCTGCGCATCGCCGACCCGCTCCAGGGCTACGCCGACGATCCCACCGCCCGCGTGTCCGCCGCCACCGTGCGCGTCGGGCCGGAGGAGCGCAAGGGCCGGGGGATCGTGTTGGGGGAGCTGGACGGCCAGTCCCTCGTGCTGACGCTCGACGCCGGGCTGGACGCGACCGTCACCGTCGCGCCGTCCCGTGGGGTGTCGCTGGACGGCACGGTGATGGCGAGGGACCGGTCCGGCGGGATCGCCCTGGTCCGCGTGCCGGCCCGGCTGCGCGCGGCGCCGCTGCGGCTTGATGACCCGGCGGTCAGCGAGCCGGTGACGGCGGTCCTGGAGCGGGGCGACGACACGGCATCCGGCATTCTGGCGGCCCGGCGCGCCGATCCGCAAGCGGCGCCGGGGGTGGAGGCGACGCTGCTCCAGGCCGACCTGACCGGGCCGGACGCGGCGCCGGGCGACCCACTGGTGGACGAGGCGGGCAACCTGCTGGGCGTCGCCCGTCCGAGCCCGCTGCCAAGTGGCGCGCACGGCCTGTCCGTCTTCGTCCCGGTGATGGAGGCGCTGGCCCGCCTGGGGGTGGAGGTGACGCAGCTCGCTCCCCGGTCGATTCCGTCCCATGGCCCAATTCCGTCCCGTGGGATACCGGCCCATGACGCCAGACTTGACGGGAACCGCCGTCCCCCCACATAGACCCGTGTTCCGATGTGCCTATGTCGGCCGGTGTCGCGCCGGGCCGTTCGGGCACGGGCGTTTCTTTCTTCGAATACGGTCCCGATGACTTCCCACGATCCCATCCAGTGGCACGGCACCACCATCCTCTCGGTCCGCAAGAACGGGCAGGTGGTCATTGCCGGCGACGGCCAGGTGTCCGTCGGCCAGACGGTCATGAAATCGAACGCCCGCAAGGTGCGCTGGCTCGCCGGCGGCACGGTGATGGGCGGCTTCGCCGGCGCCACCGCCGACGCGCTGACCCTGTTCGAGCGGCTGGAGACCAAGCTGGAGAAGCACCCCGGCCAGCTGCTGCGCGCCTGTGTGGAGATGGCCAAGGACTGGCGCACCGACCGCTACCTGCGCCGGCTGGAGGCCATGATGGCCGTGGCCGACCGCAACGTCAGCCTGATCCTGACCGGCAACGGCGACGTGCTGGAGCCGGAGGACGGCCTCATCGGCATCGGCTCCGGCGGCGCCTACGCCCTGTCGGCGGCGCGCGCGCTGGTCGACATCGATGGTCTGGATGCGGAGGCCGTGGCCCGCAAGGCGATGAAGATCGCCGCCGGCATCTGCGTCTACACCAACGAGAACGTCACGCTCGAAAAGCTCTAACCCTCAGACCGGGTCCGCCACCATGACTGCCCCCAGCATCGCCGCCGCCACCGCCGCCTTCAGCCCGCGCGAGATCGTCTCCGAACTCGACCGCTACATCGTCGGCCAGCACGAGGCCAAGCGCGCGGTCGCCATCGCGCTGCGCAACCGCTGGCGCCGCCAGCAGCTCCCCGAGGGGCTGCGCGAGGAGGTTCTGCCCAAGAACATCCTGATGATCGGCCCGACCGGCGTCGGCAAGACGGAGATCGCCCGCCGCTTGGCGAAGCTGGCGCAGGCGCCCTTTCTGAAGGTCGAGGCGACCAAGTTCACCGAGGTCGGCTATGTCGGCCGCGACGTCGAGCAGATCGTCCGCGATCTGGTGGAGGCCGCCATCGGCCTGACCAAGGAGCGGCTGCGCAAGGAGGTCGCCGCCAAGGCTGAGCTGCGCGCCGAGGAGCGTGTGGTCGACGCGCTGTGCGGCGAGAACGCCAGCCCGGAGACGCGGCAGAAGTTCCGCAAGATGCTGCGCGAGGGCACGCTGAACGACCGCGAGATCGAAATCCAGGTGGCCGACACCGCCGGCGGCCTGCCGACCTTCGACATCCCCGGCATGCCAGGCGCCCAGATGGGCATGCTCAACCTGAACGACATTTTCGGCAAGGCGCTGGGCGGACGCACCAAGTCCCGGCGCATGTCCGTCGCCGAGAGCTACACCGTCCTGATGGCGGAAGAGTCGGACAAGCTGCTCGACCAGGAAAAGGTCGTTTCGGAAGCGATCCAGGCGGTGGAGCAGAACGGCATCGTCTTCCTGGACGAGATCGACAAGATCTCCGCCCGCTCCGACTACAAGGGTGGGGCCGACGTCAGCCGCGAGGGCGTGCAGCGCGACCTGCTGCCGCTGATCGAAGGCACGACCGTCAGCACCAAGCATGGCGCGGTGAAGACCGACCACATCCTGTTCATCGCCTCGGGCGCCTTCCACCTGTCCAAGCCGTCGGACCTGCTGCCGGAGCTGCAGGGCCGCCTGCCGATCCGCGTCGAGCTGAAGGCGCTGGAGCAGGAGGATTTCCGCCGCATCCTGACCGAGCCGGAAGCCAGCCTGATCAAGCAGTACAAGGCGCTGCTGAAGACCGAGGAGGTCGATCTCGTCTTCACCGACGACGCCATCGACGAGCTGGCCCGCCTCGCCACCGAAATCAACGCGACGGTGGAGAACATTGGGGCGCGGCGCCTGCACACCGTCCTGGAACGGCTGCTGGAGGACATCAGCTTCACCGCCAGCGACAAGGCCGGCCAGACCGTGACCATCGACGCGGAGACCGTCCGCGCCCAGGTCGGCGGCCTCGCCAAGAACGCCGATTTGTCGAAGTTCATTCTGTAAGGCCGAACCCTCATGCCGCACGCCGTCGACAAGGACACGCAGCTCTGCATCTCCTTGTCGGGGCGGCCCGGCAACATCGGGACACGCTTCCACAACCACCTGTACGAAGCGCTCGGCCTGAACTTCCTCTACAAGGCCTTCACGACCGACGACCTGCCGGCAGCCGTCGCCGGCATCCGGGCGCTGGGCATCCGCGGCTGCGGCGTGTCCATGCCCTTCAAGGAGGCCTGCATCCCCTTCCTCGACGCGCTGGACCCGTCGGCGGCGGGGCTGCAATCGGTCAACACCATCGTCAACGACGGCGGGCGGCTGACCGGCCACAACACCGACTACCGGGCGGTGCGTTCCCTGGTCGACAGCCACGCCGTCCCGCGGGACCTGTCCTTCGCGCTGCGGGGCAGCGGCGGAATGGCGCGGGCGGTGCTGTGCGCGCTGCGCGACGCCGGCTTCGCCGACGGCACGGTGGTCGCCCGCAACGAAGAGACCGGGCGCCGGCTGGCCGACGAGTACGGCCTGCGCTGGCAAGCCGACACCACCGGCCTCACCCCGGGCCTGCTGGTCAACGTGACGCCGCTCGGCATGGCCAACGGCCCCGACGCGGAGGCGCTGGCCTTCGACCCGGCGCTGATCGGGTCCGCCGCCTGGGTGTTCGACGTGGTGGCGATGCCCGCGGAAACGCCGCTGATCCGCGCCGCGCGCGCCGCCGGCAAGCCCGTCATCACCGGGGCGGAGGTCATCGCGTTGCAGGCGCTGGAGCAGTTCGTGCTCTACACCGGGGTGCGCCCGACCGGTGCGCAGGTCGCGGCCGCCGCCGCCTATTCGCGGGCGGGGTAGGCGCGCCCGCTCACCAGCCCGCTCACCAGTCGGCCAGGAAGCGTTCCTTCGGCAGGTGGATGACCACCGACGTGCCGGTCCCCTCCAGCGAGCGGATTTCCAGCCGGCCGCCATGCCGCTCCACCAGGGACTTGGCGATGGACAGGCCGAGCCCGATCCCCTCGAACCGGCGGGCCAGCGAGGAATCGCCCTGGAAGAAGGGCTGGAAGACGGTTTCCAGACGGTCCTCCGGAATGCCCACGCCGCTGTCGAACACCTCGGCCACCAGGGCGCCCGCGGAATCCACGCGGGCCGACACGCCGATGCGCCCGCCTTCCGGCGTGAACTTGATGGCGTTGGACAGGAGATGCAGCAGCACCTGCTTCAGCGCCCGCGGGTCGGCGAGCAGGGGCGGCAGCTCGCTGGCGATGTCGGCCTCGACGTGCAGCTTGCCGCGCTCCGCCCGCTTGGCGACCAGACGGACGCAGGACACCACCACGTCGCGGAAGTCGCAGAGCGCCTCCTCCAGACCGACCTGACCGGCCTCGATGGTGGCCATCTCCAACAGGTCGTTGATGTTGGCGAGAAGCAGCTCGCCCGACCGTTTGATCTCCGCCGCGAAGTTGACGTACATGGGGTTTTCCAGCGACCCCAGCATCTGCTGGTGGATCACGTCGGCGAAGCCCAGGATGCCGTTCAGCGGGGTGCGCAGCTCGTGGCTCATGTTGGCGAGGAAGGCGGTCTTGGCGCGGTTGGCCAGCTCCGCCGCCTCCTTGGCCTCGATCAGCGCCTGCTCGGCGGCCTTGAAGGCGCTGAGGTCGCGCAGCATCGCGACGAAGACGTGGAATCCCGGCAGGTCGATCTCCGACAGGGACAGCCAGACGACCATGGCGGTGCCGTCCCGCCGGAGGGCGGTCACCTCCCGCCCGACGCCGATGACCTGCCGCACCCCCGTCTCTTTGTAGCGGCGCATGTAGGCACCGTGCTGCGCGGCCTCCTCCGGCGGCATCAGGATGGTGATGTGCCGGCCGGTCAGCTCATCCGGATCGTAGCCGAGAAGCTGTTCCGCCGCCTGGTTGGCGGCCAGGATGACGCCGCGGGCGTCCACGGTCAGGATGGTTTCGACCGCCTGTTCCACGATGGCGCGGTTGCGCGCCTCGCTACGCTGAAGCTCCTCGTCGGCGGCGCGGGCGGTCGTCACGTCCTCGATCACCATGGCCAGCGCCTGCACCCGTCCGTCGGGGCCGAGCAGGCAGGACGGCCGCATGGCGGCGCGCATCACCCCGCCGTCGGCGCGCAGGAATCGCTTCTCGAAGGGGTCCGGCGCCGCTTCGCCCCGCATCACCCGGCCGAAGCGCAGGCTTTCCCACGCCCAGTCCTCCGGGTGGGTGACGTCGGCCAGATGCCGCCCGGCCATGTCCGCCGGCCGGTAACCCAGACCGTGGGCGAAGGTGGGATTGGCGGCCAGAATGCGTCCGTCCGGCGCGGCCACGACCATGCCGACCGACGCGCTGTCGAAGATGGAGCGGAACAGGGCGTCCGTGACACCGCCCCCCGGCATCATGGACCCGACCTCGGCGGTCATACGATAATTCCGTCTGGTCAAGCCTGGATTCGGGGTATCCCGGATCGGATGGTAAGGGATTTGGCGCGGCGAAAGCGAACGCGAAACGTCCGGCTGCCTATGCCGAAGGTGCGACTGATTAACCCATAAGACAAATCGGGCCGTTGCGACGCTCGCCCCGACCGTTCTACCGCCGCCGCGGAGCCGCCCGACGCCGCACCGCCGCGCCGCCGCGGGCCGGCGCCTCGTCCAGCAGCAGCAGCAGCCGGTCCAGCGTTCCGTCGTCCAGATCGTGGATGCGTTCGGCCAGCCGGTTCGCCAGCTCGGTCGCCTTCGGGTTGAGCCCGGCGGTGTCCACCGTCACGCGCGGGTGCGACAGGTCGGCCAGCCGTTCCAACTCCTCCGCCTCGTCCCAGATGATGCCGAAATAGGCGCAGATCTGCCGGACGAGCTGGGCGGAGGGCTGGCCGCGCTTGCCATGCTCCAGCGCCGACAGATAGGCCGAGGAGATGTGCAGGTCGGCCGCCATCTGCTTGAGCGTCACGCTCTTGCCCTCGCGCAGGGCGCGGACCCGTTCGCCGAAGGGTGTCATCGCGGCCTCGTCCTAGCGGTGCCAGCCCTGATGCTGGTCGCGCCGCCGCTTGATGAGGACGTACAGCGCCCCATCGCCGCCGTGCCGGGGCTGCGCCGGGCGCACCGCCAGCACCATCGGGCGCAGGGCGGCGTCGGCCAGCCAGCGCGGCACCGACTGGCGCAGCACGCCGACCCCGCCGGTGTAGGTGCCCTTGCCGGTGATGACCAGAACGCAGCGCCGCCCCTCGTGCCAGGCGCGGTGGACGAAGCCGGACAGGGCGCCGTGCGCCTGGGCCTGGCTCATTCCGTGCAGGTCGATGCGCCCGTCGATCTCCATCTCGCCGCGCGAGAAGCGGTCGGCGGTGCGGCGGTCGATGTTGTCGACGTTGCCGACCTTCAGCGGCGGCTGCGACGGGCGCCCGCCCTTCGGCACGCCSCCSCGCGGCGGCAGGGCGGGGGGSGGGGAGGCGGTGGTGGCGACCGGTTCCGGCTCGACCGCGGGGACGGCGGGGGGATCGGGGTCCTCGATGGCTCGGCCCGGCATCGGCTCCGCGTCGCGCATGGCGATCCGCCACAGGCGCCGTTCCTCGGTGGAGACCGAGCGGCGGCGGCTCATGACGGGGACCTCGGCGCGGCCCGTCCGGGCGCGCGGGTCGAAGGGCGGGGCGGGTCAAACACGGTTAAACACGGGTTCCGGCACGGACAACGCTCCGATAAACCCTTGAACGCTCAGCCGTGTCAATCCTCCACCAGAAGAATGTGAAGGCGCCGCGGCCCGTGGGCGCCCAGCTCGATCCGCATCTCGATGTCGCCGGTCCGCGATGGCCCGGTGATGAAGTTGACGGTGCGCGGCAGGGCGCCCTTTCCGCCATCCGTCGCCCCGGCGGCGCGCAGGCGGTCCCAGGCGTCCTCCATGGTGCCGACGATCTGGCCGCGCCGCAGCACGACGATGTGGGTGTCGGGCAGGAAGTTCAGCGTGGTCGGCCGCTCGGCTCCGGACAGCAGCATCAGCGTGCCGGTTTCCGCGACCCCGGCGAAGGCGCCGGTCAGCGACGCGCCGTCGCTGTCGCGGGCCCGCCCCTTGGTCACCGTCAGGGTCGGGCGCTGGTCCCAGGGGATCGGGTCCAGGGCGGCGTCCGGGGCGACGCGGACCTCGGCGGGCAGGTTCAGCCCGGCCAGATAGTCGGCCACGGCCCCCGGCACCTCGGCCATCCCGCCCAGAAGTTCGACGGTTGCCGAGACCTCCGTCGCCATGGCGGCGAACAGCTCGACCTGCCGGTCGTGGGGAATCTGGGCGCGGGCCGGGATCAGGTTGCGCGGGTGGGTGGCGAGCCTCTGGCGCGCCTCCTCGGACCCCTCGGCGGAGTTCAGCGCCTTGCGGATGCCGCCCAGGATCTGGGCGCGGGCGGAGCCGGTGTCGGCCATGGTCAGCGCTTTCCCTTCTTTTCGGCCAGCTTCTTCTCGGCCCACATCTGCTGGAAGGTCTTGCCCTCCGGCGCCGGCATGTCGCGGTGCCGCGTCCAGCCCTGGGCCAGCGGCAGGCTGGCGAAGCGCCCCTTGCCGCGCCCCAGCGCCCCCAGCGCCCGCGCCGCCATCTTGGTGGCAGCGTGGTACAGCGCCGGTCGCCGGGCGAACCAGCCCCAGAGCGCCAGCCCCCGGCGCATGGCGGCGGGCTGGAGATTCTGTTCGAACTCCTTCTCCCGCCAGTGGCGCATCATCTTGGGCAGGGGAATGCGCATCGGGCAGACCGCCTCGCACCGCCCGCAGAAGGTCGAGGCGTTGGGCAGGTGCCCGGCCTCCTTCACTCCCAGCAGGGCCGGCTGCATCACCGACCCGATCGGTCCCGGATAGACCCAGCCGTAGGCGTGGCCGCCGACCGAGCCGTAGACCGGGCAATGGTTCATGCAGGCGCCGCAGCGGATGCAGCGCAGCACGTCCTGGAACTCGGTTCCCAGCAGCGCCGACCGCCCGTTGTCGAGCAGAACGACGTGGAACTCCTCCGGCCCGTCGAGGTCGCCGGGGCGGCGCGGCCCGGTGGAGAAGGTGGTGTAGGCCGACGCCTCTTGGCCCGTCGCGGAGCGCGCCAGCAGGCGCAGCACCAGGGCGGCGTCCTCCAGCGTCGGCACCACCTTGTCGATGGTGGCGATCACCACATGGACGCGCGGCAGGATCTGGGTCAGGTCGCCGTTGCCCTCGTTGGTGACGATGACGGTCGAGCCGGTCTCCGCCACCATGATGTTGGCGCCGGTGATGCCGACGTCGGCCTGCTGGAACTTGCGGCGCAGCACCTGCCGCGCCTCGGCGATCAGCACCTTGGGCTCGTCCAGCACGCGGTCCGCCGGCAAATCGGTGTGGGCCTGCCGGAAGGTGCCCTCCACGTCCGCCTTGGACAGGTGGAAGGCCGGGGCGATGATGTGGCTGGGCGGCTCGCGGCGGAGCTGGATGATGTATTCGCCCAGATCCGTCTCGATGGGGGTCAGGCCGTTGGATTCCAGATAGTCGTTGATCCCGATCTCCTCGGAGATCATCGACTTGCCCTTGGTGACGGTCTTCGCCCCGACCTTGCGGCAAATGCCCAGGATGGCGTCGCGCGCCTCCTGATCGGTGCGGCACCAGTGCACATGGCCGCCTTGCTCGGTGACCTTGGCCTCGAAGGCCTCCAGATAGGTGTCGAGGTTGGCCAGGACGTGGTTCTTCAGGTCGCGGCCCTGGTCGCGGAGATCCTCGAACTCCGGCAGGCGGTCGGCGGCCTGTTTGCGGCGGTTGACGAAACCGGCGGGCGCGATGGCCAGGACCTTCTGAAGCCGCTCGTCGCTCAGCGCCTTGCGGGCGTTCTCGGGGAAGGCGTGGGTGGTCGGCTGCATGGCGTTATGCCCTCCCACTTTTTATGGGCTCGCCAATCGGGGGTGTGTCGGTGACGCCGGCCAGCACCTCCGCGACATGGCGGACGCGGACGGCGGAGCCCTCGCGCTTCAGCTTGCCGGCCATGTTCAGCAGGCAGCCCATGTCGCCGGCCAGCAGCGTGTCGGCCTTGGTGCCCGCGATGTCCGCGGTCTTGGCCTCGACCATGCGGTTGGAGATGTCCGGGTACTTGACGCAGAAGGTGCCGCCGAAGCCGCAGCAGACCTCCGCCCCCGGAAGCTCGTTCAGCGTCAGCCCCTCGACCTTGGCCAGCAGGCGGCGCGGCTGCTCCTTGATGCCCAGCTCGCGCAGGCCGGAGCAGCTGTCGTGGTAGGTGATCGTGCCGTCGTAGCGCGCGCCGGTGTCCGTCACCCCCAGCACGTCGGTCAGGAAGGACACCAGCTCGTGCGTGCGCGCCGACAGGTGGCGGGCGCGCGCCGCCCAGGCCGGATCGTCGGCCAGCAGCTCCGGGTAATGCTTGCGGATCTGCCCGGCGCAGGAGCCGGAGGGGACGACCACATGGTCGAACCCCTCGAAGGCGGCGATGGTGCTGCGGGCGAGGTCGCGGGCGGTGGCGCGGTCGCCCGCGTTGAAGGCGGGCTGGCCGCAGCAGGTCTGGGACGCCGGCACCTCGACCGTGCAGCCGGCGTCCTCCAGCAGCTTCACCGCGGCGAAGCCGACCGTCGGGCGGTAGACATCGACGAGGCAGGTGACGAACAGCCCCACTCGGGGGGCGGGGCGGGTGTCGGCCATGATGTGCAGTGTCTTCCCGGTGCTGATCCCCTGAAGGCGGCGACTTTAGGTCGTCCCGCCGGGGATGGCAACGGGCCGGGCCGGCGGCGTCCGGTCGCGGCGCACCGGGTATCACCCAAAGGTTGTGCAGATAAGAAGAAAAGCAAATAAAACAGAAAATGAAACAAACAATACGGCAAACACCCTTCAATTTCCGGAAACATGCAGAGAGTTTTTACCGAATTGAAATCTAAATTCTCATATTTTCCGTACATGAGAACAGGCTGACCGGTCGTTTCAGTCATGGGTCTCTGCTGAAGGTTGCACCGGTTTTCGTGTGAGGGGTAGGGGACAAGGCGATGAGTCTGATGAATTTTTTCCGGGGTGGGTCCAACGGTGGCAATGGGCGCGGCGCTGAGCTGGCCGAGCTGACCGAAGCGCTCGACCTCTATGGCAACCACGCCGGCGTCGGCCTGTGGGACGCGGTGTTCCACAACGGCGACCCGGCGCATCCGCAGAGCCGCTGGACCTGGTCCGGGCAGTTCCGCCGGCTGCTCGGCTTCGAGGGCGAGCAGGATTTCCCGAACCTGATGACCTCCTGGTCGGACCGCCTGCACCCGGACGACAGCGCCCCGACCTTCGCCGCCTTCGGCGCCTTCCTGGCCGACGCCAGCGGCCGCACGCCCTTCAACGTGCGTTACCGCGTGAAGATGCGCGACGGCTCCTACCGCTGGTTCCGCGCCATCGGCGGCTGCCGGCGCAACGCGGCCGGCTTGGCGCTGCGCGCCTGCGGCTCGCTGATCGACGTCCAGGAGGAGGAGGAGATGCGCCAGCGCGCCGGCTCCCTCGCCGCCGACTTCGACGCGAAGGTCAAGAGCGTGGTGCAGGCGGTGTCCGGCAGCTCGGCCGACATGCAGGGCGTGTCGCGCCAGCTCGGCGCCCTGTCGGAACGGTCGACCCGCCAGAGCGCGGAGGCCGCTGCCGCCACCGCCCAGGCGGCGTCCAACGTCCAGGCGGTGGCCGCCGCCGCCGAGCAGCTCTCCGCCTCCATCGGGGAAATCGGCCAGCAGGTCGAGCGGTCGGTCGCCATCGCCCGCGAGGCGGTGTCGCGCACCGAGCAGATCGGCGGCACCGCCGACAGCCTCGCCCAGTCGGCGCAGCTCATCGGCGACGTGGTGAAGCTGATCCAGGGCATCGCCGGCCAGACCAACCTGCTGGCGCTCAACGCCACCATCGAGGCGGCGCGGGCCGGCGAGGCGGGCAAGGGCTTCGCCGTGGTGGCGAGCGAGGTGAAGAGCCTCGCCAACCAGACGGCCAAGGCGACCGAGGACATCTCCGCCCAGATCGCCGGCATCCAGGCGGCGACCAACCAGACGATCGGCGCCATCCAGGGCATCGGCGAGACGATCCGGTCGATCAACGAGATCTCCACCACCATCGCCTCGGCCGTGCAGGAGCAGGCGGCGGCGACGCAGGAGATCTCCAACAACGTCGCCCAGGCCGCCCGCGGCACCGACGAGATCGCCCGCAGCATCGAGGCGGTCAGCATGGCGGCGAACGAGACGGCGCAGGCCTCCAGCCTCGTCATCCGCTCCTCCTCCGACCTGTCCGGCCAGTCCGACAGCCTGAAGCATCAGGTCGAGACCTTCCTGCAGGCGCTGAAGGCGTCCTGATGGGTAACCGGCGCGGGGAAGGGGATTCCCTGCGCCGGCCCATTGGGAAGGATGCTTTGGCTCAGGCCACCAGGGTCGCCGCGATCGTGCACATGACGACGCCGATGCCGGTGTCGAGCGCCCGCCACGCGCCGGGCCGGGCGAAGACGGGCCGCAGCAGGCGGGCGCCGTAGCCCAGCGCGAAGAAGAACAGGACGGACGCGGTCATCGCCCCCAGCGCGAAGGCGTGCTTGCCCTCGGCGAACTGGGTGGACACCGACCCGACCAGCACCACCGTGTCCAGATAGACGTGCGGGTTCAGCCAGGTCAGCGCCAGGCAGGTCGCCAGCGTCGCGCCGAGCCCCGCCGGGACCGCCGCCGCCGGGTCCAGCGCGCCGCCCGCCCGCCAGGCCGAGCGGAAGCTGCGCAGCCCGTAGACCAGCAGGAAAGCCGCCCCGGCGTAGCGGGTCGCCGTTTCCAACCACGGCAACCACTGGGCGGCCTGGGCGAAGCCGCCGACCCCGGCCAGGATCAGCAGGGCGTCCGACACCGCGCAGGTCGCGCAGACGGCCAGCACATGCTCCCCGCGCAGGCCCTGGCGCAGCACGAAGGCGTTCTGCGCGCCGATGGCGACGATCAGGCTGAGACCCAGCAGAAGGCCGGGAAGGAAGGCGGAGAGCATGGCGGCCTCACAGGGTGGCGACATCGTTGGTGGAGGCCGTTCCCCTACCATCGTCGTCCGGATTAGAATAACTAAAGTCCCTTATCCCGATTAAGGAACGCTAAGCCATGCTGGACTACGCCCTGCTCGCCGCACTGGCCGCAGTCGTCCGCACCGGCAGTTTCGAGCGGGCGGCGGCGCAGCTCCACGTGACCCCCTCCGCTGTGTCGCAGCGGGTGAAGCTGCTGGAGGAGCGGATGGGGACGATCCTGGTGGTGCGCGGATCGCCCTGCACCGGCACCCCCGCCGGCCTGCGGCTGAGCCAGCACGCGGAGCGGGTGGCCCTGTTGGAGAGCGAGTTGCGGGACGGGCTTCCCGGCCTGCCGCAGGACGGGCCGGCGGTGACGGTGCGCATGGCGGTCAACGCCGACAGCCTCGCCACATGGTTCGTCGCCGCGATGGCCGGGACGCCGGACGTGCTGTTCGACCTCGTCCTTGACGACCAGGAGCACAGCGCCGACTGGCTGCGCCGGGGAGAAGTGCTGGCGGCGGTGACATCCGGCGCCCAACCGGTGCAGGGCTGCGACAGCACCCCGCTGGGTGCCTTGCGCTACGTGGCGACGGCCAGCCCGGATTTCCTGCGCCGGCATTTCCCCGATGGGGTGGAGGCGGCGGCTTTGGCCCGCGCACCGCGCCTGACCTACAACAGCAAGGACCGGCTGCAGACGCAGTGGACTCGTCAGGCCTTCGGGGTGGAGATCGCCTCGCGGACTCACTGGATGCCCTCCACCCACGCCTTCGTCGACGCGGCGCTGGCCGGGCTCGGCTGGGGGATGAATCCGGAGCCGCTGGTCGCCGAGGCCCTGCGCGACGGGCGGCTGGTGGCTCTGGTGCCGGACCAGCCGCTCGACGTGCCGCTGTTCTGGCAGCGCAGCCGCATCGCCAGCCGCACCCTGGCCGACATCACGCGCTCGGTGTTGACGACGGCGCGTGCCCGCTTGACGCAAGTCTGACGCTTACCGGTTCGCCGTCGGCACCATCATGCTCGCCAGGAAGAGGGCGGCGGCGGCGACCACGATGCTCGGCCCGCCCGGCAGGTCCCAGTTCAGCGAGGAGAGCAGGCCGCCCAGCACCGCGGCGATCCCGAAGACCGAGGCCAGGGCGGCCATCGCCTCCGGCGTGCGGGAGAAGCGGCGCGCCGCCGCCGCCGGGATGATGAGGAGCGAGGTGATCAGCAGGATGCCGACGATCTTCATCGCCGCCGCGATCACCAGAGCGATCAGCAGCATGAAGGCCAGTCGCAGCGCCTCCACCGGCATGCCCTCGACCCGCGCCAGATCCTCGTCCACCGTCACCGCCAGCAGCCGCCGCCACAGCAGCAGCAGCCCGCCCAGCGCCGCCGCCCCGCCGGTGTAGATCCAGGCCAGATCGCCGGTGGTGACGCTGAGAATGTCGCCGAACAGATAGGCGACCAGATCGACGCGCAGCGTCTCCAGGAAGGCGATGGCGACGAGGCCCAGCGACAGCGACGAATGCGACAGGATGCCCAGCACGGTATCCGTGGCCAGCGCGCGGCGCCGCTGCAGCCCGACCAGCGCCAGCGCCAGCGCGACGCAGACCCCGACCACGCCGATCAGCGGGTTGACGCCCAGCAGGAAGCCCAGCGCCACCCCCAGCAGGGCGGAATGGGCCAGCGTGTCGCCGAAATAGGCCATGCGCCGCCACACCACGAAGGACCCCAGCGGGCCGGCGACCAGCGCGATGCCGCAGCCGGCGGCCAGCGCGCGCAGAACGAAATCATCCATGGCAGCAGTCCCCGTCATGGCCGGGCACCACGGCGCCGTCGCTGGCGTGCGCATGGTCGTGGTGATGGACATAGACGGCCAGCGCGTCGGCGTGGCCGCCGAACAGGGCGCGGTATTCCGGGTGGCGCCGCACGTCCTCCGGCGCGCCCTGGCAGCAGACATGGCCGTTCAGGCAGAGCACGCGGTCGGTGCGGGCCATCACCGTGTGCAGGTCGTGGCTGACCAGCAGCACGCCGCAGCCGCGGGTGCGGCGCAGCGTCTCGATGCGCCCGAACAGTTCGGCCTGCCCATGGATGTCCACCGCCTGGTCGGGCTCGTCCAGCACCAGAAGCTCGGGATCGCCGAGCAGGGCGCGGGCCAGCAGCACCCGCTGCATCTCCCCGCCGGAGACCGTCTGAACCGGGCTGGCGGCGAGGTGAGAGACGCCGGCCTCCTCCAGCGCCGTGGAGATGCGCGCCTCGGTCACCGGGCGCCACAGCGCCAGGAAGCGGCGGACCGTCAGCGGAAGGGTCGCGTCGACGGTCAGGCGCTGCGGCATGTAGCCGATGCGCAGGCCCCGGCGGCGTTCCACCACCCCGGACGAGGCGCGGACGAGGCCCAGCACGGCGCGCACCAGAGTCGTCTTGCCGGCGCCGTTGGGACCGATCAGCGTGACGATCTCGCCGGGCCGCACCTCCAGGTCCACGCGGTCGAGGATCGTCCGCCCGCCCAATCGCACCGTCAAACCCTTTGTATCGATCAGGGGAGTGGCCAGAACCGGCGATCGCGCCGCGTGGGGGGCCGCGTGATGGATTGACATGTTATGTTATAACGTGACATTGCTGGAAACGAAGACAGCTATGCGCCGGAAAGACCCGGCTGTCCAGCCAGACGATGAGGAACCCACCCATGCGTGCCGCGATGCGTCCCCTGCCGCTCCTTGCCCTTGCCGCGACTCTGGGGGCCGCCGCCCTCGGCGCCGCCTCCCCGGCGCTGGCCGAGGCGCCGAAGGTCGTCGCCTCGATCAAGCCGGTCCATTCCCTGGTCGCCGCGGTGATGGAGGGGGTGGCGGAGCCGGCGCTGATCGTGCGCGGCGCCGCGTCCCCCCACACCTACGCCATGAAGCCGTCGGACGCGAAGGCGCTGGCCGCCGCCGACCTCGTCTTCTGGATCGGGCCGGAGCTGGAGGCCTTCCTCGACAAGCCGGTGACGGCGAACGCGAAGAAGGCCACCTCCGTCACGCTGCTGGAGGCGCCGGGCGTCACCCTGCTCGACGCCCGCGAGGGCGGCGCCTGGGAGGCCCACGACCACGGGCACGAGCACAAGCATGATCATGGGCATGATCACAAGCATGACCATGACGACGAGCACGGGCACGACGAGGTGAACACCCACATCTGGCTCTCCCCGGCCAACGCCCGCGCCATGGTCGCGGCGATCGCCGAGGCGCTGTCGGCCAAGGACCCGGCCAACGCCGCCGCCTACACCGCCAACGCCGAGCGCACCGCCCGCTCCATCGACGCGCTCGACGCGGAGCTGAAGGCGACGCTGGCCCCGGTGGCCGGCAAGCCCTTCGTCGTTTTCCACGACGCCTACCAGTATTTCGAGGCGCAGTACGGCCTGAACGGCGTCGGCGCCATCACCGTCAACCCGGAACGCCGCCCCTCGGCCAAGCGGCTGTCGGAGATCCGCGCCAAGATCGGCGGCCTCGGCGCCGCCTGCGTCTTCGCCGAACCGCAGTTCGAGCCGGCCCTGGTCAACACCATCGTCGAGGGCACCCCGGCGAAGAAGGGCGTGCTCGACCCCGAAGGGGCGGACCTGACGGACGGCCCCGGCCTCTACCCCGCGCTGATGCGCAACATCGCCGCCTCGCTGAAGGACTGCCTGGGGTCCTGACGCGTCTCGGCGCTTAAGCCCCGCCCCCGGCTGTGCTAGACCCGTGTCGGAATTCTCCCAGGGAGGCAGGCATGAAGATCGGGGTCGTCGGGTGCGCGGGGCGCATGGGGCAGATGCTGGTGCGCGAGATCGCCGCCACGCCGGGCTGCACGTTGGCCGGCGGCACGGAGCGGGTGGGCGGCCCCGCGCTCGGCAAGGACATCGGCGTTCTCGCCGGCCTCGAGCCGCTGGGGGTCGTCGCCATCGACGACGCGGCGGCGCTGTTCGCCGAGGCCGACGCGGTGATCGACTTCACCAGCCCCGACGCCAGCGTCCGCCACGCGGCGCTGGCCGCCCAGTCGGAAACGGTTCTGGTCATCGGCACGACCGGCATCGGCCCGGCCCAGCAGGAGGCCATCGCCCAGGCCGCCACCCACACCCCGATCGTCCAGTCGCCGAACATGTCGCTGGGCGTCAACCTGCTGCTGGCGCTGGTCGAGCAGGTCGGCCGAGCGCTGGGCGACGACTACGACATCGACATCCTGGAGATGCACCACCGCAACAAGGTGGACGCCCCCTCGGGCACCGCGCTCGGCCTCGGCCGGGCGGCGGCGGCGGGGCGCGGGGTGGCGCTGGAGGATGTCTGGCAGAAGGTCCGCGACGGCCACACCGGCGTCCGCCCGCGCGGCGAGATCGGCTTCGCCACGCTGCGCGGCGGCGACGTCATCGGCGACCACACGGTGGTCTTCGCCGCCGAGGGCGAGCGGGTCGAGCTGACCCACAAGGCGTCGGGCCGCCAGATCTACGCCAAGGGCGCGGTTCGCGCGGCGCTGTGGGCCAACGACAAGCAGCCGGGCCTCTACAGCATGAAGGACGTGCTGGGCCTCTGACCGGTCAGGCTGCAGCCTCGTCCTCCGGCAAGGCGTGCCCCTGTTCCCAGGCGAGCAGGGCGCGCTTGCGGGGGACACCGTAGCGGTAGTTGTGGATGATCCCCGACTTCTGGATCACCCGGTGGCAGGGGATCAGCACGCAGACCGGGTTGCGCCCCACCGCCGCCCCCACCGCCCGCATGGCGGTCGGCTGGCCGATGGCGCGGGCCACGTCCTCGTAGGACACGACGGCGCCGGAGGGAATGCGCAGCAGCGCCTCCCACACCTTGATCTGGAAATTGGTGCCTTTCATCAGCAGACGCAGCGGCTCGCCTTCTGCGGAGCCGTCCCAGCGGAAGGCGCGGGCGGCGACCGGGCGGGTGGCGTCGGCATCCTCCACCAGACGGGCGGCGGGCCAGGCGGCGGCCATCTCGGCCAGCGCGTCGCGCCCGTCCTCCTCCTCGGCAAAGCTCAGCCAGCAGACGCCGCGCTCGGTGGCGGCGACCAGCGACGGGCCGAAGGGCGTCGGGTGCAGGCCCCAGCGGATGGTCAGCCCGCCGCCGAGCGTCTTGTACTCGCCCGGCGTCATCGCCTCGCAGGCGACGAACAGGTCGTGCAGCCGCGACGGGCCGGACAGCCCGACGTCCAGCGCCACGTCCAGCACGCTCTGGTTCGCGGCGAGCAGCCGCTTGGCGTTGTCCAGCGTCAGGAATTGCAGGAAGCGCTTCGGGCTGATGCCTGCCCATTGGGTGAACAGCCGCTGGAAATGGAAGGGGCTCATGCCGGCGACCGCGGCCAGCTCGTCCAGCCCCGGCTGGTCCTGCCAATGGTCCACGAGATGACGGATGGCGGCGGCGATGGCACGGTGGCGCCGCGCGTCGACCGGGTCTTCGGCGGGATTCAGGCACGGCATGGCGTTCTCTCCCAGGCTCCATGACCGGCGCAGGATGCGCCGTCGGAGCGGGCCGACCAACCCGTTTCTTGCGCAACATTCTCTGCGGTCAGGGCACCGGTTCGGGATGGCAGGGGGTGCTGCGCCACCGCGCCAGCGCGCCGCGCAGCGCCTTGGCGAAGTCCGCCCGCTCGTCCGGCGTCAGGAAGGCGCCGACGGCCACCGATTGCCCGTGCGAGGAGAGGGTCACCCGGCCGCCGTGCCGGGGCGGACCGTCCAGGGTGACCCGCAGCCAGTTGGGCTGAAGGCTCCAGCGCCGCTCCGGCTTGTTCCAGACGACGCGCTGGACGGTCAGGTCGGTGTCGGTCAGGCGCACCCGCTCGTACAGCCGGGCGGCGCGGTTGTTGACGCGAAAGGCCAGCCAGAGGATCACCACGTCCAGCCCGCAGAAGGGCACCACCGGCCAAGCCCCGTTGGCGGCGAAAATCCCGGCGATCAGCAGGTTGACGAGGATCACCACCCCCATCAGAACGCGGTACCCGTGCCGCCCCAGGCTGCGGTGCGGGTGCAGGATCGCGTCGAAGAAGACGCGGGGAGCCGGGGGCAGGGCCGGGAATGAGGCCGGGGATGGGGTATGACGGGCCATGGTCATGCACACAAACTGGTGCGCGTCGGCCGCGCCGTCCACCCGGCGTGTTTGCAAGAACAACCGGGGTCCCGCTATGCTGCGCGCCATGAAGCCCGCCGCCGTCCAGGAATTCTTCCGCCGCCTCAGCGCCGCCAACCCGGAGCCGAAGAGCGAGCTGGAATACGTCAATCCCTACACCCTGCTGGTCGCCGTCGTGCTGTCGGCGCAGGCCACGGATGTCGGCGTCAACAAGGCCACCGGCCCGCTGTTCCAAATCGTCACCACGCCGCAGCAGATGGTGGAGCTGGGGGAGGAGCGGCTGCGCGGCTACATCAAGACCATCGGCCTGTTCAACACCAAGGCCAAGAACGTCATCCGGCTGTCGGAAATCCTGGTCGCCCAGTATGGCGGCGCGGTGCCGCGCGACCGCGAGGCTCTGGAAACCCTGCCCGGGGTCGGGCGCAAGACCGCCAACGTGGTGCTGAACGTCGCCTTCGGCGAGGAGACCATCGCGGTGGACACCCACATCTTCCGCGTCGGCAACCGCACCGGCCTCGCCCCCGGCAAGACGCCCGACGCGGTGGAGGCGAAGCTGCTGAAGGTGGTTCCCAAGACCTACCGCCGGCACGCCCACCACTGGCTGATCCTGCATGGCCGCTACGTCTGCAAGGCCCGCAAGCCCGACTGCCTCGTCTGCCCGGTCAGCGACCTGTGCGGCTTCAAGGACAAGGTGCTGCCGGCCGCCGTGGTGTGATGTTTCCCGTGAAACGCCTGCGATAACTGGAAAAAGAAAAAGCCCGGCGGGGCTCGATCCCCGCCGGGCTTGATCGTGAAGCCGCGTTTAACGGCGTTTAGCCGTCCACCACGATGGGGTCCAGCGCCGACGCTGCCGGGGCCGAGGCCGCTTCCGCCGGGGCGGCGGGGGCAGCGGCAGGCTTGGCCGCCGGGGTGTATTTGCCGATCTCGCCGTTCAGCAGGGCGCCGGCTTCGACCGCCAGCTCGCCGTACTTGATCGAGCCGTTGATCTTGCCGGTGGAGCGCACGGTCAGGCGGCCGCGCACGATGATGTCGCCCTCGAAGCGGCCGCCGATGTCGGCCTCGTCGATCTCGACGGCACCCTTGAACAGCCCGGTCTCGGCGATCTCGATGGACCGGCCGTCGCGCAGCTTGGCCTCGACCGTTCCTTCCACGACTAGGATGTCGCAGGACCCGATCTCGCCGTTCAGCGAGATGTCGCGGCCGACGATCAGGCGGCGCTGGTCGCTGGCGAGCGGAGCGGTGGGCGCCGGGGCCGGGGCGACCGGCGCGGGCGCGGCGGCGGGGGCCGAAGCCGGGGCGCCATACCCCTCGGGACGGCGCGGCGCGGCACCCGGCAGATCGACGGTGCGGCGCGGAATGTCCGTCGGCTTGTAGCTCGAACCGGGGATCGGGGCGCCGGCCGGCGGCTTCGGGGTGCTCGTGTTCATCTCGGGTCCCTTGGAGGAAATCGGCTCGGGTTGCGGCAGACGACCGGCCGGGGCGGGGGCGGCCGGCGGATTCGCCGCGGACGGGGTGCTCAGGGAGGCGAGCGGCGACACCGCCGCCGTGGGTTCGGCGGCGCCCGCCTGCGGTGCGGCCGGGGTGGCCGGGTCGGCGCTTTGGGTCTTCGGCGCACCGACGGGCGGATTCTTTCGTCCGAACAGCATGAACGTTGATCCCCAGGTCAGTCAGGTCGTGAAGGTTGGCAGGTCATTGAAGTCGGGTCATCGGAGGCGGCGTCGCATGACCGGGCCCGCTCGACAGCAGCCAAAAGACCACCCCGCCGGGGTAACACGGTCATCCGGCCGGCCGCAAGTGGGCTTTGGTGCACGGTCGGGGCCGCGCCGCCCTGCGGTCCGTCACGGCCCTTCCCGGCGGGAAAGACCGGTCATGGACCCCGTCATGGAATGGTAGACATGGACCATGAAGGCGCTCGCGATCACCGGCACCAGCAGGTTGACGAAAGGAATTGTCGAAAGAAAGGCAATTACCGCGCCAGCCAAAAATGGTTTCAACGGGCTGGAACGCCGCAGAAACCCCGCCTCCTTCCGTCCCATCCGCCGGATCGCCACCATCTCGAAATATTCGCGGCCGAGAAGATAGCCGTTGGCGGTGTAGAAGATCAGCAGGTTCAACCCCGGCACCATCAGATACAGGGGCAGGGCGAACAGATTGACCAGCAGGACGATGGCGAAAAAGCGCAGCGCGGTCAGCAGCTCTTCCCCAAGGCCGGTCTGGCGGGGCGGCGGCAACTGGGGATAGTGGCGCCGCTCCACCGCCTGCACCACCTCGTCCAGGAAGAAGCTGGACACCATGCCGACCGTGGCGGGAAACAGCACCCAGGCCAGCAGCAGGACGGCCAGCCCGCCCAGCACGTCCAGCACCCCGTCCACCCAGGCGTAGCCGGTCAGCGCCGTGTGGAACAGCGCCCACCATGCGGCCCCGGCGAGCAGGGCGAAGGCCAGGATGGCGGACAGCACGCCGATCCACACGACGCGGCGGGACGCCGGGTCGGAAAGCTGTCCGATGGCGAGAAGCAGGGCGCGGATCATACGGACTCTCTTTCGATGGGGCCGTTGCGGTCGGGCGTCGCTTATCTACGACGGCGGGCCGCTTCGTTCCAGGGGGCCTTGCGCCGCGCTTGAGATGTGAAGGCGGGCCGCTATACTCGCGCCCGGTTTTCCAGCTCAGCACAAACACCGCATTTCAAGGAGCGCCCATGGCCACGGCCGAATTCGACGTCACCGGCATCGGCAACGCCATCGTCGACGTGATCGCCCATGCCGACGACGCCTTTCTCACGGCCAACGGCATCGAGAAGGGCGCGATGACGCTGATCGACGCCGCCCGCGCCGAGGAGCTGTACGGCCGCATGGGGCCGGGCATCGAGGTGTCGGGCGGTTCCGCCGGCAACACCATGGCCGGCATCGCTTCGCTGGGCGGCCGGGGGGCCTACATCGGCAAGGTCCACGGCGACCAGCTCGGCCAGGTCTTCCGCCACGACATCCGCGCCGCCGGCGTGCATTTCGAAACGGCGGCCGGCCATGGCGGCGCCCCGACGGCGCGCTGCCTGATCCTGGTGACGCCGGACGCCCAGCGCTCGATGAACACCTTCCTCGGCGCCTGCGTGGAGCTGGGGCCGGAGGACATCGACGAGGCGCTGATCGCCAACTCGCAGGTCACCTATCTGGAAGGCTATCTGTGGGACCCGCCCCGCGCCAAGGAAGCCTTCCGCAAGGCGGCCTCCGCCGCCCACGGCGCCGGGCGCAAGGTCTCGCTCTCGCTGTCCGACAGCTTCTGCGTCCACCGCCACCACGCGGAGTTCCTGGACCTCGTCGAGGGCCATGTCGACATCCTGTTCGCCAACGAGCATGAGATCACCGCCCTCTACAAGACCGACCGCTTCGACGACGCGCTGGAGGCGGTGAAGCGTCTCGGCAAGACCGCCGCCCTGACGCGCAGCGAGAAGGGCGCCGTCATCATCTCCGGTGGCGAGGTGGTCGAGGTGCCGGCCGCCCCGGTCGCCCGCGTGGTCGACACCACCGGGGCCGGCGACCTCTACGCCGCCGGCTTCCTCTACGGCTACACCCGCGGCATGGCCCCGGCGGTCTGCGGCCGCATCGGCGCGCTGGCCGCGGCGGAGATCATCAGCCATGTCGGCGCCCGTCCGGACGTCGTGCTGGCCGATCTGCTGCCCGATCTGCTGAAGGATGCAGGCGTTCCGGCCTGATTGCCGCAACAGCGCCTGTAAGGTATAAGCTGGCGGACCTTCCCGTCCGCCGGCTCCGCCTCCATGCAAGTTTACCTGCCGATCGCCGAGATGTCGGTCAACGCCCTGCTCGTGCTCGGCATGGGGGGGCTCGTCGGCTTCCTGTCCGGCATGTTCGGGGTGGGCGGCGGCTTCCTGATGACGCCGCTGCTGATCTTCATCGGCGTTCCGCCCGCCATCGCGGTGGGCACCCAGGCCAACCAGCTCGTCGCCGCCAGCGTGTCGGGCGTGCTCGCCCACTGGCGGCGCGGCAACGTGGACGTCAAGCTGGGCGTCGTCATGCTGCTGGGCGGCATGGTCGGCACGGTGGTCGGCGTCTGGATCTTCTCCATCTTGCAGCGGATCGGCCAGATCGACGCGGCGATCACGCTGTCCTACGTTTTCTTCCTCGGCACCATCGGCACGATGATGATGGTGGAGGCCAGCCGCGCGCTGATCCGCCGCCGCGCCCCCACCGCCAAGCGGGGCAAGCTGCATCGCCACATGTGGCTGCACGGCCTGCCGCTGAAGATGCGGTTCCAACGCTCCAAGCTCTACATCTCCGCCCTGCTGCCGGCCGCGATCGGGGCGATCGGCGGGATGCTGGTGGCGATCATGGGCATCGGCGGCGGCTTCATGCTGGTTCCGGCGATGATCTACCTGCTGAACATGCCGACCGGTCTCGTGGCCGGCACCTCGCTGTTCCAGATCATCTTCACCACGGCGATGGCGACGCTGCTCCAGGCGGCGACCAACCAGACGGTGGACGTGATGCTGGCGCTGCTGCTGCTGATCGGCGGGGTGGTCGGCGCGCAGTTCGGCACCAAGGCCGGCGGCCGGCTGCGCGGCGAACAGGCGCGGCTGCTGCTGGCCTCACTGGTTGTCGCGGTGGCGCTGAAGCTCGCCTTCGATCTGGTGGTCGAGCCGAACGACGTCTTCACCATCTCGACGAGGATGTCGTGAGCGCTGTCCGCAAGGGCGCCGGGCGGTTGTGGTCCGTCCGGGTCGCCGGCGGGCTGGTCGGGCTTCTGGCGGGGGTGTTCCTGGCCGCCACGGTCTGGGCGCAGCAGCTCGTCGCCGACCTGTCCAGCCACCTGATCGCCATCACCACCGGCTTCACCGGGACGGAGGTCGTGCTGTTCGGCACCACCGACGGGGCGGGCGACGTCGCCATCGTGGTGACCGGCCCGCGCACCCCGGTCACGGTGCGCCGCAAGGAGCGCATCGCCGGCATCTGGATCAACGCGCGCAGCGTTCGGTTCGAGCAGGTGCCCGGTTACTACATGGTCGCGACGAACCGCCCGCTGGACCAGTTCGTCGGCCGCCCGGTTCTGGAACGCCACCAGATCGGCCTGCCGAACCTCCAACTCGGCCCGCGCGAGCAGCTGGCCCCGGACCAGCTCGCCCTGTTCCGCTCCGCCCTGATCCGCAACAAGCAGCGGGCCGGGCTCTACGGCATCACGCTGGGGCAAGTGGCCTTTCTCGGCGAGCGGCTGTTCCGGACCAACATCTATTTCCCGGCCAACGTGCCGACGGGGCTGTACAATGTGGAAGCGCTGCTGATCCGCGACGGCGAGGTGGTCAGCGCCCAGACCACGCCGCTGGTGGTGTCCAAGGTCGGCTTCAGCGCGGAAATCTACGACTTTGCGCGCAACCAGCCGATGATTTACGGTGTTGCCGCGGTGATTGGCGCCATCGCCGCCGGCTGGCTGGCCGGCGCCATCTTCCGGAGGGTGTGACCCATGTCCAATCCGATTGCCACCGATCCGATTGCGTCCGATCCGGCCGTTTCCGAACCGGAGGTTACGGCCAAGCTGCCGGTCCGCATCTTCCTGGTCGTGGTGGACGAGAGCCCGGAGCTTCAGCTCGCCTTGCGCTACGCCTGCCTGCGCGCCCGCAAGTCGGGGGGCAAGGTGGCGCTGCTCTATGTCATCGAGCCCGGCGAGGTGCAGCAGTGGCTGGCCCTGGAGAACCTGATGCGCGAGGAGCAGCGCGCGGAGGCGGAGCAGAAGTTGCAGAAGCTCGCCCGCGACGTGAACCGCCTGACCGGCACCCTGCCGGCCCTGTATGTGCGCGAGGGCAACCGCCGCGACGAGGTGCTGGCCCTGATCGACGAGGAGCCGAGCATCTCCATCCTCGTGCTGGCCGCCGGCGTCGATCCGGAAGGGCCGGGGCCGTTGATCTCCTACTTCACCAACCGCGGCCTCGCGAAGATGCGCATTCCGCTGACCATCGTGCCGGGCGGCATCGGCATCGACGCGCTGGACGCCATCACCTAAGGCGTTTCAACGTCCATAAAGGGCGGTAAGGCTGCGCTGGTCGATGTCGGACCGGTCGTCGGTCAGCACCGGATGCCCGGCCAGTTCGGCAGGGGCCAGCGTCTCCAGGATGCGCGAGGCCGCGTACGTCGCACCCGCCGGAGCGGAGCGCAGGCGTACGCTCAGATCCTCAAGCGTACGCGTCTCCTTCGTGGCGATCATAAGATAATTCCCGCGCCCGGCGTCGGCGACGTACACCGACGGGAAGACGGCGCCCTGCGTCGCCGCCAGCGGCCCGACCAGAGCGTCGCGGTCCATGGGGGAGGCGACGTTCATGACCAGCACGCCGCCCGGTGCCACCCGCCGTTCCACCGCCGCGAAGAACTCCCTGGTCGCCGTGAAGAAAGGGATCAGGGCGGTCGAGTAGAGATCGACGATCACCACGTCGTGCTGCTCCGGCGACCGCTCGACGTGGCGGCGGGCATCCTCGACGGCGACGCGCACCTCGGGCTGCAGGCCGAACCTCTCGCGCGCCACCTCGACCACCGCGGGGTCCAGCTCCACCCCCAGGATGTCGGCGCCGGGCCAGGAATCGAGGATCTCCTTGGCGGCGGCCCCGCCGGCCAGACCCAGCACCAGGACGCGTGTGCCGTTCCCCAGGGCCGGGACGGCGGCGAACAGGTCGTAATAGAGGCCGGTCGGACCACCATCCTTGCGCAGCCGCGACTGGGTGGCCCAGGCGACGTTCAGGTGCAGGCGGATCTGTTCGGCGTCCTCCTGCACCATGATCGTGTTGTGCGGCGTCTCGCGGTAGAGGGCGAAGCCCTGCCCCTCGCCATGGCCGGCGGCCCAGGCCAGGGGAACCGCCAGGGCCGCGGCGGCGGCCACCCGTTTCCCACCCGGTATGAACAGGCAGGCGAGCGCCGGCAGGACCGCCGCCAGGGCGTACCCCGCCGACACCCCGACCTCAGGGATCGCGTAGAAGGAGGCGAAGAAGGTGCCGCCGATGCTGCCCAGCGTGCCGACCGCGTAGATCCGCCCCGCCGCCGCAGCACCCGTCAGGCTGCTCAAGCCCGCGCAGATCGGCGACACCATGGCCAGCGCGAAGGACGGCAGCCCGAGGATCAGCGCCGCCCCGACGACCGACCCCTCCACCGCGTTGAAGCGGCCCGCGGCGTCGGCCAGCATCGGCTTGCCCAGCCAGGGCGTCAGCGCCGCCGCGGCGACCCCGGCCAGCAGGGCGGCGCGCAGCGCCGGCACCGCCTTCGGCCCGTCACCGAGCTGCCCGCCGGTCCAGTAGCCGGCGGCCATGAAGGTCATCACCACGCCGATGACGGCGCCCCACTGATAGACCGAATAGCCGAAATGCGGCGCCATCAGCCGCCCGCCGAGGATTTCCATCATCATCAGCGACCAGCCCGCCGAGAAGGCGGCGGCGGCCAGCGCGAAGGAGCGGAGGGATAGGCGGGCGGGGGAGGGATCGCGACCGCTCAAGGCCGGCGACCGGGGGTTCGTTGCAGCGCCCTATTCATCGGTCCCTGTCTTCTCCTTCAGCCCATAGACCTCGATCGGGTCGTTCAGCCCCTTCACCGGGTGCCAGCCGACCGAGACGAGGCGGCTGGCGCAGGCCTCGGCCACCTCGGCGGAGGTCAGGACATTACGCTCCAGCCGGCTGCACAGCCCCTCGATCCGGCTGACCAGATTGACCGCCGGGCCGATGACGGTGAAGTCCAGCCGGTTGGCGGAGCCGATGTTGCCATACATGACCTCGCCCATGTGCAGGGCGATGCCGCAACGCAGGGTCGGCTGGCCCCAGGCGGAGCGTTCGGCGTTGCGGGCGGCCATGTCGGTCAGGGCCTCCTGCGCGGCGTCCAGCGCCTTGGTGCAGGCGGCCGCCCCGGTCGGGTCGCCCTCCTCCAGCGGGAAGATGGCCAGCATGGCGTCGCCGATGAACTTCATGATCTCGCCGCCGCGGCTTTCCACGGCACCGCCCATGATCTCGAAATAGCCGTTCAGCAGGGCGATCAGCTCCTCGCGCGGCAGCCGGTCGGCCAGCGAGGTGAAGCCGCGCAGGTCGCAGTACCACAGCACGGCGCGGACGTTGGCGCCGGTGCCGCGCCGGATGTCGCCGGACAGGATGCGCGCGCCGGTGCGGTGGCCGACATAGGTGTCCAAAACCGTCGTCGCCAGCCGCCGCAGCGCCAGCGTCTCCAGCACCGCGCCCAAAGCCGGCAGCACCGCGTCGACCAGCGCCAGATCGGCGGTGGAGAAGCCGCCGGGCCGGTCGGTGGTGAAGCTCAGGACGTTGCGCCGCCCCCCGGCGAACAGCACGGTCATGGCGACATAGTCCGTCGCCCCCTGCGCCTTCAGCTCGGCGAAGACCGGGTATGGGTAGGGCGGCTCCATCTGCTCCAGCCGGTAGCGCAGGCCGTCGGCGCCGTCCTCGATCAGGGTGGCGAAGGGGCTGGTCAGATACTCGGTGCTGGTTTCCGTGCCGTGGGCGCGGGTGGTGGTCTCCACCTGCTCGGCGTTGCGGCGCCAGAAGAAGGCGATGGTGCGGATCTGCGGGTGCAGCAGGGGTAGGGCGCAGACGGCGCGCAGCAGCGGGACGCCGGACGCCATCAGGCGCCGGCAGAAGCGGTCCATCATCGGCTCGAAGCCGGGGGCGTGCCGGCCTTCCAGCAGCAGCCATTCGACGACCTCCCGCGCGGCGGCGTCGATGGAGGGGGCCGCGGAAGTGGCCGGTGCGGTGGCCGCAGGGTTGGACGGTGCGGTGGCCGCGGGCGGTGCCATGCTCACGGATCGATAACCATAAAGATGCGATGCTTGATCTGTCGGCGGATTCTGCCCAAGTTTCGCCTACGCCGCCAGTGTTGTTCGGCGCCGATGGAGGATATCACCATGTTCATTCAGACCGAGCAGACGCCCAACCCGGCGACTCTCAAGTTCCTGCCGGGGCGTGACGTGCTCGGACGCGGCACTGCGGACTTTCCGTCCCGCGATGGTGCCGCCGCTTCGCCGCTGGCCCAGCGGCTGTTCGAGATCGACGGGGTCCAGGGCGTCTTCCTGGGTGCCGACTTCGTGACCATCACCAAGGCCGGCGACAAGGAGTGGTTCCTGCTGAAGCCGTCGATCCTCGGCGTCATCATGGAGCATTTCACCGCCAACCGCCCGGTGCTGCTCGAAGAGGCGGCCGGCGACGGCCACGCCGCCAGCGCGGACGACGACGAGCTTGTCACCCAGATCAAGGAGCTGCTGGACACCCGCGTGCGCCCGGCGGTGGCCCAGGACGGCGGCGACATCACCTTCTACGGCTTCGAGGAAGGCGTGGTGTATCTGGAGATGAAGGGGGCCTGCTCGGGCTGCCCCAGCTCCACCGCCACGCTGAAGGCAGGCATCGAGAACATGCTGCGCCACTACATCCCCGAGGTGGTCGAGGTCCGCGCCGTCCGCTGACGGCATTCACCGGACGGGCGCGGTCGGCACAGGCCGCGCCCGTCCGGCGTCTCTCGGCCTATTCCGGAACGACGAACTGCATGCCCAGCCAGCGCCACCGTCCCTCGGGGGCGGGCAGGGTGCAGTTCACGCGCGTGCGGCCCGGCGGGAAGGGGTCGCGGATGCGCACCTCCACCCGATCCTCCGTCACGCGCTCCAGCGCCGTCCGGCCTTGGCCGGCGGCGAAGCAGGCCAGCCGCGCGATGTCGCCGATCTCGTCCGACACGGTGAAGCCGATCGACGGCGGGTTGACGGTCAGCAGCGGATCGTCGGGCGTCAGGTCGGTGACCGGCAGGGGCAGCGCGTTGGCGGCCAGCCGGAAGCGGTCGACGCTGCCGAAACTCTCGTTCATCACGAAACGCGGCAGGGTCGCCCGGTCGGCCTGCGGGTGCAGGACGCCGGACTGTTGGCCGAAGGCGGCGGCGAAGCCCTGCTCCGTCACGATGGCCCGCAGCGCCGACGACACCTCGCCCTGCGGGTAGGCGAACAGGGTCGGGCGCTGCCCGGTCTCCGCCTGCAGCCGGTCGGCCATGCGGCGCAGCTCCGCCTTCACCTCCTCGGCGGGGCGGGACACCAGCGACTGGGTGGAGGCGCCGAGCCCGCCGAACGTGACCCCGGCGGCGGCGAGCTGCCGCACCTCCGCCCAACTCATGTGGGCGGGCGACCCGCGGTCGATGGCGTCGGTCGCCACGAACAGGGTGAAGGGAAGCCCCGCCGCCTTCAGCCGCGGCCACGCCTCGCGGAAGGCGGAGCGGCTGGCCTCGTCGATGGTGATCGCCACCGTGCGGTCGGGCAGCGGCGCGCCGCTGCGCAGCGCCTCCAGGATGCGGGGCAGGGGCAGGACTTGGTAGTCGCCGTCCTGAAGCTCGTCCAGATGGGCTTCGAACTGGTCGATCCGGATGCTGATGGACGGCGTCTGGTCCTCGCCGAAACGGTCGTAGGCGAAGACGACGGCGGTGTTCGCCGTCCCGTCCGCCGCAACGCCGGGCGCCGCAACGCCGGGGCTTCCCGCCAGGGCCTGGAAAGCCCAGGCGGCGGCCACGGCGAAGACGGTGGCGGCGCGGCGGAACGGCATGGCGGCCTGTCGTGGGTCCGGAACGGTCGCGCGGCCGGACGGTGGTCCGGGCTGCGCCTCGGCTGGTGTGGCACAGGCACGCCGCCGGGAACAAGTCCGCAACACATACGGCGTGCTTCGGGCTCTTTCGTGATGCAGCCTTGCAACAACCCTTGTGACATCCGGCCGTGGATCGGCCGTCGGCCGGGCCGCAGGGGTCAGCCCATCATCAGGCCACCCAGGGCCGCGTCGGTCAGCAGGGGGTAGCGCTGCTCGTGCGGCAGTTGATAGTGCCACCACTCGCAGCTGTAATGCCGCCAGCCCGCCGCCGTCATGACGCCGAGAAGGGCGGCGCGGTTGCGCTGCTGCTCCGTGGTCAGGTCGGTGCGGCCATGGTGGGACTGCTCGGTCATGTCGTCGAAGCCGGTGCCCATGTCCAGCGGGCGCCCCGTTCCGTCGGCCAGCGTCAGATCCACCGCGACGCCGCGGGAATGGGTGGAGCCGCCCGCCGGATCGGCGATGTAGGACGGGTCGGGCAGCGCCCGCCACAAGGCCCATTGCGCCTCGACCGGGCGGAAGGCATCGTACAGCCGCAACCGGCAGCCGATGCCGCGCGCCAGCCGGATCGCCGCGCGCAGCGCCGCCGCCGCGTCGGGGTGCAGCAGGCAATGCGGGTGCCGGTAGATGGGCACCCCGGTCAGGTTGTCCGGCGTGGCGTACAGCAGCTCGATGTCAACGTCGAAGTCCGGTGGTGCGATGGGTGTGAGCATGATCCATGCCGTCAGGGAAGGTCGGGGCTGTCTATCACGCTCTTGACCCAGGCTTGAAGTGGGGCTTTGAAGATGGCGGATCTGACGACGCGTGTGAGGCGATGAGAGTTCTGGGACTGGACACGGCGACCTCCGGCTGCTCCGCCGCGCTGTGGGACGACGGCGCCGTCACCGTGCGGCGGCGCGAGCCGATGGCCCGCGGGCAGGCGGAGGCGCTGGTGCCCCTGGCGCAGGCCGCGCTGGCGGAGGCCGGCTGCGCCTTCGACGCGTTGGACCGCATCGCCGTGACCGTCGGGCCGGGCGCCTTCACGGGGCTGCGCATCGCGCTGGCCGCGGCGCGCGGCTTCGCCCTGGCCGCCGGGTTGCCGGTGGTCGGCGTCACCAGTTTCGACGCGGTCGCTCACGGCCTGCCGGAGGGGGAGCGGGACGGCCGCGCCCTGCTGGTTGCCGTGGACTCCCGCCGCACCGAGCCGTTTTTGCAACTCTTCCACCCGGACCTGACGCCTTTCGGCGAACCGGCGATGCTGGACCCCGCCGCGGTGCCGGGCTGGCTGGACGGGCTGCTCGCCGGCGGTGCTGGGACCGGGGCCGCACCATTGCTGGTTGCCGGGGACGGTGCGGCCGCGCTGCGCCCGCTTCTGGAGGGGCGGGCCGACATCCGTTTCGCCGCCGGGCCGGGCATGCCTGACGCCGCCGTGGTCGCCGCCCTGGGCGCCCGGCGGGAGGTCGGGCTGCCGGCCCAGCCCTTCTACCTGCGCCCGCCCGACGTGTCCCTTCCGCGGAAGACGGCATGACGGCGGCCCTGCCCGAGACGCCCCGCTCCCGGATGTCCCTTCCGACGCGTCTTCAGACCGCCGGCCTCGCCGACGCCGCGGTGATCGCGGCCCTGCAGCAGGGCTGCTTTCCCGACGATCCCTGGGGCAGCGAGGCCGTCGCCAGCCTGATCGGCCAGCCCGGCTTCTTTTCCGTGCTCGCTTTGCGGGACGGCGGGGAGGGCGACGATCCGGTCGGCTTCCTGCTGGCGCGGGTTGCCGCCGAGGATGGCGAGATCATCGCCGTCGGCGTCCGTGCCGACGCGCGGGGACAGGGCCTCGGGCGGCGGCTGGTTGCGGCGGCGCTGGACGGCGCGCGGGCGCTGGGCGCCACGGCGCTGTTCCTGGAAGTCGCCGAAGACAATGGTATGGCACAATCCCTGTATAAATCCTGTGGTTTCTTTTCCGTGGGCCGTCGTCCCGGCTATTACCGCAGGGCGGAAGGAAGGGTTGCCGCCCTTGTGCTACGGTATTCGTACACCGACGAATAAATATTAACCTTTCTGAATCCACAGACGGTGAACCCCCTCCGGCTCATCCGGATTTTCGGGCGTCACGGCGAGAATGGAGTGACCCAGTTCGGCTAAGGATCGGGGTACATTCTCCAAGGGTTCGCCAGCGTTCAGCCGGACTTCAAGCGTCTGCCCGGCCGCCATGCGCTCCACCGACAACTTGGTCTTGACGAAGGTTAACGGACACACCTCGCTGGTGATGTCCAAAAACAAATCCGGAGATTTTTTTTCGTACACTGCTTCCTCTTTAAGAGCAAAGGATGGATATTGCGCGCGGCCACAAACCTCTTTATATGGAGAGGAACGCCAAGCTGCGGAGCAAGCTTACATGAGCAATGGTAACCCTTCCAACGCGCTGTTGTCTCTGACCACGGAGATCGTTGCGGCGCATGTCTCGAACAATACAGTCGCTCTCGGCGATCTTCCGACGCTGATTGAGCAGGTGTACAAGTCACTCGCGAATGTCGGGACCGAGCCGGTTGCGACGGAGGAGCGTCCGCAGCCCGCGGTGCCCATCAAGAAGTCCGTCACTCCCGACTACATTGTGTGCCTGGAGGATGGCAAGAAGCTGAAAATGCTGAAGCGCCATCTGAAGACGGCCTACGACATGTCGCCGGAGGAATACCGCGACCGCTGGGGCCTGCCGGCCGACTATCCGATGGTCGCCCCGAACTACGCCCGCCAGCGCAGCTCGCTGGCCAAGCAGATCGGTCTCGGCACCCGCGCCCGCCGCGGCGCGGCCTAAGGTCCATCGGGCTTGTGCGTTGGTGTCCGGCGGACCGCCGCCGTTCGGTCCGGTCCGCCCCGGAACCCGCCGCCCGGATGTGATCTTTTCTTCCTTCCCGCGTGATCATTACTGTCCCGCCTTGCCGCCGTCCCCGTTCGCCGGGGCCGGACCTTGTGGCTTGCCCGGAGTCCGGGCTTGCCGGGGGGCGGGTTCGTCACGTCGCGGTTGACCGGCAACCGCCCATTCGTGTTATCCCTGTTCCGTGCCCGACCGGGCTCCGGAAGGAGAACCGGCGGTTGCCGCGACCCGAACAACGCCAGTGAAGCGTCGAGTATGGCTGATACAGGCACGGACCAGGGCAGCTCTTCGGATCTGCGCATGGGCTCCCTCGAAGTGCGGTTGGCCGAAAGCGCCGCCGAGATCGATTGGGCGCAGGCGCTGCGCTACCGCGTCTTCTACGAGGAGATGTCGGCGGTGCCGTCGCCGGACATGGCCGCGCGCCATCGCGACTTCGACGATTTCGACACGATCTGCGACCATCTGCTGGTCATCGACCACGCCCGCGGCGACGGCCCGGAGTCCGTGGTCGGTACGTACCGGCTGATCCGCCGCCCGGCGGCGGCCAAGGCCGGGCGTTTCTATTCCAGCGACGAATACGACATCGGGCGGCTGGTCAGCTATCCGGGAGAGATCCTGGAGCTGGGGCGGTCCTGCGTCGACGCCGCCTACCGCACGCGCGGCAGCAGCATGCAGCTTCTGTGGCGCGGCATCGCGGCCTACGTCTTCCACCACGACATCGCGGTGATGTTCGGCTGCGCCAGCCTGCCGGGCACCGACCCGGTGGCGATGGCCGAGCCGCTCGCCTACCTCCATCACTTCCATCTGGCCCCGGAGGAACTGCGCCCCGTGGCTCTGCCGGAACGCTATGTCGGCATGGATCTGATGCCCCGCGATCAAATCGATCCGAAGCGCGCGCTGACGTTCCTGCCGCCGCTGATCAAGGGTTATTTGCGGCTGGGCGGCTTCATCGGCGACGGCGCGGTGATCGATCACCAGTTCAACACCACCGACGTGTCGATCGTGGTGAAGACCGACCTGATCACCAACAAATATTCCAAGCATTACGAGCGGCGCAGCCGCGACGCCCAGATCGCGTGATCGGCAATCGCGTCAGAGAACGGGCGCATCGGGAGGCGAGTGGCATGACGGCGTTGGACGCAACCGGCGCGCGCGCCCTGGGATCGCCGGTGCGGGGCGGGCTGCGCCTGGCGGTTTATCTGTTGTGGACGCTCCTGCTGATTCCGCTGCAGGCGCTGGCCGTCGCTCTGCGCTCGCCGCTGCGCTTCCGGATACCGCAACTCTATCATCGGGTCTGCGCCGCTATCCTGGGCATCGGCGTCGTGGTGCGCGGCCAGCGCGTGGCGGACGGGCCGGTGCTGTTCGTCTCCAACCATTCCTCCTACCTCGACATCACGGTGCTGGGATCGGTCATTCCGGGCTCCTTCGTGGCGAAGAGCGAGGTGGCCGGCTGGCCCTTCTTCGGGGCGCTGGCGAAGCTCCAGCAGACCGTCTTCGTGGAGCGCAAGGCCCGCGCCGGGGTGGAACGGCAGCGGGACGATCTGGGCGCCCGGCTGGACGCCGGCGACAGCCTGATCCTGTTCCCCGAAGGCACCTCCAGCGACGGCAACCGCACGCTCCCCTTCAAGACGGCGCTGTTCGCGGTGGCTGCCCGGCGCATCGGGGACCGGCCGCTCACCGTGCAGCCGGTCAGCATCGCGCCGACGCGGCTGGACGGCATCCCGATGGGGATCGCCTTCCGTCCCTGTTACGCGTGGTACGGCGACATGGATCTCGCCCCGCATCTGTGGACGGTTTTCACGCTGGGCCGCATGACGGTGGAGGTGGAGTTTCATCCCCCCGTGACCATCGACGGCTTCTCCAGCCGCAAGGCCCTGGCCGACCATTGCCAACGTGCCGTCGCCCGGGGCGTGGAGCGCGCGGTGTCTGGAAAGCCGACGCCCTCTGCTGTTCCGTGACGGAAACTTTCCACACCCCGAAATGGGCCGCGAAATGAATGGTCGGCCTGCGGGCACGATTGACTCGTTTTCCCGCACTCGTGCTACCATATCGACAGGGTGCGATGCCGCGACGCGGCGGGTCGCGCGCCGGATTGCGCCGCTTGGACCGGTGCCGTCCAGGCGCGCGTTTTTGTATTGGTCAAGATCGCGGTCGGCCGGGATCGCGGTTGGTCGGATCGTTCAGCGCTGTGGAAGGGATCGTTGAGTAAGAAGCTCTTCATCAAGACCTGGGGTTGCCAGATGAACGTCTACGACTCCGCCCGCATGGCGGATGTCCTGGCACCCCTGGGCTACCGGCCGGTGAACGAGCCGGACGGCGCCGACATGGTGATCCTCAACACCTGCCACATCCGCGAAAAGGCCTCCGAGAAGGTGTTCTCGGAGCTGGGCCGGCTGCGCCAGCTCAAGGACGTCAAGGCCGAGGCCGGCGACGGCCGGATGATCGTCGCCGTGGCCGGCTGCGTCGCCCAGGCCGAAGGCGAGGAGATCGTCGCCCGCGCCCCCTTCGTGGACATGGTGTTCGGGCCGCAGACCTATCACACCCTGCCGGAGATGGTGGCCAAGGCCAGCCGCAAGACGGGCAGCGTGCTGAACACCGACTTCCCCGTGGAGTCCAAGTTCGACTTCCTGCCGGACGAGAGCGCCGCGCAGGGCGTCTCCGCCTTCCTGGCGGTGCAGGAGGGTTGCGACAAGTTCTGCACCTTCTGCGTCGTGCCCTACACCCGCGGCGCCGAGTTCTCGCGGCCCGGCGCCCAGATCCTGGCGGAGGCCCGGCGCCTCGTCGCCGGCGGCACGCGGGAGATCAACCTGCTCGGCCAGAACGTCAACGCCTGGCACGGCGAGGGGCCGGACGGCACCACCTGGGGCCTCGGGCGGCTGATCCGGGAACTGGCGGAGATCGACGGGCTGGAGCGCATCCGCTACACCACCTCGCACCCGCGCGACATGGAGGACGACCTCATCCGCGCCCACGCCGAGGTGCCGCAGCTCATGCCCTACCTGCATCTTCCGGTGCAGGCCGGGTCCGACCGCGTGCTGGCGGCGATGAACCGCAAGCACACGGCGGACGACTATCGCCGCATCGTCGACCGGCTGCGCGCCGCCAAGCCGGATTTGGCGCTGTCGGGCGACTTCATCGTCGGCTTCCCCGGCGAGAGCGACGCCGACTTCGCCGCGACCCTGCGCCTCGTCACCGATGTCGGCTACGCCCAGGCCTATTCCTTCAAGTACAGCGCGCGTCCCGGCACCCCGGCGGCGCTGGAGCACGGACAGCTGCCGGAGGACGTCAAGGACGCCCGTCTGGCCGCGCTTCAGCAGTTGCTGAACGCGCAGCAGCAGGCCTTCAACCAGAGCTTCGTCGGGCGCACCGTGCCGGTCCTGTTCGACCGCGTCGGCAAGCGCGCCGGCCAGCTTCTGGGCAAGAGCCCCTATCTGCAGTCGGTGCACGCCGACGCCAACGAGCGGCTGCTCGGCCGCATCGTCGCGGTGCGCATCGACGCCGCCCATCCGAACAGCCTTGCCGGCAGCGTGGCGACCGGTGAATACCGCAGCTCCGCCACCGGCACGCAACCCGTGGAGGCGACCGTTTGAACGGCTTGCCCGATCAACACCCAGATCAACGGATTGATCTGAACTTCGACGATAACCGGCTGCTGCCGATGCTGTACGGGGAGCACGACCGCCACCTCGCCCGCATCGAGAACCAGCTCGGCGTTTCCCTGATCTCCCGCGGCAACACGCTGACCATCGCCGGTCCGGCGGAATCGTCGGAAGCCGCCCGTTCGGCCATCGACGCCCTCTACGAGCGCCTCAAGCGCGGCATGACCGTCGGCACCGGCGAGGTGGACGCCGCCGTCCGCATGGCGACCGGCGTCGGCGGTGCGGTGCGCGACCAGAATCTGGCGACGCTCAGCCGGGGCGAGGTCGCGGTGCGCACCCGCCGCAAGGGCGCCATCACCCCGCGGTCCCCCATGCAGGCGGCCTATCTCCAGGCTCTGGCGGAAAGCGAGATGGTCTTCGGGCTCGGCCCCGCCGGCACCGGCAAGACCTACCTCGCGGTCGCGCAGGCGGTGGCGCTGCTGACCACCGGACAGGTCGACCGCATCATCCTGTCGCGCCCCGCCGTGGAGGCGGGGGAGCGGCTGGGCTTCCTGCCCGGCGACCTCAAGGAGAAGGTGGACCCCTATCTGCGCCCGCTCTACGACGCGCTGCACGACATGCTGCCGGCGGAGCAGGTGAAGAAGCGGCTGGAGTCCGGCGAGATCGAGATCGCGCCGCTCGCCTTCATGCGCGGCCGCACGCTCGCCAACGCCTTCGTCATCCTGGACGAGGCGCAGAACACCACGCCCATGCAGATGAAGATGTTCCTCACCCGCCTGGGCGAGGGGGGCCGCATGGCGGTCACCGGCGACATCTCCCAGACCGACCTGCCGGCCGGCGCCAAGTCCGGCCTGCGCGAGGCGCTGGACATCCTGGAAGGGGTGGAGGGCATCCGCTTCGTCCATTTCACCGCCGCCGACGTGGTGCGCCATCCGCTGGTCGCGCGCATCATCCGCGCCTATGACCGTGCCGAAGGCGACCGCAGCGATGGCCGGCGCAGGCCCGCCCCCCGGCTCCCCGCCGCCGCGGACGACGAGCCGGATGCGGAGGGAACACCGTGATGGCCGTCGATGTCGTCGTTTCACGTGAAGCGGGCGATTGGGCGGACAACGCCGAATGGCTGTGCGAACGCGCCGCGCTCTCCGCGCTCTCCGTCACCTACGACGAGGAGGAGGGGCCGGCGGAACTGTCCGTCGTGCTGGCCGACGACGCGCTGGTGCACCGGCTGAACCGCGAATACCGGGGCAAGGACAAGCCGACCAACGTGCTGTCCTTCGCCCTGACCGAAGCGGAGGAGCCCGAACTGGGCGAGGACGCGCCGGTCATGCTGGGCGACGTCATCCTGGCCTGGGAGACCGTCGCCCGCGAAGCCGCCGAGCAGGGTAAAACACCTTCGGACCATATGACCCACCTTGTGGTGCATGGCGTTCTTCATTTGCTCGGGTATGATCATGAGACGGACGACGAGGCCGAGGAGATGGAGCAGCTCGAAACCGACGTGCTCGCGACCCTCGGCATCGCCGACCCGTACGCCGCCACGCGCTCTCCGCCCGGAGAGCCGAACCTGGACGAACAACCACCGGACCGATGAGCGAGATTTCCGACAGTCGAACGCCCCGTGAAGACGGGGCCGAAGATCAACAATCCTTGGGCCACCTGTTTCGCGGGTGGATGAGGACCGTCCTGGGGGGGCGCGACGACGCCACCCTGCGCGCCACGATCGAAGACCTGATCGAGGATCAGGACAGCGGCGAGGGATCGCTTGGGGCGGGCGAGCGCGCCCTGCTCGCCAACATCCTGAAGCTGCGCGACCGCGCCGTCGACGACGTGATGGTGCCCCGCGCGGACATCGTGGCGGTGGACGTGGACACGCCGTTCCCCGCCCTGGTCCAGCGCATGGCGGAGGAAGCCCATTCCCGCCTGCCGGTCTTCCGTGAAACGCTCGACGACGTCGTCGGCATGGTCCACATCAAGGACGTGCTGGTGGCGATGGCCAGCCGGACGCCGGTCGAGCTGAAGGACATCGTGCGCGATCTCAGCATCGTCGCGCCCAGCATGCCGGTGGTCGACCTGCTGGTGCAGATGCGTCAGAAGCGTCAGCACATGGCGCTGGTGGTGGACGAGTTCGGCGGCATCGACGGCCTCGTCACCATCGAGGACTTGGTCGAGGAGATCGTCGGCGAGATCGAGGACGAGCACGACGAGGAGGCGACCCCCCACTTCGTCGAACGCCCCGACGGCACGATCCTCGCCGACGCCCGCGTCTCCATCGAGGATTTCGAGGACCGCGTCGGCGCCTTCCTGACCGAGGAGGAGCGCGAGGAGGTCGACACGCTCGGCGGTCTCGTCGTGTCGCTGGCTGGACGGGTGCCCGGCCGCGGGGAAATGCTGACCCACCCCTCCGGCCTGGAGTTCGAGATCGTCGAGGCCGACCCCCGCCGCATCAGGCGGCTGCGCGTCCGCACCGCCCCCGCCGAGAATTCCGCCCTGGCCGAGGTCGGGTAAAGCCCCGCAGGGTATTTTCACCACGAAGACACGAAGGACACAAAGACGGCGCAAAGAGGCTCTACCGCATCCCCGGATCATGGGCGGGGCGGAGGGCTTCTCTGTGACCCTCTTCGTGCCTTCGTGTCTTCGTGGTGATTTGGTTTCCAGACTGGCACGATTGTCTCGTCAGCCGAACCGGCCCACCCGCTTCCGGAGTTCCATTCCTTGACCGCCACCGACATGACGACCACCCCTGCCCGGCTGGGCCGACTGTCCGCGGGTCTGGCCGGGCTGACCGGCTGGCGCCGGCTGCTGGCGGCGGCGGGATTCGGCGGGCTGGCGACGCTGGCGTTGCCGCCGGCCGGCGCGGTGCCGCTGCTGCTGATCGCCTTTCCGGGGCTGCTCTGGCTGCTCGACGGGGCGCGGACCAAGCGGCAGGCCTTCGCGGTGGGCTGGTTCTTCGGCTTCGCCCATCATCTGCTCGGCCTCTATTGGATCAGCGCGGCGCTGTTCACCGACATCGAGCGCTTCTGGTGGGCGCTGCCGCTGTCGGCGGCGGGGCTGCCGATCCTGCTGGCGCTGTTCACCGGCTTCGCCACGCTGCTGGTCTGGACGCTGCGGGCCCGGGGGATGGGGCAGGGGCTGGGGAAGGCGGTTCTGTTCGCCGCCTGCTGGGTGCTGTTCGAATGGCTGCGCGGCCACGTCCTCACCGGCTTCCCGTGGAACCTCGTCGGCTATGGCTGGACCGGTTTCCTGCCGGTTCTGCAAGGCGTCTCGCTGATCGGCATCTACGGCCTCAGCCTGTTGACCGTGCTGGTGGCGTCGCTGCCGGCGGGTCTGGCCGACATGGCGGTGCCGCGCCGACGCGCCTTGGGCGCGTTGGCCGCCGGGCTGGCGCTGTTCACGGCGCTGGGCGCCTGGGGCGGGCTGCGGCTGGCCGGGGCGTCCGATGCGGCGGTGCCCGGCGTGCGGCTGCGGCTGGTCCAGCCGGCCATCGACCAGCGGTTGAAATGGGCGGCGGGCGAGCGGGTGCGCAACGTCCAGCAGCAGATGGAACTCTCCGTCGCCCCATCCACTGAGCCGGTCACCCATGTGATCTGGGCGGAAACCGCGGTGCCGCTGTTCCTCGACCAGGACGCCCGCCTGCGCCAGGCGCTGGGGTCGGTCACGCCGCCCGGCGGGCTGCTCATCACCGGGGTGCCGCGGATGGAGGCCGGGCCGGAGGGCGAGCCGCTCTATTACAACAGCATGGCGGCGGTGGACGGCAGCGGGGCGGTGACGGGCCGCTTCGACAAGTTCCACCTCGTGCCCTTCGGCGAATACATGCCGCTGCGCCGCTGGCTGCCGGTCGGGGCCATCGCCGGCAACGGGGCGGAGTTTTCCGCGGGTCCGGGACCGGTGTCGCTCGATCTCAAGGGCCTGCCGCCGGTCAGCCCGCTGATCTGCTACGAGGTGATCTTTCCGGGCGCCGTGCTGCCCGCCGCGGACGACGGCGCCGGACGGCCGCGCTGGATGCTGAACCTGACCAACGACGCTTGGTACGGCAACACCGCCGGCCCGTACCAGCATTTCGCCATCGCCCGGACCCGCGCGGTGGAGGAGGGGATGCCGTTGGTCCGCGTCGCCAACACCGGTATCTCCGGCGTGGTGGATCCCCACGGCCGCATCACAGCCATGCTGCCGCTTGGTCACAGGGGTGTGGTCGATGCGGCCTTGCCGGAGGCGCTGCCCACCCCCACTCTCTACGGACGGGTGGGCGACGGCGCGTTTGGGTTGCTTCTTTTAACCTGTTTCGCGGTGGGCCTGCGCGCACGACATCGCACTTAGCGCAACCGAGACTCTTTTTTCAATCACGCGCATCGGGAGCGCTCGGGTGGCCTTGACTGCATACATGGATATGTCGTATCAAGGTTGCACAACTGTTTCAGGGAATTAGAGCAATGCAAGCAACGCCAGCGCGGGGCCGCCGGGCCACTGCCGGCCGTCCCAAGACGGGAAAGCCGAACCCGATCGACGTGCACGTCGGTTCCCGCGTCCGGTTGCGCCGGACCCTTCTCGGAATGAGCCAGGAAAAGCTGGGCGAGGCCATCGGCCTGACCTTCCAGCAGGTGCAGAAGTACGAGCGCGGCGCCAACCGCATCGGTGCGTCGCGCCTGTTCGACCTCAGCCGCGTCCTGGACGTTCCGGTGTCCTTCTTCTTCGACGACATGCCGGCGGAAGCCGCCGCGGCTCCGGTTGACGACGAGGAGGGCAACGCCGCCGGTTTCGAGGAGCGTTCGGGCGGCTACGAGCCGGACCCGATGGCCAAGCGCGAGACGCTGGAACTGGTGCGCGCCTACTACCGCATCAATGACCCGTCGGTGCGCAAGCGCCTGTTCGAGCTGACCAAGGCCGTTGCCAACTCCGGCATGGTCGAAGCGGCCGAATAACCGGTTCAGAGACCCGAGCCGAGCAACCGGAAGCAATCCGGACGGCAGGACGATTGGGGAACGCGGCCCTCCGGCCCGTTCCCCAAAGTTTTTTTAGGCGAATTTCCATCCGTCTCCTCCAACCCCGGGGAGATCGCTTGACCTGGAACGCAAACCTTGTCACATACGGCAAATGACTGGCTTTCCGTGGGTGCTGCGCCGGTCTCCCAATTTACTTCTGTTGAATAGCCCCCTCCCATTGCCGAGGTTCGTCGTGGCCAAGCTCAACTACGTGTTCACCAGCGAGTCCGTGTCCGAAGGCCATCCGGACAAGGTGTGCGACCGCATCTCCGACGCCATTGTCGATCTGTACCTGTCGCACGACCCCTACGCCCGCGTGGCGGTGGAAACGCTGGCGACCACCAACCAGATCGTTCTGGCCGGTGAGGTGCGCGGGCCGGAAAGCATCACCCCCGACATGCTGGTGCAGGTCGCCCGCGCCGCGGTGAAGGACATCGGCTACGAGCAGGACGGCTTCCATTGGGAGAAGATGGACGTCAAGTGCCTTGTCCACTCGCAGTCCGCCGACATCGCCGTCGGTGTCGACGCTGCCGGTGAAAAGGACGAGGGCGCGGGCGACCAGGGCATCATGTTCGGCTACGCCTGCAACGAGACCCCGGCGTTGATGCCGGCGCCGATCTACTACAGCCACGCCATCCTGAAGTCGCTGGCCGAGGCGCGCCACTCCGGCGCCGCCCCGCAGCTCGGCCCCGACGCCAAGAGCCAGGTGACTCTGCAGTACGAGAACGGCAAGCCGGTGCGCGCCACCGCGGTGGTCGTCTCCACCCAGCACGCCGACGGCCTGACCCAGGAGGAGGTGCGCGAGATCGTCCGTCCGCACGTCATCAACTGCCTGCCGGCGGGCTGGATGTGCGACGAGGCGAACTTCTACGTCAACCCGACCGGCCGCTTCGTCATTGGTGGTCCGGATGGCGACGCCGGCCTGACCGGCCGCAAGATCATCGTCGACACCTACGGCGGTGCGGCCCCGCACGGCGGCGGCGCCTTCTCCGGCAAGGACCCGACCAAGGTCGACCGCTCCGCCGCCTACGCCGCGCGCTACCTCGCCAAGAACGTGGTCGCCGCCGGTCTGGCCGAGCGCTGCACGATCCAGCTGTCCTACGCCATCGGCGTGTCGAAGCCGCTGTCGGTCTATGTCGACACCCACGGCACCGGCACGGTCGACGAGGATCGGCTGTCGGAGGTCCTGCAGAAGCTGGTCGACCTGTCCCCGCGTGGCATCCGCACCCACCTGGGCCTGAACCGGCCGGTTTACGCGCGCACCGCCGCCTATGGCCATTTCGGCCGCGAGGCGGAGGCCGACGGCGGCTTCTCCTGGGAGAAGACCGACCTCGTCAACGACCTGCGCACCGCTTTCTTCTAAGAGCGGCTTCTTCCAAGTCCGGACCCGTTCGTCCGGGATGCGGGGGCCCCAGGGGCCCCTGCATTCGTTTTGGGATCTTGCTGTCACGATGACCGACTCCTTCCTGGACTCGTCCAAGAGGCTCTACGGACGGCGCAAGGGGCGTCCGCTCCGCAAGCGCAAGACCGAATTGCTCGACGGGCTCCTGCCGTCGCTGGAAATCCCGGTGCCGCAGCCGGGCGACCGCATTGACCCCCACGCCCTGTTTTCCAAGCCCATGCGCGACGTCTGGCTGGAGGTCGGCTTCGGCAGCGGCCACCACATGGCGTGGCAGGCGGCGAACAACCGCGACGTCGGGGTGATCGGGGCGGAGCCCTTCATCAACGGCGTGGCCGGTCTGCTCAAGCTGGTCGATGACGAGGGTGTCCAGGACAACGTCCGCGTCCTGCCGGACGATGCCCGCCCGCTGCTCGACGCCCTGCCGGACGCGTCCATCGGGCGCGCCTTCGTCCTGTTCGCCGATCCCTGGCCGAAGAAACGCCATTGGGAGCGCCGCTTCATCGGTCCGGACAACCTGCCGCGCCTCGCGCGCGTGCTGAAGGACGGGGCGGAGCTGCGGCTGGCCAGCGACGACATGGGGCTGGTGCGTTGGATGCTGGAGCACACGGTCCGCCATCCCGACTTTGAATGGACCGCCCGCGGCCCGTCCGACTGGCGCCACCGCATCGCGGACTGGCCGCCCACCCGCTACGAGGAGAAGGCCATCGAGGCCGGGCGCAAGCCGGTCTTCATGCGCTTCATCCGCAAGGCGCGGGGGTAGACACCAGCGGCTCGCCGTAATGCTCCACCACGGGGAACGGATCGTAGAAGTGGTGGAGCAGGGCCTTCCAGCGGGCGTAGCGGTCGGACCCCCGGAAGCCTTCGGTGTGGTCCTCCAGCCGCTCCCAGCGGACGAGCAGAAGGTAGCGGTCCGGCGCCTCCAGGCAGGGCCGGAGTTCCAGCCCGAGGAAGCCCGGAGTCGCGGCGATGAGGGGCTGAGCCTCGGCCATCGCCCGTTCGAAGGTCGAGCCCTGGCCGGGTCTGACGGTCAGGAGAGCCGTTTCGAGGATCACGGTGAGCGGCCTCTGCAGGATGCTTTTCCGAGCGGTGCGAAGGCCGCCGAAGGCTTCACTTTACCCCGGCCGAACCGGCCCACCAAGCGCTTGGCATAGGACCTTGCGGAAAAGCGCTTGCGGCCTGCTCCGGAATGTCTATATTCACCGCATGAACCCATACGGATCGGCGGCTCGGGAAACCGGGCCGGCGGGACGCTTTGCGGGTGGGCCTTGGCCCACTTATTTTTTTATCAGCGTATGGAATCCCCGTGTTGGTCCCAGGGCGCTGTGCCAGGGGAGACCGCGGGGGCGGGTCAGGTGGAATGGAAGCAACCGGTCGTATCGAGCAGATCATCACGCCGTCGGTCGAGGCCATGGGCTACGAACTCGTGCGTGTGCAGTTGACCGGTGGGCAGCGCATGGTTCTGCAGGTCATGGCGGAACGCGCCGACGGCGCGCCCATGACGGTCGAAGACTGCGCCGACATCAGCCGCGCGATCTCCGCGGTGCTCGACGTTGAAGATCCGATCAAGAGCGCCTACACGCTGGAGGTCAGTTCGCCGGGCATCGACCGGCCGCTGACCCGTCTGAAGGATTTCGAGCGTTTCGCCGGTTTCGAGGCCAAGCTGGAGACCCGGCTTGCCGTCGATGGCCGCAAACGCTTCAAGGGCATGCTGAAGGGCGTCGAAGACGGCCTCGTGTGCGTCGAATCGGAACAGGGAGCCGCCCGGCTGGAGTTCGACAACATCCTGCGCGCCAAGCTGGTCTTGACGGATGAACTGATCCGCGCCAGCCAGGGCCAGGGTTGACGGCTGCTCCGGGCTTCACTCGAAGAACAAACGCCAGTCCAGGAAGTGTGACGGATGGAACTGCTGCAAGTCGCTGACGCGGTTGCCCGCGAAAAGAACATCGACCGGGACGAAGTCCTGGAGGCGATGGAGCAGGCGATTCAGAAGGCCGGGCGCTCCAAGTACGGCCACGAGCACGACATCCGCGCCCGCATCGACCGCAAGACGGGCGACATCCACCTGACCCGCCACCTGGAGGTGGTCGAGGCGGTGGAGAACGAGGCGACCCAGGTGACCCTCGCCTACGCCCAGCGCCGCAAGCCCGGCGCCCAGGTCGGCGACTTCCTGGTCGATCCGCTGCCGCCCATCGACTTCGGCCGCATCGCCGCCCAGACGGCCAAGCAGGTCATCGTCCAGAAGGTTCGCGACGCGGAGCGCAAGCGCCAGTTCAACGAATACAAGGACCGCATCGGCGAGATCGTCAATGGTCTGGTCAAGCGCGTCGAATACGGCAACGTCACCGTCGACCTGGGCCGCGCCGAGGCGATCCTGCGCCGCGACGAGCTGCTGCCGCGCGAGCATTTCAAGAACGGCGACCGCGTGCGCGCCTACATCTACGATGTGCGCGAGGAAGCGCGCGGTCCGCAGATCTTCCTGTCGCGCACCCATCCGATCTTCATGGCGAAGCTGTTCGCCCAGGAAGTGCCGGAAATCTACGACGGCATCATCGAGATCAAGGCGGTCGCCCGCGACCCGGGCTCGCGCGCCAAGATCGCGGTGATCAGCCACGACAGCTCCATCGATCCGGTCGGCGCCTGCGTCGGCATGCGCGGCAGCCGCGTCCAGGCGGTCGTCGGCGAGCTGCAGGGCGAGAAGATCGACATCATCCAGTGGAACCAGGAGCCGGCGACCTTTATCGTCAACGCCCTGGCCCCGGCCGAGGTCGCCAAGGTCGTGATGGACGAGGACAACAGCCGCATCGAGGTGGTGGTGCCCGACGACCAGCTGTCGCTGGCCATCGGCCGCCGCGGCCAGAACGTGCGCCTCGCCACCCAGCTCACCGGCTGGGACATCGACATCCTGACCGAGCAGGAGGAGTCGGAGCGCCGGTCGGACGAATTCCGCACCCGCTCGCAGCTCTTCATGGACGCGCTGGACGTGGACGACGTGATCGCCCATCTGCTGGTCGCCGAAGGCTTCACCTCCGTGGAGGAGATCGCCTACGTCGAGACCGAGGAGCTGGCCGAAATCGAAGGCTTCGACGAGGATGTGGCGGAAGAGCTGAAGCAGCGCGCCCTCAACTTCCTTGAGGAGCAGGACGTCCGCATGACCGAGAGGCGCCAGACGCTCGGCGTCGAAGATGCGGTGGCGGACGTCACCGGCTTCAGCCCGACCCTGCTGGTGAAGCTGGGGGAGAACGGCGTGAAGACGATGGACGACCTCGCCGACCTCGCCGCGGACGAGCTGCGCGACATTCTCGGCAAGGAGGCCCCGACGGAAGACGAGGCCAACGAGATCATCATGGCCGCCCGTGCCCACTGGTTCGACGGCGAGGAAGGCGCGCCCACCGCGGCGCAACCCTCCACCGACGATCAGGCGGCGCAGAGCTGAGCCGGGACTTAGGACGCACAAACGGTACGGATGGTTGGACTGAGCGACAGGAACGAACAGACTCCGGCGGATGGTGAACCGGACGGCCTCGCGGTCGAAGGGGAGGCGCTGCTGCCGGCGGACCTGGAAAAGGGTCCGCTGCGCCGCTGCATCGCCACCGGCACCGTGCAGCCGAAAGACGGCATGATCCGTTTCGTGGTATCACCCGACGGCGAGATCGTGCCGGATCTGGAGGAACGGCTTCCGGGCCGCGGCCTCTGGCTGTCGGGGGACAAGGCGGCCTTTACGAAGGCTTTGGCCAAGAACATGTTCGCCAAGGCGGCGCGGCGCGCGGTGCGCGTCCCGCCCGATCTGGCGGAGCGGCTGGAGAAGCTGCTGGAGCGGCGGTGCCTGGATGCCTTCGGGCTGGCGCGCCGGGCCGGGCAGGCTCTGGCCGGATACGAAAAGGTGCGCGAGGCGCTGAAGACCAATCAGGTCGGACGCGCCGGACCGCCCTATCTGCTGGTCGAGGCCAGCGACGGTTCGCCCGACCAGCGGGGCAAGATCACAGCGCTGGCGCCGGATATGCCGGTCGTGGACCTGTTCGACGCCGCGGCGATGGCCGCGGCCCTGGGACGGGAAAACGCCGTGCACGCGGTGGTGGCGCGCGGGAAGCTGGCCAAGGGATTGGCACGCGACTCCGCGCGTCTCAAGGGTATCAAAGGCTTTGTCGCCGGCTCTCCGCCGGCCGGCCACGTAAGCAACGTCTGACCATTCGGGAACCGATGACCGACAGCAACGACCAGGACCAAAAGAAAGTCTTGCACCTCTCCGGCTCCGGCAAAGGGAAGCTGGAGCTGAAGAAGCCGGTCGAGACCCAGGTCCGGCAGAGCTTCTCCCATGGCCGGTCGAAGCCCGTGACCGTGGAGGTCAAGCGTAAGCGGGCCGTGGAGAAGGGCGCTCTGCCGGGCGTGGCCGACGGCGGCGCCGCCGCGCGTCAGGCCGCCCAGGGCATCCCCGTCCGGGGTGGGCCGGGCCAGCGCCAGCGCGGCGGTGGCGGCGGCGCCGTCCGTCAACTGACCAACCAGGAACGCGAGGCGCGCATCCGCGCCCTGCAGGGGGCGGCCGAGGACAACCGCCGCCGCGCCGAGGAGGAGGCCGAGGCCGCCGTCCTGGCCGCGGAGGCCGCCGCCCGCGCCGCCGAGGAGGCGGCGTCCCAGCCGGCCCAGGTGGTCGAGGCGGAGCCGGAGATTCTCGACGCCGAGACTCTGCGCCAGCGCGAGCTGGCCGAGATGCGCGGCATCGAGGAGGCGGAGCGCGCCAAGGCCCAGGAGGCCGAACGCCGCCGCCAGGAAGAGGAAGCCAAGCGCAAGGAGGCCGAGGAGGCCAAGCGCAAGGACACCGAACAGACCCGTCCGCAGGGTGCTGGTGCCCGTCCCGCCGCCGGTGGCGCCGGTGCGCGCACCGCGGCCACCACGGAGGCTCCGGCCGCCCGTGGTCCGGGCGCTCCGGCCGCTCCCCGCTTCGGCGAGGAAGAGGACGACCGCCGCGGCAAGCCGGGCAACAAGAAGGCCCCGGCGCCGGCTCCGGTTCGCAAGGCCGCTCCGGGCGCCGATCGGCGCAAGGGCTCCAAGATGACCGTCTCGCAGGCGCTGAGCGACGATGGTGAGCGCACCCGTTCGCTGGCCGCCGTCCGCCGTGCCCGCGAGCGCGAGCGGCTCCGCCAGATGAGCCGTCAGGAGACGCAGAAAGTGACCCGCGACGTCGTGCTGCCCGAGGTCATCACCGTCCAGGAGCTGGCGAACCGCATGGCGGAACGCGGCGCCGACGTGATCAAGCAGCTCATGCGCATGGGCGTGATGGCCACCATCAACCAGACCATCGACGCCGACACGGCGGAGCTGGTCATCGCCGAGTTCGGCCACCGCGTGCGCCGCGTGTCGGAGGCGGACGTCGAGGTCGGCCTGCGCCTCAACGACGATGCGGAAACGGCGCTGGTGCCGCGTCCCCCGGTCGTCACGATCATGGGCCACGTCGACCACGGCAAGACCTCGCTGCTCGACGCCCTGCGTCAGACCGACGTGGTCAGCCGCGAGGCCGGCGGCATCACCCAGCACATCGGCGCCTATCAGGTGCAGCTGGAGTCGGGTGCGAAGATCACCTTCATCGACACGCCGGGCCACGCCGCCTTCACCGAGATGCGCGCCCGCGGCGCCAACGTCACGGACGTGGTGGTGCTGGTCGTCGCCGCGAACGACGGCGTCATGCCGCAGACGATCGAGGCGATCCATCACGCCAAGGCCGCGAAGGTTCCGATCATCGTCGCCATCAACAAGATCGACCTGCCCGACGCCAAGCCGGACCGTGTCCGCCAGGAACTGCTCCAGCACGAGCTGGTCGTGGAGGAACTGGGCGGTGACATCCAGACCGTGGAAGTGTCGGCCAAGGCCAAGCGCAACCTGGACAAGCTGGAGGAGGCCATCCTCCTGCAGGCCGAAATCCTGGAGCTGAAGGCCAACCCGGGCCGCACCGCCGAAGGCGTCGTGGTCGAGGCCAAGCTGGAGCGCGGCCGCGGTTCGGTCGCCACCGTGCTGGTCCAGCGCGGCACGCTGAAGGTCGGCGACGTCTTCGTCACCGGGTCGGAGTGGGGCCGCGTCCGCGCCCTGGTCAACGACCGCGGCCAGAGCGTCGAGCAGGCCGCCCCGGCCAGCCCGGTCGAGGTGCTCGGTCTCAACGGCACGCCGCTCGCCGGCGACGACTTCACCGTCGTCGAGTCGGAAGCCCGCGCCCGTGAGATCGCCGAGTTCCGCCAGCGCAAGAAGCGCGAAGCCGCCAACGCGGCGTCGGCCCGCGGCTCGCTGCAGGACATGTTCAGCCGCATCCAGGCCGGCGAGGCCAAGGAACTGCCGGTCGTCATCAAGGGCGACGTGCAGGGCTCCATCGAGGCGATCTCCAACGCCCTGGAGAAGCTCACGGCGGAGAACACCGAGGTCAAGGTCCGCGTGCTGCACGCGTCGGTGGGTGCGATCAACGAGTCCGACATCACGCTGGCGAACGCGTCCAACGCGATGGTCTTCGGCTTCAACGTCCGCGCCAACCCGCAGGCCCGCGACATGGCCAAGCGCGACGGCGTCGAGATCCGCTACTACTCGATCATCTACAACGTGATCGACGACGTGAAGGCGGCCCTCACCGGCATGCTGTCGCCGACCCTGCGCGAGCGTTTCATCGGCTACGCCGAGATCCGCGAGGTCTTCAACATCACCAAGGTCGGCAAGGTCGCCGGTTGCATGGTCACGCAGGGCACCGTCAAGCGCGGCGCCGGTTGCCGCCTGCTGCGCGACAACGTCGTCATCCACGAGGGTACGCTCAAGACGCTCAAGCGCTTCAAGGACGAGGTCAAGGAAGTGCGCGAGGGTTACGAGTGCGGCATGGCCTTCGAGAATTACGACAACATCCTGGCCGGCGACATCATCGAAGCCTTCGAGATCGAGGAGGTGGCGCGCGAGCTGTAAGCCCGCCGCCGCATCCCGGCTCACGGACCGGCTACAGATGACGTTACAGATGACAAGGGCGCCCGTGCGCCCTTGTCGCGTTTTCGCGGAGGGACAAATCCCTCTCGCACCGCATTCGGGATCGACAGCATGAGAAAGAAACACGACCTGGCCGGAAAGCCGCCGTCCCAGCGCCAGCTCCGCATCGGCGAGGAAATCCGCCATGCCCTGGCGGACCTGTTCCGGCGCGGCGACTTCCACGACCCCGAACTGGCGGAACTGAACGTCACGGTGACCGAGGTGCGGATCAGCCCGGACCTGCGCAACGCCACCGCCTTCGTCACGCCGTTGGGTGGCGGCCCGATGGACGAAACGCTGTCGGCCCTGCGCCGCGCCGCCCCCTTCCTGCGCGGCCAGGTCGCCCGCGCCATCAACCTGCGCCACGCCCCGACGCTGAGCTTCGAGGCCGACACCTCCTTCGACTATGCCGGTCGCATCGACGACATCCTGCACAGCCCGGCGGTCGCCCGCGACGTCGGCTACCGCTCGCTCGCCGACCGCGTGAACGGCGACGACGACCATGACGAGGAGGACGACGGCTGGGACGAGGAGGACGAGACCGAGACGGACGACCTCGACGACGGTGAAGACATCGACGACGAGGACGAGGACGAAGACGACGGCGATGAGGGCAACGGCGGCGGGGACGAGGGGCGCCGTGGCTCGTAAGCGCAAGGGCGAGCCGATCCACGGCTGGATCGTGCTGGACAAGCCGGCGGGGATGACCTCGACGCAGGCGCTGTCCAAGGTGCGGCGCCATCTCAACGCCGAGAAGGCCGGGCACGGCGGCACGCTGGACCCCATCGCCACGGGCATCCTGCCGATCGCGCTGGGCGAGGCGACCAAGACCGTCTCCTACGCCATGGACGGCGAGAAGACCTACCGCTTCACCGTGGCCTGGGGGACCCGCACCACCACCGACGACCGCGAGGGCTCGGCGACGGAGACCTCCGCGGTGCGGCCCGACGCCGAGGCGATCCGCGCCGCACTGCCCGCCTTCCTGGGCTTCGTCGAGCAGATTCCGCCGCAATACTGCGCTCTGAAGATCAACGGCGAGCGCGCCTACGACATCGCCCGCGAGGGGGAGGTGGTGGACATCGCCCCCCGCACCGTCCGCATCGACCGGCTGGAGCTGGTCGAAACTCCGGACGCCGACCACGCGGTGCTGGAGGTGGATTGCGGCAAGGGCACCTATGTCCGCTCCATCGCCCGCGACCTCGCCGAACGGTTGGGGACGGTGGGGCACATCCGCGATCTGCGACGCCTGCGCGTCGGGTCTTTCACGCTGGACGGGGCGATTTCCCTGGACGACCTGACCGCGATGGAGCAAGGTGCCGCGGTCGAAAGACTTCTGTTGCCGATCGAGACCGCGCTGGACGACATCCCGGCGCTGGCCCTGACGGACGCGGAAGCGCACCGACTGAAGCACGGCCAGACGGTGGCACTCCTCACCCGGCAGGACCGCGAACGCCTCACGGCGCTGCGCGGCGATGTTGGTGGGGATGGCACCGTTATTGCGCTTTTCGGCGGCAAGCCGGTGGCGCTGGCGCGCGTGGAGGGGGCGGAGGTCCGTCCGGTGCGCGTTCTCAACCTATGAACGATGGAGACCCCGATGTCGATCACGCCCGATCGCAAGCAGGAACTCATTAAGGACTATTCGCGCGGCACCAACGACACCGGTTCGCCCGAGGTCCAGGTCGCGATCCTGTCCGAGCGCATCCGGAACCTGACCGAGCACCTGCAGGGCCACAAGAAGGACTTCCACTCCCGCCGTGGTCTGCTGGTGATGGTCGGCCAGCGTCGCCGTCTTCTCGATTATCTCAAGAAGAAGGACAACAGCCGCTACGCCACGCTCATCGAGCGTCTGGGCCTGCGTCGCTGATTTCCAAAAGGCGTCCGTCCTGGTGACCGAACATCCGTCCCGATCAGCGCTCGATCCGCCGCGCCGCGTTCCGGTGCACAGGGGAGTGTCGCGCTGGTCGGGGCGTGCGGCTGTTCGCGAAGGTATGTATTAATCAAACGGCCGGCCCGGACCTTCCGGGACCGGCCGTTTGATGTTTTTGGCCCTTTTCGGGTTTTACCCTTTATGGGTTTTCACATGCGGGGTCCGACGACCGATGACCCCGGCTTAGGCCAGCAATCCGGCGGGCCTAGGTGTCGGATGGAAGGAAGAATCCATGTTCAAGGTTTTCCGCAAAGAAATCGAATGGGGTGGACGCAAGCTGACGTTCGAGACGGGCAAGATCGCCCGTCAGGCCGACGGCGCGGTGCTGGTCACCTATGGTGAGACCACGGTCCTCTGCACGGTCGTCGGCGCCAAGTCGCCGAAGCCGGGCGTCGATTTCTTTCCGCTGACGGTCAATTACCAGGAAAAGTCCTTCGCAGCCGGCAAGATTCCCGGCGGCTTCTTCAAGCGTGAAGGCCGCCCGACGGAGAAGGAGACGCTGGTCAGCCGCCTGATCGACCGTCCCATCCGTCCGCTGTTCGCCGATGGCTTCCGCAACGAGACGCAGGTCATCTGCACCGTGCTGAGCCACGATCTGGAGAACGATCCGGACATTGTCGCGATGGTCGGCACCTCCGCCGCGCTGACGATCTCCGGCATCCCGTTCCTGGGTCCGATCGGCGCCGCCCGCGTCGGCTACGTCGACGGCCAGTATGTGCTGAACCCGACCATGGACGCCGTTGGCGGTTCCGCGCTCGACCTCGTGGTCGCCGGCACCCAGGACGGCGTGCTGATGGTCGAATCGGAAGCCAAGGAGCTGTCCGAGGAGATCATGCTGGGCGCCGTGATGTTCGGCCACAGCGGCTTCCAGCCGGTCATCGACGCCATCATCGATCTGGCCGAGCAGTGCGCCAAGGAGCCGTGGGACCTGCCGGCCCCGGCCTACGACCGCGCCGCCCTGAAGGCGAAGCTGCGCGAGACCGTCGGCGCCGATGTCGAGGCCGCCTACACCGAGACGGTGAAGCAGGTCCGCTACGAGAAGATCGGCGCCGCCAAGGCGAAGGCGCTGGAGGCTCTGGCCGAGGCCCACGAGACGCAGGCCATCGTGGCCGAGTTCAAGGAACTGGAGGCCGACATCCTGCGCGGCGCCGTTCTGAAGACCGGTCGCCGCATCGACGGGCGCGACACCAAGACGGTCCGCCCGATCGTGTCGGAGGTCGGCGTGCTGCCGCGCGCCCACGGCTCGGCGCTGTTCACCCGCGGCGAGACGCAGGCTCTGGTCGTCACCACGCTGGGTACCAGCCAGGACGAGCAGATCATCGACGCGCTGCAGGGCGAGTACCGGGAGCATTTCATGCTCCACTACAACTTCCCTCCGTACTCGGTGGGCGAGGCCGGCCGCATGGGCTCGCCGGGACGCCGCGAGATCGGCCATGGCAAGCTGGCATGGCGCGCCATCCACCCGCTGCTGCCGAAGAAGGAAGACTTCCCCTACACGCTGCGCGTGGTGTCGGAAGTGACCGAGTCCAACGGCTCGTCGTCGATGGCGACGGTCTGCGGCACCTCGCTGTCGCTGATGGACGCCGGCGCCCCGCTGGCGCGTCCGGTGGCCGGCATCGCCATGGGCCTGATCAAGGAAGACGACGGCTTCGCGGTCCTGTCGGACATCCTGGGTGACGAGGATCACCTGGGCGACATGGACTTCAAGGTGGCCGGCACCGACGCGGGCATCACCGCGCTCCAGATGGACATCAAGATCACCTCGATCACCGAGGAGATCATGAAGATCGCTCTGGGCCAGGCCAAGGACGGCCGCCTGCACATCCTGGGCGAGATGTCCAAGGCCCTGACCGGCGCCCGCGAGGGGGTGAACGAGAACGCCCCGCGCATCACCGTGATCAACATCCCGAAGGAGAAGATCCGCGACGTGATCGGCTCCGGCGGCAAGGTGATCCGCGAGATCGTGGAGCAGACCGGCGCCAAGATCGACATCGAGGACGACGGCACGGTGAAGGTGGCCGCGGTGGACACCAAGGCCGCCCAGGCCGCCATCGACTGGATCAAGGGCATCGTCGCCGAGCCGGAAATGAACGTGGTCTACACGGGCAAGGTCGTGAAGGTCGTCGATTTCGGCGCCTTCGTGAACTTCCTGGGCTCCCGCGACGGCCTCGTCCACATCTCCGAGCTGTCGCCGCAGCGCGTCGGCAAGGTGTCGGACGTGGTGTCGCAGGGTGACTCGGTGAAGGTGAAGGTCATCGGCTTCGACGACCGCGGCAAGGTCAAGCTGTCGATGAAGCAGGTCGACCAGGCCACCGGCGAAGACCTGACCAAGAAGGACGGCCCCGCCGCCTGACGGTAAGGTTTCACCCTCCCTCGCACCAGCGGGGGAGGGCGCCTCTCTTCCCCCTCCCCTGCGCAGCGGGGGAGGGTCGGGGAGGGGGCAAAGGCGCCGTAAGGCGCCTTTTTCATGCGCGACGGCCTATCAGCCAGCTAGCCGTCTTCGGTTTTTGTATACTGTCCGTACCTGAAAGTTAGCCTGCCATTTTTTCGCTGAGCGACGGCGCTACTTCTGTAGCGCGTTTCTTATGCGGGGCAACATCCCCTCATTAGGAAGGTAGGTTTTTGGCGCGCGTCAGATCGGTACCTGTCAGATTGGCACCCGTTATGTCCGCACCTGTCATATCCGCGTCAATCAGGTTGGCGCCTGTCAAAACGGCGCGCGTCAGGTTGGCATCCGTTAAGTCGGAGCTCATCAGGTTGGCATCCGTTAAGTCAGTGTCTATCAGATTGGCGTCTGTCAGGTTCGCACCCATCAGGTCCGCGCGCGTCAGGGTGGCGTACGTCGGGTTGGCGGATGTTAAGTCGGCGTATGTTAAATCGGCGTCCGTCAGATTGGTCCGCGTTAGGTCAGCACCTGTCAGATCGGCGCTGGTAAGGTCGGCGTTTTTCAAAGTAGCACCTAACAATTTGGCGTACACAAGGTCGGCGCCTGACAAGTCAACGCCCGTTAGGTCAACGTTCGTCAGGTCGGCCCCTCGCAGGTTGGCGCCCCCCAAGTTTAGACAGGAAAGACAAAAGCGTGCGATGCTCCGGTCGGTAAAAGGCCCAAGCAGGCGATGCAGGGTCGATGCCGACAGTGTTGAGTTTTTTACACCCTCCGGCTCCAATCGGATGATCGACCGTTCGGACGGCGCCAGAGTTACTGACACGGCGGCGTCCAAGGTGGCGAGAAGGGCAACTTCAGCATTGCGAACCCTTCGCTCGATCTCCCGCGACCGAAAATCACCGTTGGGCAGCGGCATGCCTTGCCGAACACACTCGTCAAACAGGCGCGCCAGGGACTCCCGCCATTTCGCGATGTCGCGCGTCACCCCGCCGCCGGAAGCGGCAGAGGCCATCTCAGATCGTAGAAAGTCCAAAAGGGCGCGATCCATTGCCGCGGGACCGCACAGCGCCAGCCAATCCCCCAAGCATGCTGACAGGCTGGTCCGCCCGCTGCGTCGAGACAGCAAATCGTGGCTGGACTCCACTTCCCGCAGCATCCGCTTTGCGATCAGGAACTGGCCGAAGCTCTTGTGCGTGAACTCCACCGCCCGATGGGTCTGGCCGGTGTGAGAACGACAGAAGAAGCTGTCGAGTAGGCAGGTCAGCGCATCGTCGCGATTCGTTGTCAGACAAGCCAGATGCCGGTCAAGGCTGGCGTCTTCCAACCGTTTCTGGACCTCCGGAAAGGGGACAGTCCGGTCTCCTCCGTTGTGCCAAGCCGCGACTGCAACTTCTTCCAACATCCATTCGAGGTCGTTGCGTTTCAGGCCGTCGATGGCCTCAAGCGCGTCACTCTCGCTTCGCCGGTTCACCCGGTCCAGCACATTACCGAACAAGCGGCTGTAGAGGTCGTGTATGCCGTCGATGGACGCCGCGCGCTTGGTGCCTTCCAAAGTCAGGATCTGAGCGATCAACCAGTTGAGCAATGGTTGCTCGGTGAGTGCGTCTAAGTGCGCGTTGCGCTTCCGAAGCATTTCTGGCCGACCACCTGTATGGTCGAAGCGCCGCCACCAAGCCGGACGTTGATCCAGTCGGGCAAGCGCGCCATCGTCAAACCAGTCGCACCGCGTACCCTCAATCCGGAAACGCAGGACGTGCAACCGTGCGCCCTCGGTGCGGGACATTGTGTCCGTGGTTTCAGCTGCACCCGGGCGGCCCGCTAGAAGCAACAGGACCCGCAGCCCGTTCCTATTCCACTCCGACCGCGCGTGGCTCAGGCTGCCGATGAATCCGTTCAGCAGAGTCACCGCACCCTGGCCAACCTTAGCCAACTCGTCCAGCCCGTCCAAGATCAACAGCAGGGGAGGTCCGCTGTCGCTTCGCGCACGTTCCAGAGCGTCATGGCCCACCTCGTCAGACAGGAAGCGGGACAGTTCAGCTCGCGCGTCGCCCGTGTAATTCAGTCGGCTTAGTGGTACCAGCAGCACCCGCCGGCCCTTCCGCGCCAGCCGCGCGGCCAGCATAGTGCAGGCGCTCGACTTGCCGGCTCCGGGCTCTCCCGACAGGACCCGGACCGCATCGCGCGGGTTGGCCCGCTCGATCCATTCATCAAGTTCGTCGTCCAGCCATCGAATGGGGATCAGCGGATCGCCCTTGCGCCGATGCTCCGGTGCCGGCGGTTCCCCCACCGACGCTCGCAAGGGCACGTAGAGATCGTGCAGGGAAAAGCGCGGAACCCTCTCTGGATCGAGCGAGCGGAGGGGCCGATGCACCGCTTCCACCAAACGGGCTCGGTAGGCTTGCCAATCCAGTGCCCGTTGCGCCGCGCCGTCCAGCGGGGTCGTGCGCGTCACTTCGGCGAGCATGGCTCGATAATCGGCCTCTCGGCTGGGGTCACGCAGTTCGGCGGCCAGGGCCAGGACGAAATCCTCGCGGAAGGCCAGACGCATCGTTTCGCGATGCTCCTCCGGCACGCCGCAGACGCGTTGCCAGCCGGTGAAGGCGTCCAGCACCACGGACAGGGCGGGCCAGCGGTCCGGGTCGGAAAAGGCGGCTCCGGTCAGTTCCAACGGCGTGTCGGCGGTGTGGCGGGCCAGTTCGGCCTCGATCTCGCGCGGATCGGCCTCCGCGGCGAGGAGGGGTGCCTGCCGGGCGAAGCGCTGGATGCTGCGGATTGCCGCCGTGTAGGCGCCGCGCTGAAGCAACAGGCGGGCGCCGTCCTCCGCCGTGGCGTCGCCCGGCCCGTCGCGGGTGAAGGCGTCCGCCGCGTCGATGAACTCCTTGACCGCCTCGACGATGTTGCCGGCGGCGGCGTTCAGCCCGACCTTGCCGAGGGCGATGGCGAGTTTCTTCTTATCGACGATGATCGGCATGAACAGCCCCTAACCAGAAAGCCGCTCAAAATTAGTAAAAACTATAGACTAACTCAACCAAATCGCAGAGTTGGCTACAGCCGCTCCGCCCCGAACGTATCGCAGGCGTTCAATTCCCCCCGCTCCAGCCCTTTGCGGAACCAGCTCACCCGTTGGGCGGAGCTGCCGTGGGTGAAGCTGTCCGGCGTCACGGTGCCGCGGGATTGGCGCTGCATACGGTCGTCGCCGATGGCGCTGGCCGCCGTCAGCGCCTCCTCGACGTCGCCGGGCTCGATGATCTGACGCTCGCGGTTGGCGTGGTTGGCCCACAGCCCGGCGAAGCAGTCGGCCTGAAGCTCCAGCCGCACCGACAGCCCGTTGGCGTCGGCTTGCGACCCGGCCTGCCGTTGGGCCTGCTGCACCCGGTCGGAGATGCCCAGCAGGTTCTGCACATGGTGGCCGACCTCGTGGGCGATCACGTAGGCCTGGGCGAAGTCGCCCGGCGCGCGGAAACGGTCGCGCAGGTCGCGGTAGAAGCTGAGGTCGATGTACACCTTGCGGTCCCGCGGGCAGTAGAAGGGACCCATCGCCGCCTGGGCGAAGCCGCAGCCCGAATCCACCGTGCCGGAGAACAGCACCAGCGCGGGATCCTGGTAGGTCCGGCCGATCTGCTGGAACTGCGCGGACCACGTGTCCTCCGTGTCGGCCAGGACGACGGAGACAAAGCGCTTCAATTCGTCGTCGGTTCCGTTGCTTGGAACGTCGGATTGCTCGTAACGGGCCTGCTCCTGCGGGACGGTGCCTTGCAGCAGGTCCAGCGGGTTGATGCCCAGCAGGAGCGACACCACCACGATCACCGCCAGCCCGCCGATGCCGATGCCGCCGCGCCCGATGGGGATTCCGATCCCACCCCTGCGGAAGCCGCCGCTTCCGGGCGTGCCGCGCCGGTCCTCGACATTCTCGCTCTCGCGACCGTCCTGCCACCGCATCGCCCGATCCTCCCCCGACGCATTGCCAGAGGAAAACCGGCGAGGGGGCGCGGCTGTTCCGGCGCTCCGCCGGATGCGTCAACCCCGCGCTTGACCGCAAGCGGGGCCGTGCCATTTCCTAAGGCATGAACCACCGCTCCTTCGTCCCGACGGAACCCGCAACCGACACCGGCCCGCTGCCCTTTCGCGTGCATTGGTGGCAGGCTCTGGTCTTCTGGCTGCTCACCAACACCTATGGCGTGTTCGAGCGGGGCGGGGAGCCGTTTCCCGGCTATCAGCCCTCGCCGCTGCAGCCGCCGGGCTGGGCCTTTCCCGTCGTCTGGTTCAGCATCAGCCTGATCCAGCTCTGGGGCTGCCTGCGGCTGCTGAACGCGCCCTGGACGATCCGCTGGCGCCCGGCGCTGATCGGGATGCAGGGGGCGCTGTGGCTGCTCTACGCCAGTTTCGGATTCGCTTACTTCACGATGGGCAGCCCGATCCTGGCGGCGGCCTGGACCATCGCGTATTTCATCATCGCCTCGACCTGCGTGCTGCTGGTCTGGCCGGACGACCGCGCCATCGCGGCGAGTTGGCTGCCGCTGGTGCTGTGGACCGGCTTCGCCTCCATCGTCGCCATTCATGGCGTGGTGCTGAACCCGGACCCGCTGTTCGGGCTGGGGCCGGGGCTGGGAACGCGTTGATCAGCCGCGGTAGCGGTGCGTCGCCCCGGTGAAGTCTTCCGCCAGATAGCCACCTTCGCCGTCCGGCCGCACCCAACCCGGCGCGGCGGGGGCCTTGCCGTGCCCGCCGGGGATGTCCAGAACGTAGGTCGGCTGGCAGAGGCCGGAAACGCGCCCGCGCAGTCCCTTCACCAGCGCCTGCCCCTCGGCCAGGGTCGGGCGGAAATGGCTGGTGCCGGCGGCGAGGTCGGGGTGGTGCAGGTAATAGGGTTTGATCCGGTTGCGCACCAATCCCCGGAACAGAGCCTCCAGCGCCGCCGCCTCGTCGTTGATCCCTTTCAGCAGCACCGTCTGGCCCAGCAGGGGGATGCCGGCCTCGGCCAGCCGGGAGATGGCGCCGCGCGCCGGTTCCGTCAACTCGCTGGCGTGGTTGACGTGGACCGCCATCCAGGTCGCCACGTCCGGAGCCTTCAGCGCCTCGACAAGCTCCGCCGTGACGCGCGCCGGGTCGGCGACGGGGACGCGGGTGTGCAGCCGGACCACCCCGACGTGGGGGATGTCCGACAGGCTGTGGACGATGTGGGACAGGCGTCGCGGCGACAGCAGCAGGGGATCACCGCCGGTCACCACCACCTCCCACACCTCGGGATGCGTACGCACGTACGCGAGCGCGGCGTCCAACTCGTCGGGCGACAGGGCCTCGCCGCCCGGGCCGACCATCTCGCGCCGGAAGCAGAAACGGCAGTAGACCGCGCAGGCGTGCAGCGGTTTCAGCAGGACACGGTCGGGATAGCGGTGGACGATGCCCTTCACCGGGCTGCGCGCCACGTCGCCGATGGGATCCTTGCGCTCCTCCGGCGCGGTGTACGCCTCCTCCGGAGAGGGAACGTACTGCGCGTACAGGGGATCGCCGGGCGCGGCGTCCGCCAGCGTTTCCAGCAGGTACGGCGTCAGGGCGATGGCGTAGCGGTCGGCCACGGCGGCCACGGCCTCGCCCGCCGCGGGCGTCATCAGCCCGGCGGCCACCAGTTCGGTCACGCTGTGGGCTGCCTTCATCGCTCGTTCCCGATCCGCCGCTTTGCGCCTATCATGAGAGGCCCGCTCTTACTCCCGCAGGACCCATGCTGTCGACTCTTCCCCGCCTGATCGGCCACCGCGGCGCCAAGGAAAGCGCGCCGGAAAATACCCTCGCCAGCCTGCGCGAAGCCGCCCGCCAGGGCGCCGCCTGGGTCGAGGTGGACGTGATGCTCACCCGCGACCGCGTGCCGGTGCTGATCCACGACGACACGCTGGAGCGCACCACCAACGGCGCCGGGCCGGTGCCCGACCTGCCCCTGGCGGAGCTGAAGGCGCTGGACGCCGGGTCCTGGTTCGACGCCCGTTTCGCCGGCGAAACGGTGCCGACCCTGGAGGAGGCGCTGGGCGTGATCCGCAAGCTCGGCCTGGGTCTCAATCTGGAGATCAAACCCTATCCCGGCCAAGAGGTGCCGACGGCGGAAGCGGCGCTGGAGCTTCTGACGCGGCTGTGGCCCGGCGGCTTGCCCCTGCTGGTCTCCAGCTTCGAGGTGCCCTGCCTGGAGGTGGCGCGCGACCGGGCGCCGGAGATTCCGCGCGGCTATCTGCTGTGGGACCCGCCCGCCGACTGGGCGGCCATCGCCGACCGCGTCGGCGCGGCCACGCTGAACATCCATCAAGATCGCCAGACGGCGGAGAGCGTCGCCGCCTACCGCGCCACCGGGCGCCCGGTTCTGGCCTACACGGTCAACGACGCGGCGCGGGCGCGGACGCTGTTCAACTGGGGTGTGGCCGGTGTTTTCACCGACGCGCCCGGCCGGCTGGCGGCGGAACTGGCCGAACAGGCAGCCCTGTAAAGCAGCTGCCGTTGGGACCACCGGTTGACGTTTGGGGAACTGTCGCTGTGACAGATTTTTTTCTAACACCGCGAATCCGCTCGTCCGCACGGAAATTTCCTCATATATAGATCGCTCATGGCGGCTGGGCCGTCGGGGGCACGACTCCCGGCGGCGTTTTTCGTCGTCTTTCGAGTCGCGCTGTCCGGGTGCCCGCACGCGGGCGCTCTCATGGTCTTGGAGGTTTCGTTGAAGGCGCTTAAGCCGTTGCTGATGTCTGGCCGGGAGGTTCTGCCGCTCGTCGAGGGTGGCAAGGGAATTGCCGTCTCCAACGGGGAAAGCTCGGGCGCCTGGGCGGCGGCCGGGGGTATCGGAACATTCTCGGGCGTGAACGCCGACAGCTACGACGAGAACGGGAATCTCCTGCCGCAGGTCTATCACGGCAAAACCCGCCGCGAGCGTCACGACGAGCTGATCAAGTTCGGCATCCAGGGCGGCATCGCGCAGGCGCGCATCGCGCACGAGGCCTCGAACGGCCAGGGCCGCATCCACATGAACGTCCTGTGGGAGATGGGCGGCGCCGAGCACATCCTGCACGGCGTGCTGGAAGGCTCCCAAGGCCTGATCCACGGCGTCACCTGCGGCGCCGGTATGCCCTACCGCGTGGCGGAGATCGCCGTGCACTACGGCGTGCATTACTACCCCATCGTCTCCTCGGCCCGCGCCTTCCGCGCCCTGTGGCTGCGCGCCTACCACAAGTTCCGCGAGAACCTGGGCGGCGTGGTCTACGAGGACCCGTGGCTGGCCGGCGGCCACAACGGCCTGTCCAACTCCGAAGACCCGCTGAAGCCGGAGGATCCGTTCCCCCGCGTCCTGGCGCTGCGCCAGATGATGAACAGCTTCGGCCTGAACGACACCCCCATCGTCATGGCGGGCGGCGTCTGGTGGCTGTCGGACTGGGAGGACTGGATCGACAACCCCGATCTCGGCCCGGTGGCCTTCCAGTTCGGCACGCGCCCGCTGCTGACCCAGGAAAGCCCGATCTCCAACGCCTGGAAGCATCGCCTGCTGACGCTGAAGGAGGGCGACGTCTTCCTGAACCGCTTCTCGCCGACGGGCTTCTACTCCTCCGCCGTCAAGAACCCGTTCCTGATGGACCTGATGGCCCGCTCGGAGCGTCAGGTGGCCTATCTGCCCAAGCCGGTGGGCGAGCATTCCGCCGAGCTGCCGCTGGGGCCGCGCGGCCGCCCGGTCTATGTGACCGAGACGGACAAGGCCCGCGCCGAGGGCTGGCTGTCCCAGGGCTTCACCAGCGGCCTGAAGACCCCGGACAGCACGGTCATCTTCGTCACGCCGGAGCAGGCGGAGCGCATCCACCGCGATCAGGTGGACTGCATGGGCTGCCTGTCGGCCTGCAACTTCTCCAACTGGGCGCAGAACGAGGAAGGCACGAACGGCAAGCGCGCCGATCCGCGCTCCTACTGCATCCAGAAGACCCTGCAGGCGGTCAGCCACACCGACGACTGCGAAAACCAGCTCATGTTCGCCGGTCACAACGCCTTCCGCTTCGCGTCGGACCCCTATTACAAGGACGGCTTCATCCCGACCGTGAAGCAGCTGGTCGAGCGGATCGCCACCGGCTACTGACGCCGGCGGCCCGCGGGTTTGCGGGGGGCGCTTGCCCCCTGACCTGAAATCGTTCTAAAGTGAGCGGGCTGCGGCAGATCGCCGCGGTCCGTTTCGCGTTCCGACTTTGTGACCTGAACCACGGCGAACAGACGACGATGACCGGCACCCGACCCTTCAAGCGCGCCCTCGACCGCCTGCAGACGGCAGGCTTCCGCCCGACGCGCCAGCGTCTGGGTCTGGCCCGCCTGCTGTTCGAAGGGGAACACCGCCACGTCACCGCCGAGCAGCTCCACACCGAGGCCATGGGGGCGGACCTGCGGGTATCGCTGGCCACGGTCTACAACACGCTGAACCAGTTCACCGCCGCCGGCCTGCTGCGCGAGGTGGTGGTGGAGGCGGGCAAGTCCTACTTCGACACCAACACCAGCGACCATCACCATTTCTTCCTGGAAGGGACGGGCCGGCTGGAGGACATCCCCGGCGACGATGTGGTGGTGCAGCATCTGCCGCCGGCCCCGCCGGGCACGCGCATCGCGCGGGTGGACGTGATCGTCCGGCTGAGCGCGGAGCAGGGCGAGGACCGCTGAGGGCGAGGATCTCTGAAGGGCAGGCGGCCGACGGTCGCGTCACGAAAAAATCCATCTCCCAACCGGACCTTCGGAGAATTTCCGGAACATTGACGCGTTTTGGGAGCAATGGCATAAGCCGTAGCCGAGGCTCGGCCCCCGGAGGCCCCACGCCCGTGCGCGGCCGGGCCGGACAGAACCCCGTGGGGAGAACGCCGCCATGTCGCTGAAGGGCACGAAGACCGAGCAGAACCTCAAGGCGGCCTTCGCGGGTGAGAGCCAGGCCAACCGTCGCTATCTCTATTTCGCCCAGAAGGCCGACGTGGAAGGCCACAACGAGGTCGCCGCCGTCTTCCGTTCCACCGCAGAGGGCGAAACCGGTCACGCCCACGGCCATCTGGAATTCCTGGAGGAAGCCGGCGACCCGATCACCGGCCTGCCCATCGGCGACACGGTGAGCAATCTGAAGGCCGCGATCGCCGGCGAGACCCACGAATACACCGACATGTACCCGGGCATGGCCCGCACCGCCCGCGAGGAAGGCTTCGAGGAGGTCGCGGACTGGTTCGAAACGCTGGCGAAGGCCGAGCGGAGCCACGCCGGACGCTTCCAGAGGATGCTGGACCAGCTGTCGTCATGACGGCGCGCCGGACCGCGATCACCCGCGCCGACATCCTTCCCCTGGACCGCTACGCCCGCGAACGCGCCGCCCGCCGCAGCGCCTTGGTCGCCGTGAAGAAGAGGCGCCGGGTCGCGGTCGGCCCCTACGCCGTCGTCCATTTCGAGAGTTACGAAACGATGTGGCAGCAGGTCCACGAGATGCTGTTCATCGAGCGGGGCGGCGAGGCGCAGATCGACGGTGAGCTTCGCGCCTACAACGGCCTGATCCCCAAGGGGGCGGATCTGGTCGCCACGGTGATGTTCGAGATCGCCGACCCGTCGCGCCGCGCCGCCGAGCTTGGCCGGCTGGGCGGGGTGGAGCGGACGGTGACGCTGCGCTTCGCCGGCCACACGGTCGTCGCCCGCCCGGAGGAGGACGTGGAGCGGACGAACGAGGTCGGCAAGGCGTCCGCCGTCCATTTCCTGCATTTCGACTTCACGCCGGAGCAGATCGCCGCCTTCCGCGCGCCGGGTACGGAGGTGATCCTCGGCATCGGCCATCCCCACTACGGCCACATGGCGGTGATGCCGGAGACGGTGCGGGCGGAGCTTGCCGGGGATTTCGGGTAGGGGGGACCTGTTGCCCCCTCCCTGACCCTCCCCCGCCTTCGGCAAGGGAGGGGACTTTTCTCCCTCTCCTGCGAAGCGGGGGAGGGAAGGGGCCCGCGGCGTTAGCCGTGGGAAGGGTGGGGGCAAACGGCCCGCCGCCCACCGGTTATTCGATCGTCTCGTCCTTGTAGGCGCCCCAGAACTCCCCGCGGCTCATCCAGCCGCGATAGCCTTTCAGGTCCACCTCGCACCACTCGCCCTTGCATTTGCGCAGCCAGCCGATCACCCCCGGCTGGGCGCGGGCCACCACGGCGGCGTCGCCGTGCGGCTCTTTGCGGACGGTGCGGATGTCGCCGGTGATGACGATGCTGCGCTTGCCCGACAGCATGCTCTGGTGGACCCAGCCCTCGCTGCCTTCCCAGTCGCGGATGCGGCGCCAGGTGTCGAATTCCTGGGTGATCTCCACCGGCATTTCCTTGCGGGTGAACACCCATTCGATGGGGTAGCGCACGTTGGGGCCGGTGCGCGCGTTCACCTCGCCCGAGCGCAGCGACACGAAACGGGGGATCGGCAGGCCCGAGGCGTGGGTCGGGTCCTTCTCGCGCCGCCCGCCCTCGGACGCGCCGGCGGAGGACAGAGTGACCGGCGCCAAGGCTGCGACGGCCAGCGCCAGAACGGCGAGAGCGCGGCGGATGGCAGACGTCGTCGGCAACGGCAACACCGGCAGCCCCGTGCTGTGGAGATCGGATGGATTTAAGTCGGAGGCACTATAATTAGGGGTAGCCGCCAGGGGCAAGCGCAAGGCGCGGGCGGCGGCATCGCGGCGGCTCTTGTCACATCATGGAGCCGTGCGGCGCGCCGAATCGTCACTGCCATCTGGACAGCTTCCCAACCGCTTGATAGGACAAGCGTCGGCCCGGAATGGGGGAGGCACCGTCCAATGACCGAAAAGAAGAAGCCGCTCGTCGTCGTCACCCGGAAATTGCCCGACGTCATCGAGACGCGGATGATGGAGCTGTTCGACGCACGGCTGAATTCCGACGACGAGCCCTTGACCCACGCGCAGCTCATCGACGTGGCGCAGGTGGCCGACGTGCTGGTTCCCACCGTCACCGACCGGATCGACCGCGAGGTGATCGAGAAGGCCGGGCCGCAGCTCCGCCTCATCGCCTCCTTCGGGACGGGCGTGGACCACATCGACCTGAAGGCGGCGCGGGAGCGCGGCATCAGCGTCACCAACACGCCGGGCGTCCTGACCGAGGACACGGCGGACATGACCATGGCCCTGCTGCTGGCGGTTGGCCGCCGGCTGGCGGAAGGCGAGCGGCTGGTCCGCTCCGGCCAGTGGAAGGGCTGGGGGCCGACGACGATGCTCGGCCACCGCATCCAGGGCAAGCGTCTGGGCATCCTCGGCATGGGCCGCATCGGGCAGGCGCTGGCGCGCCGGGCGCGCGCCTTCGGCATGTCGATCCACTACCACAACCGCCGCCGCGTCTATCCGGACGTCGAGCAGGAGCTTGAGGCGACCTATTGGGAGAGCCTGGACCAGATGCTGGCGCGCATGGACGTGGTGTCCATCAACTGCCCGCACACCCCGGCCACCTACCACCTGCTGTCGGAGCGCCGGCTGAAGTTGCTGCGCCCGCATTGCTTCATCGTCAACACCTCGCGCGGCGAGGTCATCGACGAGACGGCGCTGACCCGGATGCTGTCGAAGGGCGAGATCGCCGGTGCCGGCCTGGACGTGTTCGAGCACGAGCCGGCGGTGAACCCGAAGCTGCTGCGGCTCGACAACGTGGTCCTGCTGCCGCACATGGGCTCCGCCACCATCGAGGGCCGGATCGACATGGGCGAGAAGGTCATCATCAACATCAAGACCTTCGCGGACGGCCACGCCCCGCCCGACCGCGTCCTGGAAACGCTGCTGTAGACGGTGGGAGAGGGCGTCTAGAGGACGCCCTCATACAGGGCGGCCATGGGAATCTCGATCCCGACCGAGGGGAAGCGCAGCGTCCCGCCCCCGATGACGTCGCGGACCACCCAACTCTGTTCATCCTCGCGGTGCCACAGCTCGGCGCAGCGCTTCGTCGAGTCGAGCAGAAGGATTTCCTGGACCGACGGGATTTCCCGATAGATCGCCAGCTTCCGGCCACGGTCGAACTGGGCGGTGGAGGGCGACAGGATCTCCACGATGACCGTCGGGTCCACCGTTCCAGGCTTGTTTGACGTCGGTCCGCAACCGATGGCGGCGTCGGCCTGGAACCAGGCATCGTCGCGATCGGGCAGACGGATGCCGGCTTCGACCCGCGCCCGGCAGGGTGGGTGAAGACGCTTCCCGAACTCGACGACGATGTTGGCCGCGAGAAGAGCGTGCGCGTCGGACGGCGGCGCCATGGCGACCGGTTGGCCGCCGTCCAGCTCATAGCGGGTGTCCGTCCCGTCGTTCCAGACGAGGAACTCATCCACGGTCATCGGGCGGGGTGCCGGATCGCTCATGCCCATGAGTATGGCCCTCTCCCTCGTCGCTTCCAAGTGGCGCCACCCAGGGGGGGCGCCACCGCGGCTATTTCGCGGCCAGCCCGCCGCCCAGCTCGATCCTGACCTCGACCACGCCGGGCTCGTCCAGGTTCTCCTTACGGATGAAGCCCAGCGCGCGGCACATGCCCAGCATGTTGGTGTTCTCGCGCAGAACCTCGCCGTAGACTTCCTTGATCCCGCGGGAGCGGGCGTAGTCCAGGATCTTGTTCATCAGCTGGTAGCCCAGCCCCTGGCCCTTCATGTCCGACCGCACCATCACGGCGTATTCGGCGCGCAGGTTGTCGGGGTCGGCGGTGATGCGCACGACGCCGTACATGATGGTCTCGCCCGTCTCCGGGTCCGGCCCGACGGCGACCAGGCCCATCTCGCGGTCGTAGTCCATCTGGGTCAGGCGGGCGGCGGCCTGGTGCGACAGACGCTTCAGCGGCGCGAAGAAGCGCAGCCGCAAGTCCTCCTGCGTCTGGTTGGCCACCATGTGGTGCACCAGCGGCTCGTCCTCCGGCAGGATCGGGCGGACGACGAACTGGCGGCCATCCTTGATGGTGATCCGGTCCTCCAGCCCCTTGGGGTAGGGGCGGATGGCCAGACGCTTCGCGCCGGGCAGGGCCGGCACGCCGACCTTGATGCGGGCGTCCAGCGCCAGCACGCCTTCCGAGTCGGCGAGCAGCGGGTTGACGTCCAGCTCGACGACCTCCGGGAAATCGACGATGAGCTGCGAGATCTTGTTCAGCGTCAGCGCCACCGCCTCCAGATCGACCGCGGCGCGCGAGCGGTAGCCTTGCAGCTGCCGCCAGATGCGGGTGCGGCCCATCAGCTCGGTCGCCAGCTTCATGTTCAGCGGCGGCAGGGCGAGCGCGTAGTCCTCCACCACCTCCACCCCGATGCCGCCCTCGCCGAACAGCAGGACGGGGCCGAACAGCTCGTTCTCGGTCATGCCGACGATCAGCTCGTAGGCGTCGGCGCGCACCGCCATCTCCTGGACTGTGAAGCCCTCGATGCGGGCGTCGGGCACCGCCTCGCGCACGCGGGCCAGCATCGCCTCGGCCTCGGCCTTGACCTCCGCCGGCTCGGTCAGGTGCAGGGCAACGCCGCCGACGTCCGACTTGTGGGTGATGTCCGGCGACAGGATCTTCAGCGCCAGCGGCCCGCCGATCATCTCGGCGCAATGGGCGGCCTCCTCCGGCGTGTCGGCGCGGCGGGTGTCGACCACCGGGACGCCGTAGGCGGCGAGCACACGCTTGGCCTCATACTCGCTCAGCCAGTCGCGCTTCTCCGCGATGGCGCGGGAGATGATCTTGCGCACAGTGATGCCGTCGGGCTGGAAATCCTCCGGCACCGACGGCGGCGTCTCCATCAGCAGCTCCTGGTTCCGGCGGTATTCCACCAGATGCAGGAAGGCGCGCACCGCGTGGCTGGGCGTGTCGTAGGTGGGGACGCGGTTGGCGGCGAACAGCTTGCGCGCCTCCGCCGCCGTGTTGTCGCCCAGCCAGCTGGTCAGCACCGGATGCTTGCGCGTCTTGTTGGCGATCATGGTGTCGACCACGGCCTGCGCGGCGGCCAGCCCGTCGGTCACCGCGGTCGGGCAGTTCAGCACGAGAACGGCGTCGTTGTTGGGGTCGGCCATCAGCGCGTTCAGCGCGTCGGCGTAGCGCTTGGGCGGTGCATCGCCGCCGATGCGCAGCGGGTTGCGGGCGCTTCCGGCGCCCAGCGCCTTCTCCAGCGCGTCCATCGTCTCCGGCGCGAATTGGGCCAGCCGCCCGCCGGACAGGATCAGGCTGTCGGTCGCCATCACGCCCATGCCGCCGCCGTTGGTCAGGATGGCCAGCCGGTCGCCGGTGATCGGCGACCCGGTGCCCAGCGTGCCCACCGCGTCGAACAGCTCGTCCAGGCCGCTGACGCGCAGGATGCCGGCGCGGCGGAAGGCGGCGTCATAGACGGCGTCGGACACCGCCAGCGCCCCGGTGTGGGAGGTGGAGGCCTCCAGCGCCTCGTCGGTGCGGCCGGACTTGATGACGATCACCGGCTTCTGACGGGCGGCGGAGCGCGCCGCCGACATGAACTTCCGCGCGTCGCTGATGCTCTCGATGTAGAGCAGGATGGCGCGCACGTTGGCGTCGCCGGCCAGATAGTCCAGCAGGTCGCCGAAATCGACGTCCGCCTTGTCGCCCATCGAGATCAGGTGCGAAAAGCCGATCCCCCGCGCCGTCGCCCAGTCGGCGATCGAGGTCACCACCATGGAGGACTGTGCCACCAGCGCCACGTCGCCCTTCTTCGGGGTGACATGGCCGAAGCTGGCGTTCAAACCGCGGCCCGGCACCATGATGCCCAGGCTGTTGGGACCCAGCACGCGCATCAGGTGGGGCTTCGCCGCCTCGCGCAGGGTCTGGATCTGCTCCTTGGAAAAGCCGCTGGAGATGACGATGGCCGCCTTGGTTCCGCGCTTGCCCAGCGCGTCGACGGTGGCCGTCACCATGGCGGCCGGGGTGCAGATCACCGCCAGATCCGGCGTGACCGGCAGATCGTCCACCGACTTGTAGGTCAGCACCCCCTCGACCGCTCGCTCGCCGGTCACCGGCATGATCGGGCCATCGAACCCGGCGTTGAACAGGTTGCGGGCCACCACGGCGCCGATGGTGTTCGGCTTTCGGGTCGCCCCGATCAGGGCGATGGAGGCGGGCTTGAACAGGCGGTCGAGGTTGCGAACGGTCATGGCCGGGTTCCGGAGGTTCGTCTCACACAGCAAGGCTCGAACAGCCGCCATTCCGCTAAAGATCGGACTGGGGCCGTCGACTTGCAATCTGGAGTAAGGAGGCAATCGCGGGACGGGAACGCGACCGATCGCCGCTCATGTTGCAGTGCAACATACACATTGGTCATACCTTTGTACAGGCGCCCTTTGTCGCGCCCCCTCCGAAGCGGATATCCCCGCCGTGCATCGGGGCTTGAGCGGGCGGGCGCGATGCTCCACCCTGTTGACCCTCAACGGAAAAAACAGGGAGCGGGAGCCATGAAGGTCGGGATCGTCGGGGCCGGCGCGGTGGGCGCTACGGCGGGATTCGCCATGGTGATGAGCGGTTCGGCCAGCGAGGTCGTGCTGGTCGACATGAACGAGAAGCTGGCCGCGGCCCAGGCTCAGGACATCGCCCACGCAGTGCCCTTCGCCCGCGCCGCCCAGGTGCGCCACGGCGGCTACGCGGCGCTGGCCGGGGCCGGCGTGGTGGTGCTGGCCGCCGGCGTGGCGCAGCGCCCCGGCGAGACGCGCCTGCAACTGCTGGAGCGCAACGCGGCGGTCTTCGGCGCCATCATCCCGGCGGTCCTGGCGGCGGCGCCCGACGCCATCCTGCTGGTGGCGACCAACCCGCTGGACGTGATGACGCAGATCGCCACCCGCATCTCCGGCCTGCCGCCGTCGCGGGTGATCGGCTCCGGCACGATCCTCGACACCGCGCGGTTCCGCGCTCTGCTGGCCGACCGGCTGGGGGTGACGCCAAAGTCGGTGCACGCCCATGTGGTGGGCGAGCATGGCGATTCGGAAGTCCTGCTGTGGTCCGGCGCCACCATGGCCTGCCTGTCGGTGGATCGCGCCGCCGAGCGGCTGAAGCGCCCCCTGACGGCGGAGGATCGCGCCGCCATCGACGAGGGCGTGCGCCGGGCCGCCTACCACATCATCGACGGCAAGGGCCACACCGCCTTCGGCATCGCCGGCGGCCTGTCGCGCATCGTGGCGGCCATCGCCGGGGACGAGCGGGCGGTGCTGACCTGCTCCATCCTCAACGACGAGGTGCTGGGCGTGCCGGACGTCGCGCTGTCGCTGCCGCGGGTGATCGGAGCGGGCGGCGTCCTGGAAACGGTGATGCCGGACCTGTCGGAGGCAGAGGCGGCGGCGCTGAAGCGCAGCGCGGACATCCTGAAGGAGGCGGTGACCTCGGTGGAGAAGTCGCTGCCCTGACGGGGAGAAAAGAGCGGGGCCGGCCCGCGTTGCAGGACCGGCCCCGCGGTGCGGAGCCGGCCCTTGCAACCCGTCCAGTCGAGACGCCTAAGTCGAGAGGCGCGTCAGACCACCGGGCCGGGCTGGCCCTTGGTGGCGGCGGCAGCGCGCTCCATGCCTTCCTGGATCTTCTTGGCGGCTTCCTGCTCGTCGCCCCAGCGCAGGATCTTCACCCACTTGTTCTTTTCCAGATCCTTGTAGTGCTGGAAGAAGTGGGCGATCTGCTCGGTGGTGATCTCCGGCAGGTCCTTGTAGGACTTCACGTTGCTGTAGAACGGGTGCAGCTTGTCGACCGGAACGGCCAGCAGCTTCTCGTCCTCGCCGCCCTCGTCCTCCATGAACAGCACGCCGATCGGGCGCGAGCGCAGGACGGCGCCCGGGATGACCGAATGGCGGCCGACCACGCAGACGTCCACCGGGTCGCCGTCACCCGACAGGGTGTGCGGGATGAAGCCGTAGTTGCAGGGGTAGTACATGGCGGTGTGCAGGAAGCGGTCGACGAACATCGCGCCCGACTCCTTGTCGATCTCGTACTTCACCGGCTCGCCGCGCAACGGGATCTCGATGACCACGTTCACGTCCCACGGGGCGTTCTTGCCGACCGGAACCTTGCTGAGATCCATGGAAAACCATCCTTCGACTGCAAAAGCGGGTTGCGCTTGGTTGTGGACGCGGGCCAAAGCTCCCGGCGCCGCGCGCGCGGAGTTTAGGCAGATGCGGGCATAAGTCAAAGCCACTTGCGCAGGTGCGGCAAAGGGACGAGCCTTCGCCATGCCCTGCATCCTCTTTGCGCTGCTCTGTCTCGCCTTTTTTCCCCTTGCGGCACGGGCCGACCCCCCCGCGAAGGCTGTCCACGCCCTCGCCATGCATGGCGACCCCGCCTATCCGCCGGATTTTGCGCACTTCGCCTACGTCAATCCCGACGCGCCGAAGGGCGGCACGCTGCGCCAAGCGGTGACCGGCGGCTTCGACACGCTGAACCCCCATGTGGTCAAGGGCATGCCCGCCCTGGGGCTTAGTTTCGTCTTCGAAACGATGATGGCCCGCTCGTGGGACGAGCCGTTTTCGCTCTACGGCCTGCTGGCCGAGAGGCTGGAGGTGCCGGAGGACCGCGGTGGCGCCGTCTTCCATCTCAACCCCGCCGCACGCTGGCACGACGGGACGCCGGTGACCGCCGCCGACGTGCTGTTCTCGCTTGAGGTGCAGCGCGCCCACGGCACGCCGAACCGCCGCCAGTTCTACGCCAAGGTGGCGAGCGCCGAGGCGCCGGACGACCGTACCGTCCGCTTCGCCTTCGCCCCCGGCCCGGACGGGCGTTTCGACCGCGAGATGCCGCTGCTGATGGGGCTGATGCCGATCCACGCCAAGGCGTGGTGGGCGGGGCGGGACTTCGCCGCCACGACGCTCGACCCGCCGCTGGGCAGCGGCCCCTACCGGGTCAAACAGGCGGAGGCCGGGCGGCGCATCGTCTACGAGCGGGTGGCCGATTACTGGGGGCGGGACCTGCCGTCGCGGCGCGGGCTGTTCAACGCCGACACGCTGGATTTCACCTATTACCGCGACGACTCGGTGGCTCTGGAGGCGTTCCTGGCCGGGCAGGGCGACGTGCGGCGCGAATCCGATCCCGCCAAATGGGTCACCGGCTACGACGGCCCGGCGCTGCGCGCGGGGCGGATCGTGCTGGAGGAGCTGCCGCACCGCCGTCCGGAGTTCGCCCGCGGCCTGATCTTCAACACCCGCCGCCCCCCGTTCCAGGACATCCGGGTGCGGCGGGCGCTCGGTCTCGCCACCGATTTCGCCTGGATCGGCAAGACGCTGTTCCACGGCGCGCTGGTCCGCACCGCCAGCTATTACCCGAACTCCGAACTGGCGGCGGAGGGGTTGCCAGGGCCGGAGGAGGTGGCGGTGCTGGAGCCCTTCCGCGACCGCCTGCCGCCGGCGCTGTTCACCCAGCCCTTCGCCCTGCCACACACCGACGGCAGCGGCCCGGCGGGGGCGCGGGGCAACCTGCGCGAGGCGCTGCGCCTGCTGGCCGAGGCCGGCTGGCGGGTAAGCGGCGGGCGGCTGACCGACGGGGCGGGGCGTCCCTTCGCCTTCGAAATCCTGCTGGGCAACCCGGCGGACGAACGGGTGGCGCTGGAATACGCCCGCTCGCTGGGGCGGCTGGGGATCGCCGCCACAGTACGCACGGTGGACAACGCGCAGTATCAGGCGCGCCTCGATCATTTCGATTTCGACATGACCTTGCGCTGGTGGGTTTCCAGCCTATCGCCGGGCAACGAGCAGCTTTACTATTACGGGTCCGAGGCGGCGGACCAGCCGGGCAGCCGCAACTATCCCGGCATCCGCGACCCAGTGGTGGACGCCATCGCCGCCTCCATCGCCGAGGCGCGGACGCGTGCCGACCTCGTGGCCCGCGTCCGCGCGCTCGACCGGGTGCTGCTGTGGGGCCATTACATGGTGCCGCTGTTTCACAGCCCGGCCGACCGCATGGCCCGCTGGTCGCGGCTGAAACATCCGGAGGCGACGCCCCTCTACGGCCCGCTGGTCGAGTCCTGGTGGATCGAGGAGGGCGGGTGAGCCTCCGCATGCCCGCCATGGATGCGGTAGGCGTGCAGGATCATCTCCGTGACGGCGTCCAGGTCGGTGAAGCGGTCGGTGTTGACGATCAGGTCGTACTGCAGCGGATCGCTGTTGGAGACCTTGAAGAACTCCTTGAAATACTTGGCGCGGGCGGCGTTGACCCGCTGGACCTCGTGCAGCGCGTCGGCGACCTTGGCGGGATCGCCGCCGGCCAGCCGCGCGGCGCAGACCTCGTCCGAGCCGACGATGCGGACGCGGAAGCGCGGCGCCCCGCGCAGCAGCAGATGCGCCCCGCGCCCGACGATCACCCCGCCGCGGAAGGCGATGCCGTTGACCACGCGGGTCAGCAGCCGCTGGTACTCGGTCAGCGGGTCGTGCAGCCCCATCAGGCTGGCGTAGAGGAACATCCCCGCCCGGCCCGGCAGCTTCTCGTCGAGCTGGCGCATCAGCGTCGGGTCGGAGGTGGCCGTCGCCACCACGGCGTCGAGGATTTCCTTGTCGAAGCAGGGCACCCCCAGCGACTCGGCGAGCTTCGCCGCGATCACCTCGCCGCCGGTCCCGTGCTCGCGGGCGATGGTGACGACGGGCGGCGGGGACTCCAACGGGCCGGAGCGGGGCCGGTGCGGCTGGAATTGGTCGGTTCGGATGTAGGTCAGAAGCGCCTGGAATTCGTCGCGGGCCATGGCTTCCCTCCGCGAACGGTTGCGACGACTCCAGTGTCCGGCTGGGCGGTGGCGGGGTCAACCACGCCCAAGGGGGAGGGGCACGCCGCCGCACCCCTTTCGCGCTCAGTCAAAATGGATTTACAGCACCTTCACCGCGATCACCGTCAGCAGGACGACGATGATCCACAGGGCGATGCGCTCGCTGATCCGGCGCTCCACCCAGCGGTCGAGCATATGCTTGATCGAATGGGGATGCAGGCGCAGGCCGCCGTCGGCCAACTCGGCGGCGGCGCGTTCGGCCTGGTTCACCAGCCGGGGCAGGCGGCGCACCGTCGACACCACGGCCTCCAGATCGTCGAGAATCTGGGCTTCCGGCCCACGGTTCTCGCGCATCCAGTCCTCGATCAGCGGACGCGCCAGCTCCCACATGTTGATGTCGGGGTTCAGGAAGCGGCCCACCCCCTCCGCCGTCAGCATGCTCTTCTGGAGCAGGAGGAGCTGCGGCTGGGTCTCCATCTCGAACTGCTCGGTCACCGCGAAGAGCTGGGCGAGCAGCCGGCCGACGGAGATCTCGCTCAGCGGCTTGTTCTGCAACGGCTCGCCGATGGCGCGGCAGGCCTGGGTGAAGACTTCGATCGACTGGTGGCGGGGGACGTAGCCCGCCTCGAAATGCACCACCGCGACGCGGCGGTAGTCGCCGGTCAGGAAGCCGATCAGCATGTCGGCGAGGTAGGTCCGGGTCGCCCGGTCCAGCCGGCCCATGATGCCGAAGTCGACGGCGGTGATGTTGCCGTCATGGGTGACGAACAGGTTGCCCGGATGCAGGTCGGCGTGGAAGAAGCCGTCACGGAAAACCTGGTTGAAGAAGCTGGCCGAGGCCTTCGCCAGGATCTCGTCGCGGTCGAAGCCGGCGGCGTCGAGCCTTTCCGACTCGTCGACCTTGAAGCCGCGGATGCGCTCCAGCGTCAGGACGCGGCGCGCCGTGCGGTCCCAGTCGATGGCCGGCACGTTGAAGGTTGGGTCGTCCTTGAAGTTGTCCCCCAGTTCCGACGCCGCCGCGGCTTCCATCCGCAGCTCCATCTCCAGGCGGGAGGTGCGGGCGAAGGTGTCCACCACCTCGCGCGGGCGCAGCCGCTTCAGCTTGGGCATGACCACGACGGCCAGCTCGGCCAGCCAATAGAACAGGTCGATGTCCCGCTCGAAGGCGTTCTCGATGCCCGGCCGCAGCACCTTCACCGCGACCTCCCGCCCCTCGGCGGTGACGGCGAAATGCACCTGCGCGATGGAGGCGGCGGCGACCGGCACCTCGTCGAAACTGCGGAACAGCGTCCCGATGGGGGCGCCCAGCTCCTCTTCCACGATGGCGCGGGCCTGGGCGCCGGGGAAAGGCGGCAGCTTGTCCTGAAGCTCGGCCAAGTCCAGCGCCATCCGCTCGCCGACGAGGTCGGAGCGGGTGGAGAGCAACTGCCCCAGCTTGATGTAGGTCGGCCCCAGATCGGCCAGCGCGCGGGCCAGCCGCTGGCCGACGCGGCCCGGCTCCTTCGCGTTGCCGACCCAGCGCCAGAACAGGGCGAAGCCGGGGGCGGTCTGCGGCAGCGTTTCCGGCAGCGCGTTGTAACGCGCCAGCGTGCGGCCGATCACGAAGAGGCGGCCGATGTTTCGGGCGGTCCGGAACAGCATCCGGTCAGATCCGCCAGCCGGAATGGATGGCGGCGATGCCGCCGGTCAGGTTGCGCACGCGCACCGCGCCGAATCCGGCGGCCTCGATGCGCTTGACCATGGCCTGCTGCTCGGGGAAGCGGCGGATGCTCTCCGCCAGATAGCGGTAGCTGTCCTCGTCCCCGGCCACCATGCGGCCGAGCCGCGGCAGGACCTGGAAGGAATAGACGTCGTAGATCTCGCGCAGGACCGGAAGGACCACGTGGCTGAACTCCAGGCAGAAGAACTTTCCGCCGGGCTTCAACACGCGGCGCGCCTCGGAAAGCGCGGCGTCGATGCGCGTGACGTTGCGCAGGCCGAACGCAATGGTGTAGGCGTCCACCGAACGGGAGGCGATGGGCAGCCTTTCGGCGTCGCCGACCGTCCAGTTCACGCCGGTCAGCAGGTTGCGGTCGTAGGAACGGTCGCGCCCGACGCGGACCATCGACTCGGTGATGTCGCAGACCACCGCCCGGCCGCCGCCGCGTTCCAGGAAGCGGAAGGCGATGTCGCCGGTGCCGCCCGCCACGTCGAGCAGCGTCATGTCGGCCTTGGGCGCCACCATCTCCATCAGCGTGTCCTTCCACAGCCGGTGGATGCCGCCCGACATCAGGTCGTTCATCAGGTCGTAGCGCCCGGCCACGCTGTCGAAGACGGCGCGGACGAGGCCGGACTTGGCGTCGGGATCGACGGGGCGGTAGCCGAACCAGTTCCCTTCGGCCCCGGCGGACACGCCGGTGGCCTGGGCCGGAGCTGCGGGCTGGGACGGGGCGGAGGGGGTGCGCGGATCGGTCATGGCGCGCAACATAGCGCGCGACCTGGGCTTGCGCCAGCCGGGGCGTTGCCGTGACGCACCCCCGGCGCGCGGTTTTTGCGGACTTGACCCCGCGCCCCGGCTTCGCCACCGTGCCCGCCGGTGGACGATGGCGGACGGACGGGGGACCATGGCCACGCTGCAGGAAGCCCTGCTGATCGCCTTCGACCTCCAGCGGGAGGGGCGCTTCGCCGAGGCCGACTCGGTCTACGGGCAGATCCTCGACGCCGTTCCCGGCCACCCGCCGGCCCTGCATCTGCGCGGCCTTCTCCTCGCCCAGTGCGGGCGGCTGGAGGAGGGCTGCGCGCTGGTCGAGCAGGCCGTCGCCGGGGATGGAAGCCAGCCCGACCTGCACGCCAACCACGCCAACCTGTTGGAGGCGCTGGGCCGGTTCGGCGCGGCGGCGGAGGCGCTGGCCCGCGCCGCCGCCCTCGATCCGGAGCGCGTGGCGCTTCTCAACAATTTCGCGGTGCGCCGGCTGGCCGCCGACGATCCGGCCCCGGCGGAGCAGGCCCTGCGAGTCGCGGTGGACCTTCGGCCGGGGCTGGCCGATCCGCGCGTCAACCGTGCCCAGGCGCTGGACGCACTGGGTCGTATGGACGAGGCGCTGGCGCAGCGGCGGATCGCCGCGCTGCTGGCGCCGGACGACGCCGCCCTGCTGGAGATGCTGGCCTTGCGGCCCGATGCGGGGGAAGGGGAGCTGCGCCGCGCCCTGCGGCTCGACCCGGAGCGCGCGGTGCTGTGGAACCGGCTGGGGGCGTGGCGGAAGGACCGCGGCGCGCTGCCCACCGCCCGCAGCGCCTATGAATGCGGTCTGACGCTGGACCCCGCCGACGCCGCGCTGTGGAACAACCGGGCCAATGCGCTGAAGGGGCAGGGCGATCCGGACGGCGCGCGGGACGCCCTGCGGCGGGCGGCGGCGCTCCGGCCGGACTCGGCGCCGATCCGCAACAATCTCTCTGACGCCCACACGCTCTGCGGCGATCCGCAGGCAGCGCTGGCCGAGGCGGAAGCGGCGCTCGCCCGCGACCCCGCCCTGGCCGACGCGCGGCTGGCGCGGGCCTCGGCGCTGCTGGCGCTCGGGCGCTTCGCCGAGGGCTGGGACGCCTGGGAGGACCGCTGGTCCGCCGAACCCTGGTGCCGCACCGCCGGGCGCTTCCCGCAGCCGCTGTGGACCGGCCAGCCGCTCGGCGGCGGACGGCTGCTCGTCTGGGGGGAGCAGGGGGTCGGCGACGAGCTGATGTTCGCCACGATGCTCCCGTTGTTGACGCAATCGTCAACAGATAAGACGCAATCATCAACAGGCGCTTTGGCGGGCTGCCTGTTGGAATGCGACGCCCGGCTGGCGCCGCTGTTCGCCCGCGCTCTGCCGGGAGTGGAGGTTGTGCCGCGCGGCCCGCTGCCGGACCCGCGCCTGTCCGCCCCGGACATCGCCGCGCAGATCCCCTCGGGCAGCCTGCCGCGTCTGCTGCTGCGCGCCGAGGAGGATTTCCGCCGGCTCCGTCCGATCCTGGTGCCCGATCCGGCGCGGACACCGGCGCTTCGGCGGACCGGCCGGCGGCCCCTGGTCGGCATCGCCTGGCACACCACCAACCCGAAATGGGGACGCCTGCGCAACGTGCCGCTGGCCGAACTGGCGCGCCGGCTCGACGGGGCGGGCGCCGACATGGTCGTCCTGCAATACGGCGACTGGTCGGATGAGGTCGCCGCCCTGGCGGCCGACGGCGTCGCCGTCGCGCTGCCGCCCGGGCTGGACCGCAAGGACGACCTGGAGGGGCTGGCCGCGCAGATCGCCGCCACCGACCTCGTCGTCACCATCGACAACGCCACCGCCCATCTCGCCGGTGCGCTGGGGCATCCGGTCTGGGTTCTGCTCTCCCATGCGCCGGACTGGCGCTGGCTGGTCGGCCGGGACGGCTCGCCCTGGTACCCCTCGGCCCGCCTGTTCCGCCAAGCGGCGGCAGGGGACTGGCGGACGCCGCTGGACGCCGTGACCGACCGGCTGCGCGCGCTTTTCCTATAGCTCTGCTACCCTTCATCCCTCTCACCATCCAGCGCGGACTCATGGCGACAATCGCGGAAGCCCTGGCCATCGCCTTCGACCACCACGAGTCCGGCCGTCTGGCCGAGGCCGAGATCCTCTATGGCCGCATCCTCGACGCCGATCCCCATCAGGCGACCGCGCTGCATCTGCTGGGCGTGCTCTACGGCCAGACGGACCGGCCGAAGCTGGCCGCGGCGCTGTTCGTCGGGGCGATCGGGCTGGTTCCCGACAATCCGGGCCTGCGCTACGACCTCGCCCGCGTCCGGCTGATCCTGGAGGACGGCGAGGGGGCGGTGGGTGCCCTGCGGCGGACGCTGGCGCTCCAGCCCGACCATGCGGCGGCGCTGTTCCAGCTCGCCCTGGCCTGCCGCGGCGTCGGGCGGCACGACGAGTCGCTGCTGGTGCTGGAACGGCTCCTGGCGCTCCAGCCCGACAGCCTGGAGGCGCGCTACCTCGCCGACCGGGCGGTGGAGCGGGAGGGGCGGGCGCTTCTGGAGCGGGGGGAGGTCGGCCGGGCGGTGGCGCGGCTCACCCGCCCGGTGGCGGAGGCGGTGGGCGTGCCGCTCCTCTCCGCCCACGCCGCCGCCCTTTACCGAGACGGCCGGGTGGAGGAGTCCGCCCGGCTGTTCCGCGGGCTTCTGGCCGGCCGGCCGGCGGAGGCCCTGGCGCTGTGGAACCTGTCGCTGTGCCGGCTCGACGGGCGCGACGCGGCGGCGGCGGAGCGGCTGGCCCGCCGGGCGCGCGCCCTGGCCCCGCAGGAGGCGGAGGCCCACGCCAAGCTGGGGCTGGCGCTGGCCGCCCTTGGGCGGCGGGCGGCGGCGATGACCGCCGCCCGCGCGGCGCTGGCCTGCGATCCGGCGCACGCGCCGTCCCTGTCCAACCTCGGCGCGCTGACGATCCAGAGCGGGGATGACGCGCAGGCCCTGCGGCTGGCCGACCGGGCGTTGCGGCTGGCCCCGGATCTGGGCGAGGCCCAGGTCGTCCGCGGCGACGCCCTGGTGCATCTCGACCGTTCGCGGGACGCGGAGGAGGCCTTCCGCGGCGCCCTGCGCGTGGCGCCGCGCTTGGTCGTCGCCCACTGGAACCTCGCCCATCTGCTGCTGCGCCAGGGCGATTACGCCGCCGGCTGGGCGGAATACGAGTGGCGCTGGCGCAGCGAAGCCCTGGCCGGGCAGCGCCGCCCCTTCCGCCAGCCGCTCTGGGACGGCACCGATTTGACGGGGCGGACCATCCTGGTCCATGCGGAGCAAGGGATGGGCGACACCATCCAGTTCATCCGCTTTCTGGATCATGTGCTGCGAGCCGCCCCGGCGCGCGTCCATCTGGAGGCGCACGGCCCTCTCCTCCCCCTGCTGGAGCGCAACACCGACCCGGCGCGGGTGACGGCGATCCCGCGGGCGCCCGACTTTCCAGGGGTGGGCGGCTTGCCCGACACCGACGTCCAGATCCCGCTGATGAGCCTCGCCGGCCTGTTCTGCCCGAGCCTGGAGGCGATCCCCGCACGCACACCCTATCTCGGTGCACCGGAAGAGCGGCGCGGCCCCTGGGCGTGGCGCCTGCGGGATGCGGCGCCCGACGCCCGGCTGCGGGTCGGGCTGGTCTGGGCGGGGCGGCCCCAGTATCACGCCGACGCCATCCGCTCCATGCCCTTGTCCGCCCTGGCCCCGCTGGCGGCGGTGCCGGGTGTGGCGCTGTTTTCCCTCCAGGTGGGAGACGCCGAGCGGCAGAGGATGGAGGTATCCTTCCCGGTCATCGACCTGTCGGACGGTCTGACCAGCTTCGCCGAAACGGCGGCGGCGGTGGAGGCGCTGGACCTGATCGTCGCGGTCGATACGGCGGTCGCCCATCTGGCCGGCGCGCTGGGCCGCCCGGTCTGGGTGCTGCTGCCCTGGAACAACGACTGGCGCTGGCTCAGCGGGCGCGACGACAGCCCCTGGTATCCCACCGCCCGCCTGTTCCGCCAGACCCGGAACGGCGGCTGGTCCGGCCCGGCGGAGGCGGTGGCGCGCGCCTTGCGGAGGCTGGTGGACGGTTCGGAGGACTGAGGGCGCCATCCGTTCGCCGCCACGGGTGCTCGCTCCCCGATGAGCGTCAACACGTGCCCCCTTGCGTCAACCGGCGCTTCCCACCATCCTCCTTGCCATCATGCCCGAACTTCCCGAAGTCGAAACCGTCTGCCGCGGCCTCGCCCCGCATCTGGAGGGGCGGACGCTGGTCCAGGTGCTCCAGCGCCGCGCCAACCTGCGGGTTCCCTTTCCGGCCGGCTTCTGCGAGCGGCTGACCGGGCGCCGCGTCGAGTCGGTGCGCCGCCGCGCCAAATACATCCTGATCCATCTCGACGACGGGACGGTGCTGATCGCCCATCTCGGCATGTCGGGCCGCATGATCATCACGCCGGAACGGCCCGCCGCCTGGGGCGCCCACGACCATGTCGTGCTGGAGACCGACGCCGGGACGGTGGTGACCTTCAACGACGCCCGCCGCTTCGGCCTGATGGACCTCGCCATGGCGGAGACGCTCGCCGAGCACCCGCTGCTGCGCGCGCTGGGGCCGGAGCCGCTGGGCAACGCCTTCTCCGGACCGGTGCTGGCCGCGCGGCTGGCCGGGCGGATGACCAGCATCAAGGCTGCCTTGCTGGACCAGAACGTGGTCGCCGGGCTCGGCAACATCTACGTGTCGGAAGCGCTGTTCCTCGCCCGCCTCAGCCCCACGCGCATCGCCGCCACGGTGACCGGCGCCAAGGCGGAGCGGCTGGCCACGGCGATCCGCGCGGTGCTGGAGCGGGCCATCGCCGCGGGGGGATCGTCCTTGCGCGACTACCGGCAGGCGTCGGGGGAACTCGGCTACTTCCAGCACCAGTTCTCGGTCTATGACCGCGAGGGCGCGCCCTGTCCGGGCTGCAGCTGCGACGTGGCGAAGACCGGGGGCGTCCGCCGGATCGTCCAGGCGGGCCGTTCGACTTTCTATTGTCCGCAACGCCAGCGTTGATATAGGTGGAAGGTATGACGGCTCCATCGGCCACCGCCAGGGCGGCGCTCGCCGCCCTTCTCCTCGCCGGCCCCGCCCTTGCGGGTCTGGCCGGGGTTCCATTGCCCGCGACCTCGTCCGCCTGGGCCGCCGACCCCACCCGCTACGTCGAAGGGATGGGGGACGTGCCGGTCATGCCGGGCCTCGCCCCCGCCGAGGAGGCGCCGCTGGTCTTCGACAAGCCCGCCGGACGCATCGCCCAGTCGGTCATGGCGGGTGCCATGGACCGCAATGCGGTCCTCTCCTTCTACAACCAGACCATGCCGCAGCTCGGTTGGACCCGCGCCCCGCAACGGACGGGCGGCGGCGCCAGTTTCCTGCGGGAGGGCGAGGAACTGCGCCTGGAATTCGTCGAGCCGGCCCGCGCCGCTGTCCAGAAGGCGGTAGCCACGGTCGTCCGCTTCTCGCTGATTCCGCGCTGATTCCTCCAAAAGAGACCAAGAGCAAACCAGAACGCCCCCCGGACATGAGCGAGGGGGCCAAACCACGGGAGCCTGCTGCATCATGCCGTACGAAACCATTCTCGTCGAAACCCGCGGACCGGTCGGGCTCGTCACGCTGAACCGGCCCAAGGCGCTGAACGCGCTGTCCGACCTGCTGGTGACCGAGCTGGGCCAAGCGCTGGACGCGCTGGAGGCCGACGATTCCGTCGGCGCCATCGTGGTCACGGGTTCGGAGAAGGCCTTCGCCGCCGGCGCCGACATCAAGGAGATGCAGAATTTCTCCTACATGGACGTCTACAAGGCCAACTTCATCACCGCCAAGTGGGAGCGGCTGGCCAAGTGCCGCAAGCCGACCATCGCCGCGGTCGCCGGCTACGCGCTGGGCGGCGGCTGCGAGCTGGCGATGATGGCCGACTTCATCCTGGCCGCCGAAACCGCCAAGTTCGGCCAGCCGGAGATCACCATCGGCACCATCCCCGGCGCCGGCGGCACGCAGCGTCTGACCCGCTTCGTCGGCAAGTCCAAGGCCATGGAGATGTGCCTGACCGGCCGCCTGATGGACGCCGCCGAGGCCGAGCGCGCCGGCCTCGTCAGCCGCGTCGTGCCGGCGGTGGATCTGGTGGACGAGGCGGTGCGGGTCGCCGAGAAGATCGCCAAGCTCTCGCGCCCGGTCGTCATGATGGCCAAGGACGCCGTCAACGCCGCCTACGAGACGACCATGTCCGAGGGCATCCGGGTGGAGCGCCGAATCTTCCACTCCACTTTCGCCACCGAAGACCAGAAGGAAGGCATGGCCGCCTTCGCCGAGAAGCGTCAGCCGGATTGGAAGCATCGCTGACATCCCCCGACTCCTCCCCCGTATCTAGCGGGGGAGGACCAGAAATCCGTCAAGATCTCGTAATCTATCCTTTGCCGAAAAACAGTGTTGGACGGTGCCTTGACTCTCATTCGGCTGGAGCGTATAAGGCCCCCTCGCACTGGGACAGGCGTGTCGTCCGGAGTAGGGTTTTCATGGCCAATCATAAGTCTGCTGAAAAGCGCATTCGTCAAACCGCGCGTCGTACGGAGATCAACCGTAACCGCGTCAGCCGTATCCGCACCTTCGTGAAGAAGGTCGAGACGGCGATCTCGTCCGGCAACAAGGCTGAAGCCGCTGAGGCTTTCAAGGCCGCGCAGCCGGAAATGATGCGTGGGGCCTCCAAGGGCGTCCTGCACAGGAACACCGTGTCGCGCAAGCTGTCGCGCCTGTCGGCCCGCATCAAGGCTCTCTGAGTTTACTCGGCGTTATAAAGCCGCGCACCAGTTCTGGGCGCGGCTTTTTGCGTTTTTGATAAGTACAATCTCCGGTCTTTCCGAGTCCTCCGGCAGAACTCCGGTGGGGCAGGGGATCGCGGCTGCTGGGCGGCGAGTCGCTTCCGGTGGTCCTGGTCTTTCGTGAGGGCAGGGGCGGGTTCCGGAGGGGTTGCGTGATTTTTGCCGCAGTCCGGACCGTTCGCTTTCTGTCCTATTGCCACGGCGAGGGCGGCTGATTAGACTTTCGATCCGTTGGGAATGGCGCACCGATGTTGTCTTTGATGTCACGCGTCATTTGCTAAAGGACGGAGACGTTCAAAGCGGCGGACAACGCTGCGGGACGCTCAAGAAGCTCGACTCAACCCGTTGCTCCTGGAGCGATGCTTTTCTTAAAACTCGACGTGGCAAAGGCGGAGTCCAACTTCGCCAAAGGGATAGTATTGTCGCCCAGTTGGGAGGCATCCACCGTTGGAGTCTTCAGGAGAGGAACGTTTTGAAGGCAGGAAGCCTAAGTTAAGGGGCCTAAGTTAAAGGGTCTGAGTTAAGTCGAGCGGGACGGTGCCCCCTGCGGCGCTGGGCCGCCCGGGGGGAAAGGAGCGGGGTAGGGGAAGCATGTCGGTCGGCGCGTCGTTGGATCAGCAGTGGGCCCGCATCCGGGGCCGCCTCAAGGACGAGGTGGGCGAGATCGCCTACCGCAGCTGGCTGCAGCCGCTTTCCTTCGCCGGAATCCGCGGCGGGGAGGTGCGCATCGTCGTACCCACCCGCTTCATGCGCGACTGGGTGCTGACCCACTACGCCGACCGCATCCGCAACCTGTGGGCTGGCGAGAATCCGGACGTCCTGTCCATCGACGTCGTGGTCGCCTCCGCCAACGCCCCGTCCATGCTGATGCCGGACGAGGACGCGGGCGAGGCATCGCGCGACTCCGCTCCGGCCGACGGCACCGTCGGCGGCGGCCCGGTTCCTCCGACGCCCGCCCCGCGGGCCGCGGCGCTCAACCAGTCCGCGTCCTATGGGGCCGCCTCCTACGGCGCCAACTCCTACATCGGCTCGTCCTATTCGGCGGGACCGCCCTCCTTCGCGTCGGACGAGTCGCCCACGGCGGTCGCCTCGGTGCTGGAGGACCGGACCGACATCTCCGCGCCGCTGGACCCCCGCTTCACCTTCGAGAATTTCGTGGTGGGCAAGCCGAACGAGCTGGCCCACGCCGCCGCCCGGCGCGTCGCCGACGCCACCTCGGTCACCTTCAACCCGTTGTTCCTCTACGGCGGGGTCGGGCTGGGCAAGACGCACCTGATGCACGCCATCGCCTGGCAGATCCGGCGGAACGATCCGAACCGCAAGGTGATCTACCTGTCGGCGGAAAAGTTCATGTACCAGTTCATCCGGGCGTTGCGCTTCAAGGACACCATGGCCTTCAAGCAGCAGTTCCGCTCGGTGGACGTGCTGATGATCGACGACGTGCAGTTCATCAGCGGCAAGGACAGCACCCAGGAGGAGTTCTTCCACACCTTCAACGCGCTGGTGGACCAGAACCGTCAGGTCATCATCTCCGCCGACAAGAGCCCGTCCGACCTGGAAGGCATGGAGGAGCGGCTGCGCTCCCGCCTCGGCTGGGGCCTCGTCGCGGACATCCACCCGACCACCTACGAGCTGCGGCTGGGCATCCTCCAGGCCAAGGCCGACGCGCTGAACGCGGCCATCCCGCTGAAGGTGCTGGAGTTCCTCGCCCACAAGATCACCTCCAACGTGCGCGAGCTGGAAGGGGCGCTGAACCGCATCGTCGCGCACGCCGAGCTGGTCGGCCGGGCCATCTCGCTGGAATCGACGCAGGAGGTGCTGCACGACCTGCTGCGCGCCAACGACCGCCGCGTCACCATCGACGAGATCCAGAAGCGGGTGGCAGAGCATTTCAACATCCGCGTCGCCGACATGCATTCGGCCCGCCGCGCCCGCGCCGTGGCCCGCCCGCGGCAGGTCGCCATGTATCTCGCCAAGCAGCTCACCGCCCGCTCCCTGCCGGAGATCGGGCGCAAGTTCGGCGGGCGCGACCACACCACCGTGATGCACGCGGTGAAGAAGGTGGAGGAACTGCGCACCACCGACCCCGCCTTCGCCGAGGACGTCGAGCTTCTCCGCCGCATGCTGGAGAGCTGACCGGGCCTCCGGCCCGTTACAGGGCGATCCGTTACAGGCCGATGAAGTTTGCACCCACTCCCGCTTGAGCCATGGACGGCGCCCGGATATCGCGGCACAGTTGCCGCTGCGGCGGAGTCCGGCAGGTCCGGCCCCGCGCTGGCACAGCCAGCATGAATTCGGGCCAATAAGAAAAGGGGAGAGCAGGTGCCATGACCAAGGTTCCGGAAACCACCAGCCTGGAACAGCGCTCCAGCGCCGAGACGCAGCGCGCCGCCAAGGGCTTCACCCGCCGCCTGCTTCTCCAGGGGACCGCCGCCGCCGCGGGCGTCGCCGCGGTCGGCCCCTTCATCCTGCGCGAGGGCCGCGCCGCGTCGGGCAGCGTCAAGATCTTCTCCTGGGCCGGCTACATCAGCCCGGACATGCTGGCCGACTTCGAGAAGAAGACCGGCATCAAGGCCACCCTGACCGAATACGGCACGAATGACGAGCTGCTGAACCAGCTCAAGGCCACCGGCGGCGCCGGCTTCGACATCATCCACCCCACGGTGGACCGCGTGCCGAACTATGTGGAGTTCGAGCTGGTCCAGCCGCTGGACGAGTCGAAGGTCAAATGGGACGGCTGCCTGAAGTCGGCGGTCGAGGGCTCCGCCGCCATGGGCGCCGTGGTCGGCGGCAAGCGCTTCTTCGCCCCCGCCGACTGGGGGACGGAGGCCATCGCCTATGACCAGGCCAAGGCGCCGCTGACCTACGGCACCGCCAGCTACGGCGACCTGTGGAAGCCGGAGCATGCGGGCAAGGTGACGGTGCGCGGCCATTCCGGCCTGATCGGCATCGGCCTGTGGCTGGAAGGCCAGGGCAAGCTGCCCCACCCGATCCGCGAGCAGTTCAAGGACGAGGCGAAGGCGCGGGCCAATTTCGACGCGATCCTTCAGGTCGCAGCCGCCAACAAGAAGGCCATCGGCCAGTTCTGGTCGAACGAGAACGAGGCCCAGGGCGCCTTCCGCACCAACGGCTGCGTCATCGGCCAGACCTGGGATTCGTCCGCGGTCGCCCTGCGCAAGGAGGGGCTGCCGATCCGCTTCCTGGCGCCGAAGGAAGGGGCGCTGGCCTGGATGGAGGGCTTCGCGATCCCCGCCAAGGCGGCGAACCTGGAGCAGGCCTACGCCTGGATCAACTGGTTCTACACGCCGGAGGCGGGCGCCCTCTACACCAACCATTCCGGCATCTCCAGCACGGCGGTCGGGGCGGAGGCTCATCTGTCCGACCTGAACAAGCAGTTCTTCGCCGACGCCTATCCGGGCGACGCGCTGCAGAAGCTGTGGTGGTGGCCGATCCAGGAGGCCTGGTACGTCTCCATCCGCAACGAGTACCAGGACCGCTTCCTGGCGGCGTGAGCGCAACCCTCTCCCGCTTCCAATGTCCCCTCTCCCCTCCGCTCACGCGCAAACGAAGTTTGCGCTGACGCGACAGGCGGACCTTCGGTCCGCCGAAAGCGGGGAGAGGGTTAGGGTGAGGGGGGTGCGCCTGCTGGCGCATTCCCGTTTTCCAATCAGGTGCCTATGAGTCAGGACGTCCAGCTCGAGTCCGTCACCATGCGGTTCGGTTCCGTCACCGCCGTCCGCGACGTGTCGCTGACGGTCGGGGCGGGGGAATTCTTCAGCTTCCTCGGCCCGTCGGGCTGCGGGAAGACCACCATCCTGCGCATGGTCTCCGGCTTCATGGAGCCGACGGAGGGCGCCATCCGCATCGGCGGCCGCGACATGCGCGGCATCGGCCCGAACAAGCGGCCGACCGCGCTGATCTTCCAGAACCTCGCCCTCTTCCCGCTGATGACGGTGGCGGAGAACATCGGCTTCGGGCTGGAGGTGCGCGGCGTGCCCTTGGCGGAGCGCCAGGGGCGGGTGCGCAAGCTGCTCGACCTCGTGGCCCTGCCGGACGCCGCGCAGAAGAAGGTGACGGAGCTGTCCGGCGGCCAGCGCCAGCGCATCGCCATCGCCCGCGCTCTGGCCGTGGAGCCCGCCGTCCTGCTGCTGGACGAGCCGCTGTCGGCGCTCGACCTGAAGCTGCGCCAGCACATGCGCGCCGAGCTGCGCGACCTGCAGAAGCGGACCGGCGTGACCTTCATCTACATCACCCACGACCAGGGCGAGGCGCTGACCATGTCCGACCGCATCGGCGTGATGTCCAGGGGCGTGCTGGAGCAGGTGGGCGACGGGCGGGCCATCTACGACCATCCGGAAACCGCCTTCGTCGCGTCCTTCGTGGGGGAGAACAACCGCTTTTCCGGCACCGTCGCCGAGTCGGCGGACGGGCTGGCCGCTCTGGACACGCCCCATGGCCGTCTGGTCGGGCGCAACCCGCGGCGGCTCGGCCCCGGCGACCGCGCCACCCTGTTCGTCCGGCCGGAGCGCATGGCGGCGGAGGCGGGGGCGGAAAACGCGCTGGAGGCGCGGGTCACCCACCGGGATTTCGAGGGCGCCTTCATCAACGCCTTCCTGGAAGGTGGCATCACCATCCAGGTCCCGCATCGGGGCGACGAGCCGCCGCTGACCCCCGGCGAGCCCGCGCGGATCGCCTTCCGGGCGGAGGACGCGGTGGTTTTGCCGGACGCACCGGCGTAAGGCCGGTCAGCGGCCGACCGGAACCGCCACGGGCACCGCCGCGCGGAAGGGCACCTTTTCGAAATCGCTGACCAGCGCGTCGAGCCGCACCGCCCAGGCCCCGGCCACCGGCAGGATCATGCCATCCGCCGCGTAGACGCCGGGCGCCACCTTGGGCAGGGGGCGGGTGATGCCCTCGATCCCGGCGGCGGGCAGGGCCAGCTCCGCCGACACCTCCAGCGCGTCGAGCGGCGCGCCGTCCGGTCCCGTCAGGCGCATCTCGACGCGGTTCGCTCCCGGCGTCGCCGGGGTCACCGTCACGATGGCCGTGCGCCCGCGCGCCACGACCGCGGTGCTGAAGCCCGCCGGCTTCTCGGCGAAGACCGGCAGGGACTCGGTGCGTGGCGGCGGCGTGGTGCCCAGCCCGGCGGTGAACAGCACGACCAGCGCCGCCACCACCATCTCCGTATGGACGCTGGCGCGCAGCCGGGCCGCCGCCTGTCCGCCCATGACCTCCAGCCGCGGCGTCAGCCGCCACCGGTTGACGGCGGCCAGCGCCAGCAGGGCCAGCGCGCAGATGATTTTGCCGGTCCAGATCTGGCCGTAGGCGGTGGTCAGGATGGTGCGCGGGTCGGCGAGTTGCAACGCGCTCAGCCCCGCCCCGGCCAGCAGCAAAACCGCCACCGCCGGAACCGCCCAGCCGGAAAAGCGCCGGACCAGCCGCAGCGACTCGGCCGGCGGCTCCGTCCGCAGCAGCACCGCCAGTGGCCAGAAGCTGCCGATCCAGAAGGCCACCGCCAGACTGTGCAATGCCACCAGCGGCACGCTGAGCCAGCGCGGCTCCGCCGTTGCGGCGTGGCCGGTGGTGGCGAGCGCCAGCGCCGCCCCGACCGCCCCGGTGACCAGCAGCACGCGGCCCGCCGTCCCCCGCTCCTCCAGCGCCAGTCCCAGGGCGACGGCGATCAGGCCGAGCAGGGCCAGGAGGGCGCTTGGCCCCGCCGTACTGGTCAGGCCGGCGATCCAGGGCGAGGCTCCGGCCAAGGTGGACAGTGGCGCGCCTTCCAGCACCGCCCCGGCGAGACCGGCGTTCAGCACGGCCACCAGGGCGGCGACGCCGACGCCCAGGCACAGGCCGGGGCGCAGGCGGCGGTTCAGCGGACTCCACCGCCCCGCCACCAGCACCAGGAACAGCCCGCCCCCCACCGCGGCGAGCAGGCTTCCGTAATGGAGCGCCCGGACCGCGGCGGCGGCCAGCAGCGTGGCCGGCGGCGTCGCGCCGCCAAGCTCCACAGGCCGTTCCGGTTCCGCACCGATCCCGAACAGGAGCGATCCGGCGACCGGATGGCCGTCCGCCGAGCTGACGCGGTAGCTGAGGACGTGCGTCCCCACCGCCAGCCCGCCGGGCAGCGCGACGCGCAGCGCCCCGTCCCTGGCGGCCGGGGCGGGCAGGGGAAGCGTCACCCCGCCGGGGCCGATCAGCGTCACCGACACCGGCCGCACCGGCTCGTTGAAGCGCAGCATGGCCTCGGCGGGCGGGCTGTCGAGCCGCGCCCCATCCTCCGGAACGCTCTCCACCAGCACGGCATGCGCCAGGGCCGGCGCGGACAGGGACAGCAGCATCAGGGCGGCGACCCACCCCACGACCAGCCGGCGCATGCGATCGTCCCTTCCCTTACGGCTTGGCGGTCAGGGTGACGCCGGGGGCCGGCTCCTTGACGTCGTGGTCGGTCTTGCCCGGCTCCGGGATCTCGATCCAGCGGTGCACGCCCGTCTCGCACTCCTGCACCACGGGGAAATAGACCACGGTGCCGGGGGCGGCATCGGGCAGGCGTGCGCGGAAGACGAACTCGTCGTAATGGGCGTCGGGCAGCGAGCCGCCGGTCCAGGCGATCTCGGTGACGCCTTTGCTCAGCGACTCGCCGTAGTAGTCGTAGGCCTTGGCGTATTGGCCTTCCTTGGTCGTCAGGGTCCAGCCGGGCTTGGGCATCGGCTTCACCGCGATGACTCCCTCAGGGATCTGCACGCGCAGGGCGATGGTGGGGGAGGCGCCGCAGCCATGGCCGACGCGCAGCACGCCCTTGTAGGTGCTGGCGGCGGGCGCCTGCTTGGTCTCCAGCGTGGTGTGGGCGAGGGCGGCGGAACCAGGAAGAAGACCGGGCAGGCAAGCGAGGACGGCGGCGGCCAGCAGGGCGCCGCGGGTGTTGCGGATCATGGGAACTCTCCGGTGTGGGTCTGTCTGAGGGGGTCGGTTCAGACACCCACCGGAGGCGCCCTGGCGGAGAAGGCGCGCAGGGATCGCCCGACCCCGGCCTCGTCGTCCGCGGGCAGCGGAAGGGCGGCCAGCACGATCCCGGCCGGCGGCAGCGGGGCCGGCGCCAGGACCGGACCCAGCAGGGACCCGCCGCCCAGCGACAGGCAGATCGGGCAATAGGTGACATGGCCCGGCGTGCCGTCCGGGACGGGGCCATGGTCGGAGTGCGACGCTGCGGAGGCGTCGGGCGCGGCGCCGGAATGGCAGATCGAGCCGGCCATGGCGAGCTGCGCCGACTCCGCCAGCACCCTGGCCAGCGGCGCCGGGACGTGGGTGGCCATGACCAGGGCGTGGAAGACCAGCACCAGCGCGGCGACCCACGCTGTTGCTTCCCTCATCACCCCGGATGTCCGCCATGCACGCATGACGCCACTATGGCCACAGTCCGGGGACCGAAAAAAGGCAATAAAAATGTGGTTATTTGCTGGGGCATAGCCTCGCTTGCGCTCCGGCCCGGGGTCGTGAGAGGCTTTCGATCCTAAGAATCTCGGCTCTGAATCTCAGCGGGTGGGGGAGTGGTCATGGGCGGCGTGCTGCGCCGGTACGGTCCGGTTCTGACCGCGGCGATCCTGCTGGCGGTGGCCGCGTGGCTGCTGCTGCTGGTCGTGCTGCCGCAATTGCTGATGGTGGATTTCTCCTTCCGCCCGTCGCTGCCACCCAGCAAGGCCGGTGGGCCGGAGGACGTCTACACGCTGCGCAACTACGCGACGCTGTGGACCAACCAGATCCATCTGGCGATCTTCCTCAAGACGATCTGGGCAAGCAGCCTGGTCACCGCCGTCACGCTGGCCGTCTGCTACCCGGTGGCCTTCTACATGGCGCAGGTGGTGCCGCGGCGGCGCCTGCCGCTGCTCGTGTTGATGCTCGTCGTTCCCTTCTGGATCAACGAGCTGCTGCGCACCTTCGCCTGGTACATCATCCTGGCCTTCAACGGGCCGCTGAACGCGCTGCTGGTCGGGCTCGGTCTCTATTCGGAGCCGCAGCGGCTGCTCGGCGGGGATGCCGGGGTGATCATCGGGATGGTCTACGTCTACATCCTGTTCATGGTGTTCCCGATCATGAACGCCATGGAGTCGCTGGACCGCAACCAGATCGAGGCGGCGCGCGACCTGGGAGCGGGGTGGCTGCGCATCCACCGCCGCATCGTCATTCCCCACGCCAAGCCGGGCATCGCGGTCGGCTGCATCATGACCTTCATGCTGGCGGCGGGCAGCTACGCCGTGCCGGCCCTTCTGGGCGGACCGCAGAGCCGTTGGTTCACCGAGGTCATCTACAACTGGTTCTTCGAGGGCGGGAACTGGAACCAGGGGGCGGCCTACGCCTTCATCCTGCTGATCCTGTGCGTCGCCTTCATTCTGCTGATGATGCGGCTGTTCCGCGTCGGCCTCACGGATATCGCCAAGTGACGGACATCGCCAAATGACCGCCGCAAGTTTCCGCCGCTGGGTCACCGGGGCCTATCTGGTCCTGTTCTTCGGCTATCTGTTCCTGCCGCTGGGGATCATGGCGGCGGCGACCTTCAACAGCAGCCGCTTCCCGACCGTCACCCCCTGGATGGGCTTCACGCTGCAATGGTTCGGCGCCCTGTGGGCCGACCAGCGCATGTGGCAGGCGCTGGGCACCAGCCTGCTGGTCGGGGCGGGGGTGATTGCCGTGGCGGTGCCGCTGGGGCTGGCGGCGGCGCTGCTGCTCGACCGGCTGCACAGCCGGGCGCGGACCTTCCTCTACGCCGTGATGGTGTCGCCGCTGCTGACGCCGGGGGTGATCGTCGGCATCTCCACGCTGGTCTTCTGGCGGGAGTGGTTCGGGGTGACCGGAGGCCTGTTCCTGACCATCTTGGCGCAGTCCAGCTTCATCGCGGCCTACGCGATGCTGCTGTTCCTGGCGCGGCTGCAACGGTTCGACCAGACGCTGGAGGAGGCGGCGCTGGATCTGGGCGCCACCCACGGGCAGGTGTTCCGGCGGATCACGCTGCCGTATCTGACGCCGGCCATCCTGTCGGCGTCCTTCCTGGCCTTCCTGCAGAGCTTCGAGAACTACAACACGACGCTGTTCGTGCGCGGGCTGGACACCACGCTGACGGTCTACATCGCCTCGAAGGTGCGCACGGGCCTGACGCCCGCGGTCAACGCGCTGTCGCTGATCCTGATCGCGCTGACCATCCTGGGCGCCGTCGTCTACGAAATCCTGCGCCGGCGCGAAGCGCGCCGGCAGCCGGACCCCGCGTGACGGCAGGAATCAATCTTCGCTTTCGTCGGCGTCGGCTTCGATCTGGGCGGCCAGATCGCGCAGCATGTCGATGACGTCCTCGTGGCTGGTCTCGTCCACGGCGGTGTTCACGGCGGCCTCGATCATGGCGACGGCGATGTAGGGGCCGAGGACCCCGCCTTCCTTGATCGCCGCCTCGAGATGCTTCTCGGCGACCGACAGGGCCTTCTCGAAGAGGGCCTCGGCCGTCTGGTTGGTGCTGTCCTTGCTCATCTTGCGGTCCGTTGCGGGTGTTATGGTGCGACTCCTATAACACCGGCCCGCCCGGCTTGGCGCGGCAAATCGGGACGGTGCGGGGAATGACCGTCATGCCCGGGCTTGCCCCGGCCCGCCGCACCGGCCACATTCGGCCGGAACCATCATCCGACAGGCGACCATGACCGATCCGACCCGCCCCGACCTCTACCGTTTCTGGACCGGGGAGCATGTGCGCTTCGCCGACCTCGACGCGCTCGGCCACGTCAACAACAACGCCATCGGCGTGTATTTCGAACAGATTCGCGTGTTGCTGGTCCATGATTGCGGTGGTTTCCGCGACGAGTCCCCCTGGACCGTGGTGCTGGCGCGCAGCGTCATCGACTACAAGGCGGAGCTGCGGTTCCCGGCGGACATCCGCGTCGGCGCGCGGGTGGCGAAGGTTGGCAACAGCTCCGTCGTTCTGGGGGCGGCGATCTTCGAGGGCGACCGCTGCGTCGCCGTGCAGGAGGCCGTCTGCGTCATCGTCGACAAGGACAGCCACCGCCCGACCCCGGTGTCGGCCGACCTGCGCGACGCCCTGGCCCGCTACGCGTGAGGACGCCGTGCCGCCGCGTTTCCCGCTGACCCGCCGCGATCTGCTGACCGGCTCCGCCCTGTTGGCCGGGTCCGCTCTGCTGCCGCGCGCGGCCCGKGCGGCGGKGGGGGAGGGGGAGGCGGTCAGCCTGTCCGCCGGCCCGGCCCGCGCCAATCTGGCGGGGGCGGGCTTTCCCGACACGGCGGTCTGGGCCTATGACGGGCGGATTCCGGGGCCGGAGCTGCGCTTCCGCCAGGGCGACACCGCGCGCATCGCCTTCGCCAACGGCCTGCCGGAGCCGACGACCATCCACTGGCACGGCCTGCGCGTTCCCAACGCCATGGACGGGGTGCCCGGCCTGTCGCAGCCGCCGGTGCCGGCGGGCGGGCGGTTCGACTATGAATTCCCGCTGAAGGATGCCGGCACCTTCTGGTACCACCCCCACGTCAACAGCGGGGTCCAGGTGGCCCACGGCCTGACCGGCGCCTTCATCGTGGAGGAGCGGGAGCCGATCCGCGTCGACCGCGACCTGCTCTGGCTGCTCGGCGACTGGCGGCTGACCAGGGAGGCGGAGCTGGCCGGCGGTTTCGGTCACCCCATGGACGCCACCCACGCCGGGCGCATCGGCAACACCGTCACCATCAACGGCGCCGTCCGGGACAGCGTGCCGGTCCGCGCCGGGGAGCGCGTCCGGCTGCGCCTGATCAACGCGGCGAACGCCCGCGTCTTCGCGCTCGACTTCCAGGGGCACGCGCCGCAGGTGATCGCGTTTGACGGTCAGCCGGTGACGCCGCACGCCCCGCCGGACGGCAAGGTGGTGCTGGGACCCGGCCAGCGCGCCGACCTCGTGATCGATATGGCCGGCAGGCCGGGCGAGGGGTTCGACGTGGTGGACGGCTTCTACCCGCGCATGGCCTACCGGCTGACCCGGCTGACCTACAGCGGCGAGGCCCCCTTGCGCGACTCGCCGCTGGACTCCCCGATCCCGCTGGCCGCCAACCCACTGCCCGAGCCTGACCTTGCCGGCGCCGTCCGCCAAGACGTGGTGCTGGACGGCGGGATGCACGGCGCCATGCCGAAGAGCGCCGGACCGCGCGGCCCCTTCTGGGCGCTGAACGGCGTCGCCGCCATGGGGCATCATCATCTTGAGCCGCTCATCACCGTCAAACGCGGTCAAACGCAGGTGACGGCCTTCGTCAACGAGACCGGCTGGTGGCACCCCATGCACCTGCACGGCTTTCCCTTCCGCGTCCTCTCGCGCAACGGCCGGCCGGCCGAACACCGCGAGTGGCGCGACACCGTCCTGCTCGGCCCCCGTGAGACGGCCGAGATCGCCTTCGTGGCCGAAGAGGCCGGCGACTGGATGCTCCACTGCCACGTTCTGGAGCATCAGGAGACCGGCATGATGGCCGTCCTGAGAGTGACCGCGTGAAACGACCCGCCCCCAAACACCGCCCGTCCCTCCGCAGCGGCGAACCGCGCACCGCTCCCCGTGTTGCCCCCCGTGTCGCCGAGGTGACCGTCACCGAGGTCGGCGCCCGCGGCGACGGCATCGCCAGCTTCGACGATGCCAAGCTCTTCGTGCCGCTGACCGTCCCCGGCGACCGCGTGCGGGTGGCCGTGAAGGAGGCCGCCAACGCCAAGGGAGACGGTCTGCGCGCCGACCTGCTGGAGATCCTGGAGCCCGGCCCCGGCCGCACGGCACCGCCCTGTTCCCATTTCGGAACCTGCGGCGGCTGCACGCTCCAGCATATGGAGGACGCCACCTACGCCGCCTGGAAGGTCGGGCTGGTGCAGGGCGCGCTGGCCCGCGTCGGGCTGGGCGACGCGGTCCTGGAGCCGCCCTTGGAGCCGCCCTTGGAGCCACTGTCGCGGACGCCGCCGGCCGCGCGCCGCCGCGCCCGCTTCGCCGCGCTGAAGCGGGGGCGGCGGGTCTGGCTCGGCTTCAACGAGCGGATGAGCCACCGGCTGACCGACCTGACGGAGTGTCCGGTGCTGCGGCCCGCCCTGTTCGCCCTGGTGGAGCCGTTGCGCGGGCTGCTGCTGTCGGTTCTGCCGGACGGTGGCGGCTGCGACGTGATCGCCACCGATCTGGAGGGCGGGATCGACCTCGTGCTGGTCGGGCCGCGCAGCCTGGACCGCGCCGCGCGGGAACGGCTGGTGGCCTTCGGCGAGGCGGTCGGGGTGGCCCGCATTTCCTGGCAGGCCGACGAGCGACAGCCGGATGGCCGCGGCACGCCGGAGCCCATCGCCCACCGCCGCCCGCTGGCGGTGTCCTTCGCCGGCCTGCCGGTGACTCCGCCGCCCGGCGCCTTCCTTCAGGCGAGCGCCGAGGGGGAGGCCGCTCTGGTCGCCGCCGTCCTCGCCAACATCGGGCAGCCCAAGCGGGTGGCCGACCTGTTCGCCGGGCTGGGCACCTTCGCGGTCCCGCTGGCCCGGAAGGCGGCGGTCCATGCGGTGGAGGGGGACGCCCCGGCGCTGGCCGCTCTGACCAAGGCGGCGGGGGCGCTGCGCCTGACCACGGAGCGGCGCGACCTGTTCGAGAACCCGTTGACGGCGAAGGAACTGGCGCGGTTCGACGCGGTGGTCTTCGACCCGCCGCGCGCCGGTGCGGCGGCCCAGGCGCAGGCCCTGGCCGGCTCCAAGGTGCCCCGCGTGGTGGCGGTGTCCTGCAACCCCGCGACCTTCGCCCGCGATGCCCGCACGCTGGTGGACGGCGGGTACGCGTTGAGCCGCGTTTATCCCGTGGACCAGTTCCTGTGGTCGGCCCACGTCGAGGTCGTCGGGGTGTTCACCCGGTAGATGCTGCGGTGGGAGCGGGTCACCACGACGACACGAAGGACACGAAGAACATCACAAAGAAGTTCCGGCAAAGCGGAGCGGTCTTCCGTCAGCCGACGCTCCTTCGTGAAAATCTTCGTGCCTTCGTGTCTTTGTGGTGAAATCCACTCAGTCCAACTGCATCACGATGGCCTTGAGATAGGCCGACTCCGGCAGGTGCGGGTGCACCGGATGGTCCGGCCCGGCCCCGGCGCTGCGCAGGATGCGCCCGGTCCGCCCGGCGTCGTGCAGGCCGCGGGCGACCTGCTCGGCGAAGGTCGGCGGGTCGACGTTGTGGCTGCACGACGCGCAGAGCAGGAAGCCGCCCGGCGCCGTGATCTTCGCCGCCAGCCGCGTCATCTTGCGGTAGGCGCGGCAACCGACGGCGAGGTCCTTCTTGGCCTTCACGAAGGCCGGCGGGTCGGCGATGACCACCCCGAACGTCTCGCCCTCGGCGTTCAGCCGCTCCATCTCTTCGAAGGCGTCGGCGCGGCGCGCCTCGAAGCGGTCGGCCACGCCGTTGGCCTCGGCGGCGCGGGTGGCGTTGTCCAGCGCCCCCTGCGAGCGGTCGACCGACACCACCGACGACGCGCCCTCGACGGCGCAGAGCACGCCGAAGCCGCCGTTGTAGCTGAAGAAGTCGATGGCCCGCTTGCCCTTCGCCAGCTTGGCGATGAAGGCGCGGTTGTCGCGCTGGTCGTAGAACCAGCCGGTCTTCTGCCCGCCCAGCGGGTCGGCGAAGAAGGTGGCGCCGTTCTCCTCCAGCCGGATCGGGCCGTCGATCTCGCCCTTCACCAGCCGGCTTTCCTCGGGCAGCCCTTCCAGCGCGCGCTGGGTGCTGTCGTTGCGCAGGATGACCGCGCGCGGGGCCAGCACCTCGTCGATGGCGGCGAGGATGGCGTCGATCCGCTGGTCCATGAAGACGCTGTTGGCCTGCACCGTCACCACGTCGCCGTAGCGGTCCACGATCAGCCCCGGCAGCCCGTCGGCCTCCGCATGCACGACGCGGTAGTAGGGCCGGTCGAACAGCGCCTCGCGCATCGCCACCGCGCGCCTCAGCCGCCCGGCGAGGAAGGCGTGGTCGACCACCGTCGCCGGGTCGCCGGAGAGCATCCGCGCGGCGATCAGGGTGTGCGGGTTGAAGGTGGCGATGCCCAGCGGTTTCCCGCCGGGGTCCAGCAGGCGCACGGGGCTGCCGGGCGGGATGGCCTTGGCCGCCGTGTCCATCTGGACTTCGTTGGAATAGACCCAGGGGTGGCCGTGCAGGACGCGCCGCTGGCGGCCGGCCTGCAGATGGATCGCCCGGTATTTGACGGGGGTGGTGGGGGTGTCGGTCATGATGGCCGCATCCTAGCCGCTCGCGCCCGCCGAGCAAACGGTCACATCGCCGGAGTCGTGGGAAACGGGGGATGGAGTCGCGGGATGGGACGGGGGTCCTGACGCTTCCGGCGCGGTTTACGGGGTGCCGAGCGGGCTTTCCGCCTGCGACCGATGCGCGCGGTTGTCGTTGGCGCCGTCCATCGCCTTGCACAGCCGCAAGGTTTCCGTGCGGTGCCCGTCCTGGTGAAAGCAGGTCAGCAGGGACCCGCGCGACCCGGCCTCTCCGGCCAGCAATTCCGGCAGGGAGGTGTGGATCGCCGTGCATCCGTGGCTGCGCGCCAGACGATCCATGGAACGCAGCAAAGTCTCCGCCGGGCCGGTCATGTCGAACAGGTCGAGCACGACGAAATTCTCCACGGCCAGAACTCGGCCATGGCGAAGATGCTCCGCAATAGCGTATGAGAAAAGTCCATGGAGGTACCCCCGTGCGTTCTGCACGGTCATGATGCCGGTCGGCGCCGCGGGGGTATCAACCGGCCCGATAAGTGCTGCGGCAAATGCGCGCCATTGCTCCACCGGCAAGTCCGGGAAGATGGCCCGCACCAGCGGATAGGCCTGGTCGATCTGACGCTGACCGAGAGGTTTCGCGATGAAGCTTTCGTCCATGCCCGTCCGACCGCGTGAAGGACGGTGAACGATGGCAGGCACCGGTAAGACCGGTCGTTGACGTAGATCAATGTTGCAAGGTCCACCCCTACACATATTGGGATTATTGGAGGCAGGCGCAACCGGCGTCCGCATAAGAAGTGCATCGTATGTGAACCTGCCCCCCTCCTTAACAGTACGTACCCAGCGGTGGTGCAACCTCAGGGGAAGCGGCCCGAGCCGCCCGGGGCAAACGGGAGAGATTGAATGACATCAGCGACTCTGACGCCAGGGGCCGCCCTGGGCAGCCAGCGGGTGTCGGAAAATGTGCGTTACTACGAAGACGCCGTCCGACTCTTCGTCATCGCTGCAGTGTTCTGGGGTGTCGTCGGCTTCCTGGCCGGCGTCTTCATCGCGCTGCAGCTCGCTTTTCCGGCGCTGAATCTCGGCCTTGAGTGGACGAGCTTCGGGCGCCTGCGGCCGGTCCACACCTCGGCCGTGATCTTCGCGTTTGGCGGCAACGTCCTGTTCGCCACCTCGCTCTACTCCGTGCAGCGCACCAGCCGCCAGTTCCTGTTCGGCGGCGAGGGCCTCGCGAAGTTCGTCTTCTGGAACTACAACATCTTCATCGTCCTGGCGGCGCTCAGCTACGTGCTCGGCTACACCCAGGGCAAGGAGTATGCGGAGCCGGAGTGGATCCTCGACCTCTACCTGACGGTCATCTGGGTCCTTTACGCCATCCAGTTCGTCGGCACGGTGATGACCCGCAAGGAGTCGCACATCTACGTCGCCAACTGGTTCTTCATGGCGTTCATCCTGACCGTCGCGATCCTCCACATCGGCAACAACGTCAACGTCCCGGTGTCGCTGACCGGGATGAAGTCCTACCCGTTCGTCTCGGGCGTGCAGAGCGCCATGGTGCAGTGGTGGTACGGCCACAACGCGGTCGGCTTCTTCCTGACCGCCGGCTTCCTCGGCATCATGTACTACTTCGTTCCGAAACGCGCGGAGCGGCCGGTCTATTCGTACCGCCTGTCGATCGTGCACTTCTGGACGCTGATCTTCCTCTACATCTGGGCCGGCCCGCACCACCTGCACTACACGGCTCTGCCGGACTGGGCGCAGACGCTGGGCATGACCTTCTCGGTCATGCTGTGGATGCCGTCCTGGGGTGGCATGATCAACGGCATCATGACCCTGTCGGGTGCCTGGGACAAGCTGCGCACCGATCCGGTCCTGCGCTTCCTCGTGACGTCGGTGGCCTTCTACGGCATGTCGACCTTCGAGGGCCCGCTGATGTCGGTGAAGCCGGTCAACGCCCTGTCGCACTACACCGACTGGACGATCGGCCACGTGCACTCCGGTGCGCTCGGCTGGGTGGCCTTCATCTCCTTCGGCGCGATCTACTATCTGGTCCCGGTCCTGTGGAAGCGCTCGCAGCTCTACAGCCTGCGTTTGGTCAGCTATCACTTCTGGACCGCCACCATCGGCATCGTGCTCTACATCACCGCCATGTGGGTGTCGGGCATCATGCAGGGCCTGATGTGGCGCGCCTACGACAACCTCGGCTTCCTCCAGTACTCGTTCGTCGAGACGGTCGCGGCCATGCATCCCTTCTACGTGATCCGTGCTCTGGGCGGCGTCCTGTTCCTGGCTGGTGCCCTGATCATGGTCTACAACCTGTGGCGCACGGCCAAGGGTGACGTCCGCATCGAGAAGCCCTATGCCTCCGCCCCGCACAAGGCGGCGGTCGGTGCGGCCTGACGCCGGAGGAACTGAGAAAATGGCTGAGCAAAAAAAGGGCTTTAGTCACGACACGATCGAGCGGAACACGCTTCTGCTCATCGTTCTGATCCTGATCACCGTGTCGATCGGCGGCCTCGTCCAGATCGTCCCGCTGTTCACGATCGAGTCGACGATCGAGAAGGTGGATGGGGTCCGTCCCTACTCGCCGCTCGAACTGGCTGGCCAGAACATCTACTTCCGCGAAGGCTGCTACAACTGCCACAGCCAGCAGATCCGTCCGTTCCGCGACGAGGTGGAACGTTACGGTCACTACTCGCTGGCCGCGGAAAGCATGTACGACCATCCCTTCCAGTGGGGCTCCAAGCGCACCGGTCCGGACCTGGCCCGCGTGGGTGGCAAGTACTCCAACGACTGGCAGGTGGCCCATCTGGTCGATCCGCGCGCCGTGGTGCCGGAATCGATCATGCCGGGCTACGCCTGGATGAAGGACCGTCCGCTGAAGTACACCGACATCCAGGATCACATGAAGACCCTGCGCATCGTCGGCGTCCCCTACACGGACGAGCAGATCGCCAGCGCCAAGGCCGACCTCGAAGCGCAGAAGAACCCGGACGCCGACACGGCCGGTCTGATGAAGCGCTACCCGAAGGCCGTCGTGGCGAACTTCACGGGCAACAAGGGCGTCACCGAAATGGACGCGCTGGTGGCCTACCTGCAGGTCCTGGGCACCATGGTGGACTTCACCAAGTACCAGTCGCCCAAGCAGCTCCAGCAGTAACCGGGAGGGATCCATGGACTTGGATTCGATCACTGTCGCCCTGCGGTCCTTCTGGACCGTCTGGCTGGCCCTGCTCTTCACCGGCATCGTGGTCTACGCCATGTGGCCAGGCAACCGGGGCAAGTTCGAAGACGCCTCCCGGATCCCGCTCAAGGAAGATGGTCAGGAGTTTTAGGCCATGGCACAGAAAGAAAAGGACGCCCTTTCCGGCGTCGAGACCACCGGCCACGAGTGGGACGGCCTGCGGGAGCTGAACAACCCCCTGCCCAAATGGTGGCTGTACATCTTCTACGTCTGCATCGCGTGGTCCCTCGTCTACTACGTGCTCTACCCGGCCTGGCCGCTGGGCAAGAGCTACACGAAGGGCCTGCTCGGCTACTCGCAGCGCGAGGAGCTGGTGCAGAAGGTCGCCGACGGCAAGAAGGCTCAGGAAAAGTACCTGACGGCCATCGCGGCGACCTCCGTCGAGGACATCCAGAAGAACAAGGACCTCCTTGCCTTCGCGATGGCCGGCGGCCGCTCCTACTTCAACGAGAACTGCGCGGCCTGCCACGGCGCCGGCGGCCAGGGCGCCAAGGGCTTCCCGACGCTCGCCGACGACGTGTGGCTGTGGGGCGGCACCTCCGCCGACATCTACAAGACCATCCAGCACGGCATCCGTGCGGATGACGGCGACACCCGCGGAACGGTCGGCATCGGCATGACCGCCTTCGGCCGGGACGGCATCCTGAACCGCGAGCAGATCGGTCAGGTCGCCGAGTACGTCTTGTCACTGAACAAGCGGTCGACCGACGCCGCCGCCGCGGAAAAGGGCAAGACCGTCTATGACGAGAACTGTGCCGCCTGCCACGGCGACAGCGCCCAGGGCTCGGTCGCGGTCGGCATGGACGTCGGCGCTCCGCCGCTCGTCACGGCCAACTGGCTGTATGGCGGCGACAAGGCCACGCTGGTGGAGACCATCACGAACGGCCGCGCCGGCGTGATGCCCGCCTGGTCGAAGCGTCTGGACGACGCGACGGTCAAGTCGCTGGCCGTCTACGTCCACAACCTGGGCGGCGGCAAGTAAGCCGCCCAGCCAGGGGGAACCGCCGGGGTGGGGGACGCCCCCCTGGCGGGTCCGCCGGACTTCGGTGCCGGGGAGGCGACTCCCCGGCATTTTCTTTTTCCGGCTTGCGCTCAGGGGAAGGGGACAGCGGGCGCCGGACCCTGGGGAGGCCCCTGGAATCCTTTGATCCAGCGCAATGCCCCTGTGACGTTGTGCCGCCATAGTCCCCTCGCCACCGCCGAACCACGTCGGCATGGCCAAACCGCCCGCACGGCGGACGCCAGAAGAAGAGGGCGAGGTCATGAGCACGACCACCGAACAGCCGCCGGCCCAGACGGAACTCCAAACCGGCACGATGGCGCGGCCGGCTGCGGACGCACCCGCCGCCCCGCCGAAGGCGCCGCGGCGTGCCGCGCGCTCGATGTACCAGAAGCATTCGAAGGTCTATCCCAAGGCGGTGCACGGCACCTTCCGCCGCATCAAATGGGCGGCGCTGGCGGTTCTCCTGGCGATCTACTACGTGCTGCCCTGGGTGCGCTGGGACCGCGGGCCGAACGCGCCCGATCAGGCGGTTTTGCTCGACCTCGCCAACCGCCGCTTCTACCTGTTCTTCGTGGAACTGTGGCCGCAGCAGATCTACTACCTGACCGGCGCGCTGATCCTGGCGGCGCTGGGCCTCTTCCTGGCGACCTCGCTGGCGGGCCGCGTCTGGTGCGGCTACGCCTGCCCGCAGACGGTGTGGACCGACCTGTTCGTCTGGATCGAGCGGCTGGTCGAGGGCGACCGCGGCGAGCGCATCCGCCTCGACCAGGGCGCCTGGACCGCCCGGAAGGCCGGGCGCAAGCTTTTGAAGAACCTGATCTGGCTGCTGATCGCTCTGGCGACCGGCGGCGCCTGGATCTTCTACTTCACCGACGCTCCAACGCTGCTCGGCGAGATGCTGCGGTTCGAGGTGTCCTCCACCGCGCTCGGCTTCATCGGGCTGTTCACCGCCACGACTTATCTTCTCGCCGGCTTCGCGCGGGAGCAGGTCTGCACCTACATGTGCCCGTGGCCGCGCTTCCAGTCGGCGATGATCGACGAGGACAGCCTGATCGTCACCTACCAGGACTGGCGCGGCGAAGGCCGCAGCCTGCTGCGCAAGTCGCAGAGTTGGGAGGAGCGCGGGGCCGAGGGGCTGGGCGACTGCATCGACTGCTTCAACTGCGTCCAAGTCTGCCCCGCCGGCATCGACATCCGCGACGGGCTGCAGATGCAGTGCATCGGCTGCGGCCTGTGCATCGACGCCTGCGACGAGATCATGACCAAGGTCGGGCGCCCGATCGGCCTCATCAAATTCGACACCCAGACCAGCCAGGTGGCCGTCGCCACCGGCGGGCAGCCGGTGCCCTTCCGCCTGCTGCGCCCGCGCACGATCCTCTACACGCTGATGATGCTGGTCATCGCCGGCGGCATCGGCGTCGGGCTTCTGCTGAAGCCGGGGCTGGACATCAGCGTCCTGCGCGACCGCGCCCCGCTGTTCGTGACCCTGTCCGACGGGTCGGTGCGCAACGCCTACACCTTCAAGATCTCCAACATGACCCGCGACCCGCGCGCCTACACGCTCGCGGTTTCCGGGGTGGCGGGGGCCAGCCTGTCGGTGGCCGGCGACGGCCAGGACGAGCAGGCCGGCACCCAGCGCCTGACCGCCGATCCGGACATGGTGGCGACCTACAGAATTTTCGTGACCGCGCCGCGCACCGGTTTGCAAGGCGCCTCCCAGCCCCTTACCTTCAGGCTTGCCTCGGCCGATGGTGAGGTGGCGACCTATGACTCCGTCTTCATGGGGCCGGCCAACTGATCCCGACCGGCTCTTCGCGCTGCATTCACCAAAGGTCAAGACGACGATGACGCTGTCCACCGACGCCGGAACCCGCCGCACCCCGCCCCGCCGGACCGGCCGCCAGCCCGGCTGGTACATCCCCTGGATCTTCGTGGCCGGTTTCGCCGTCGTGATCGCGGTCAACGGCGTGATGCTGCATTTCGCCCTGTCGAGCTGGACCGGCGTCCAGACCGAACAGCATTTCATGAAGGGCCTGAAGTACAACGAGGATCTGGCCGGCGCCCGCGCCCAGGCCGAACGTGGCTGGAAGGTCGCCACCGACTTCACCAGCACCGAGGCGCAGAAGGGCATCCTGGCGCTGACGCTGCACGACAAGTACGGCAACCTGCTGAAGGACGCCGAGGTGAAGGTCGCCTTCATCCGCCCGACCAGCGAGGGCCACGACGTGCGCCTCGACCTGCCCTATTTGGGCGAGGGCCGCTTCGCCGCCCCGGTGGCGCTGCCGCTGCCCGGCCAGTGGGACCTGCGCGTGGAGATCCACCACGCCACCGGCGACTACCAGGACGAGCAGCGCCTCTTCATCAAGTAAGCGCCCAGCGCCCAAACCTACGGCAAACAAGCATACGGGTTCCGTGACATGACCGTCTGCCTCCACTGCGGGCAGGAGCATCCCGAGGGCACCGGCACCACCGCCTCCGACGGCGCCGGCCCCTTCTGCTGCACCGGCTGCGCGGCGGCCTACGATCTCGTCCGCGGGCTCGGGCTGGAACGCTATTACGAGCGGCGCTGCGTCGATCCCGCCGCCCGGCCGCTGCGCCCGGACGGCGAGGCACCGCCGCTCGACTACGCCCCCCACGCCAAGCACGCCGAGGACGGCACCGCCTCGCTGCACCTGATGGTCGACGGGCTGCAATGCGCGGCCTGCGTCTGGCTGATCGAGACGGCGCTGGCCCGCCAGCCGGGGGTGACCCACGCGCGGCTGAACATGACCACGCGCCGCCTGTCGGTGACGTGGCGCGAGGCCGAGACCGACGCCAACACGGTCGTGGACACCATCGCCCGCATCGGCTACCGCGCCGTGCCCTTCGACCCGGAACGTCTGGGCGACGCTCAAGCGAAGACGGAGAAGGAGCTTCTGCGCTCGCTGGCTGTCGCCGGCTTCGGGGCCAGCAACGTCATGCTGCTGTCGGTGTCGGTCTGGGCCGGGCACGCGACGGGTATGGGCAGCGCCACGCGCGACCTGATGCACTGGCTGTCGGCGCTGGTCTGCATGCCGGCCATCGCCTACGCCCTGCGACCCTTCGCGCGTTCGGCCTTCCAGGCGCTGCGGCGCGGGCGGACGAACATGGACGTGCCGATCACCATCGGCGTCCTGCTGGCCACCAGCATGAGCCTGTTCGAGACGATCAACAGCGGCCAGCACGCCTATTTCGACGGCGCGATGATGCTGCTGTTCTTCCTGCTGATCGGGCGCTACCTCGACCAGCGGGCGCGCGGCCGGGCGCGGTCGGCGGCGGAGCAGCTTCTCGGCCTGCACGCCACCTCGGTGACCGTGCTGAACGAGGACGGGCGCAGCGCCATCGTCCCGCCGGATCAGGTCAGGCCCGGCTCCACCGTCCTGGTGGCGGTGGGCGAGCGGGTCGCGGTCGACGGCACGGTGGCCGACGGCGTGTCCGACCTCGACACCGCCCTGATCACCGGCGAGACGGTGCCGGGCAGCGTGCGCCCCGGCGACCGCGTGTTCGCCGGCATGCTCAACCTCACCGCCCCCTTGCGCGTGACCGTCACCGCGGTGGGGGAGGGCACGCTGCTGGCCGAGATCGTCCGGCTGATGGAGGTGGCGGAGCAGGGCCGCGCCAAATACGTCGCCATCGCCGACCGCGTGTCGCGCCATTACGCCCCGGTCGTCCATGTGGCGGCGCTGGGCACCTTCCTCGGCTGGCTGCTGCTCGGCGGGCTGCCCTGGCAGGATTCGCTGATGAACGCGGTCGCCGTGCTGATCATCACCTGCCCCTGCGCGCTGGCCCTGGCCGTGCCGGTGGTGCAGGTGATCGCCAGCGGGCGGCTGATGCGGCAGGGCATCCTGCTGAAGACCGCCACGGCGCTGGAGCGGCTGGCCGTCATCGACACGGTGGTCTTCGACAAGACCGGCACGCTGACCGAGGGGCGCCCCGTCCCGCAGCTCGACGGCGTGGCCGAGGACAACCTGCGCCTCGCCGCCGCGCTCGCCGGGGCCAGCCGCCATCCGCTGGCCCGCGCCCTGACCCGCGCGCTGCCCAACGTTGCCGTCGCCACCGGCGTGCGCGAGGTCCCCGGCGCCGGCCTCGCCCTGGAAGGGCCGGAAGGCGAGATCCGGCTGGGCAGCCGCGCCTTCACCGGCGCGCCGGACGCGGCGGAGGACGCCGCCGGACCGGAGCTGTGGCTGGCCCGCCCTGGCGCGGCACCGGTCCGCATCACCTTCCTCGACGCGCCGCGCGCCGACGCCGCGGCGGTGGTGCGCGGGCTGAAGGCGCGGGGCCTGGACGTCCGTCTGCTCTCCGGCGACCGCCGCGGCGCCGTGGCCGCCGTGGCCGCGCAACTGGGCATCGAGGACTGGCGGGCCGGCCAGACGCCCGCCGACAAGACCGCCGTTCTGGACGCGCTCGCCGCCGAGGGCCGCAAGGTGCTGATGGTCGGCGACGGGCTGAACGACGCCCCGGCGCTGGCCGCGGCCAGCGTGTCGATGTCGCCGTCCACCGCGGTGGACGTCAGTCAGACCGCCGCCGACGTGGTGTTCCAGGGCCGCCGCCTGCGCCCCATCCTGGAGGCGTTCGAGGTGTCCCGCCGCTCCGGGCGGCTGGTGCGCCAGAATTTCGGCATTGCGCTGGTCTACAACCTGTTCGCGGTGCCCATTGCCATGGCGGGCATGCTGACGCCGCTGCTGGCGGCGCTGGCGATGTCCTCCTCCTCCCTGATCGTTATCGCCAACGCCCTGCGGCTCAGCCGCGGCGCGGTGACCAAGGACCTGACCGATGACCGAGCTTCTCTATCTGATCGCGATCGCGCTGAGCCTGGGGCTGATGGGCCTGGGGGCGTTCCTGTGGGCTCTCAAGTCCGGGCAGTTTGACGATCTCGACGGGGCGGCCCACCGCATCCTGTTCGACGACGAGCCGCCGCGCCCGAACGCCGAGCCGTCGACCCCGCCGAAAGGGCGCTGATCGGTCGCTCCGGCGGGCCGCTCATAAGGCATTCGTATGGCAATTCGGCCACGGCCCTTGCGAGCACCGTTGCGAAACAGACCGAATATGACGATTATGGGAGCGTTGTACGGCTAAGGGTTGGGTCATGCCATGCCACCCTTTGACATGGGGCGCGCCCGCGAAAAGGGCGCGGCGAGTGAGATGAATCCCTGTGGGGCCTGTCCCGTGCGCAGTCTGACCGTCTGCGCCGCCCTGGACCCCGAGGAACTGCGCCGTCTCGCCGACATCCTCCAGACGTCCCGCGTCGAAGCCGGACAGACCCTGTTCAGCGAGGGCGACGCCGCGGACGCGCTCTACAACGTCACCGCCGGCACCGTGAAGCTCTACAAGCTGCTGCCGGACGGGCGCCGCCAGATCACCGGCTTCCTCGTCACCGGCGACTTCCTGGGGCTGGCCGTCAACGACAGCTACGCCTACACCGCGGAAACGGTCACGGCGGCGACGCTCTGCCGCTTCCCGCGCAAGAAGATCGACGCGCTGATGGACGAGTTCCCGAAGATGCAGCGCCGGCTCTTCTCCATGGCCTCGAACGAGCTGGCGGCGGCGCAGGATCAGATGCTGCTGCTCGGCCGCAAGACGGCGAAGGAGAAGATCTGCTCCTTCCTGCTGATGCTGTCCCAGCGCGCCGCCCGGCGCGGGCACAAGGAAAACCCCGTCTACGTGCCGATGAGCCGGGCCGACATCGCCGATTACCTGGGCCTGACCACCGAGACGGTCAGCCGCACCTTCACCCAGCTGAAGACCGCCGGGGCGATCTCGCTGCAGGAAGGCAACAAGGTCCTGATCAGCGACATGGACGCCATCTACGACATGGCCGAGGGCTGCTGAGCCTCTTTCCGAACACGAAACGATTGCTTCGAGCATTGTTCGTGATCTGATATGTCGTATTCCAGCAAAAATTCGCATCTTTCGTGCGATCCTGCTCTGGCGGGACGCATCCGCGCGGGCTAACATCCGCCGCCCGACCGGCCGGAACCAGTCACAACAACGATGGCCGGCCCAAAGAAGAACGGCTGCGACAGCCTACGCTCAGGAACCGAACCCCGATGACCGAACCCGATACAAAGCGCGTCACCGACGAAGAAGCCCTTCTGCTGCACTCCTCCGGGCGTCCGGGCAAGCTGGAGATCGCGCCGACCAAGCCGCTGACGACCCAGCGCGACCTGTCGCTGGCCTATTCGCCGGGCGTGGCCGTTCCCTGCCTGCGCATCGCGGAAGACCCCAGCACGGCCTACGACTACACGGCCAAGGGCAACATCGTCGCCGTCATCTCCAACGGCACGGCGGTGCTGGGTCTGGGCGACCTCGGCGCGCTCGCCTCCAAGCCGGTGATGGAGGGCAAGGCGGTCCTCTTCAAGCGCTTCGCCGACGTGGACGGCATCGACCTGGAGGTCGATACGAAGAACGTGGACGAGTTCGTCAACTGCGTCCGCTTCCTGGGGCCGAGCTTCGGCGGCATCAATCTGGAGGACATCAAGGCGCCGGACTGCTTCATCATCGAGGAGCGCCTGCGCGAGCTTCTGGACATCCCCGTCTTCCACGACGACCAGCACGGCACCGCCATCATCGCCGCCGCCGGCCTGATCAACGCCTGCGACATCACCGGGCGGAACCTCAAGGACGTCACGATGGTGGTCAACGGCGCCGGGGCGGCGGGCATCGCCTGCGCCGAGCTGTTCACGACCATGGGCGTGCCGCGCGAGAACATCATCCTGTGCGACACCAAGGGCGTGGTCTACCGCGGCCGCACCGACGGCATGAACCAGTGGAAGTCGTCCTTCGCGGTGGATACGGACAAGCGCACGCTCCAGGAAGCGGTCGCCGGCTCCGACGTCTTCGTCGGCCTGTCGGCCAAGGGCGCGATGACGCCGGAGATGGTCAAGTCGATGGCGGCCAAGCCGATCATCTTCGCGCTGGCCAACCCCGACCCGGAGATCACCCCGGAGGAGGTGAAGGCCGTCCGCTCCGACGCCATCGTGGCGACGGGCCGCTCCGACTACCCGAACCAGGTCAACAACGTTCTGGGCTTCCCCTACCTGTTCCGCGGCGCGCTCGACGTGCGGGCCACCACCATCAACGAGGCGATGAAGGTCGCCGCCGCCAAGGCGCTGGCCGCCCTGGCGCGCGAGGACGTGCCGGACGAGGTGGACGCCGCCTACTCGGGCCGCCGCCTGCGCTACGGGCCGGAATACATCATCCCGGTGCCCTTCGACCCGCGGTTGATCGTGACGGTCCCCGCCGCGGTGGCCCAGGCCGCCATGGAAACCGGCGTGGCGCGCAAGCCCATCGTCGACCTGACGGGCTACCGGAATTCGTTGCGCACCCGTCTCGACCCCACGGCGGACAGTCTCCAGCTCATCCTGGAGAAGGTGAAGGCCAACCCGCGCCGCGTCGTCTTCGCCGAAGGCGAGGAGGAGCGGACGATCCGCGCGGCGCTCGCCTACCGCGCCGCCGGCTTCGGCACGCCGGTGCTGATCGGGCGCGAGGCGGTCATCAAGGAGCAGCTGGCGGCGATGGGCCAGTCCGGCGTCTCGCTGGAGATCCACAACGCCCGCGTCTCCGACGCCAACCGCCGCTACAGCGACTATCTGTACCGCCGGATGCAGCGCCGGGGGGCCCTGCTGCGTGACTGCCAGCGCATGGTGAACCAGGACCGCAACGTCTTCGCCGCGCTGATGGTGGCGCAGGGCGACGCCCACGCCATGGTCACCGGCCTGACCCGCACCTTCGGTGTCGCCTTCGAGGAGATCCGCCGGGTCATCGACGCCAAGGCGAACGAGCCGGTCTTCGGCCTGCACGTCTTCCTGACGCGCAACCGCACGGTGCTGATCGCCGACACCACGGTGCATGTCCGCCCGGACGGCCGGACGCTGGCCGACATCGCCATCGGCGCCGCGGCCAAGGCGCGCCAGATGGGGCACGAGCCGCGGGTGGCGCTGCTGTCCTTCTCCAACTTCGGCCAGCACCCGCACCCCCACACCGACCCGCTGCGCGAGGCCATCGCCATCCTCGACAGCCGCCGCGTCGATTTCGAGTATGACGGGGAGATGTCGGCGGACGTGGCGCTGGACTACCAGCTGATGAAGCGGGTCTACCCCTTCTGCCGGCTGTCCGGCCCGGCCAACGTGCTGATCATGCCCGGCCTGCATTCGGCCAACATCACGGCGAAGCTGCTCAACAAGATGGCCGGCGGCCAGATGATCGGCCCGCTGCTGATCGGCTTGGACAAGCCGGCGCAGATCGTCACCATGGGCGCCTCGGTCAACGATCTGGTCACCGCGGCGGCACTGGCGGCCCACGACTCGCTGCCCTGGTGAGCGAAGGGCGCTGTCTTCGAACGACGCGCGGGCCGGGCATTTCCCCGGCCGGCGCGTTAATCTTTTGTGACGCCCGCTCACCGGCTAGCGGGATGGTGTACAAGCGGAGTTCCGTTCCGACAACCGTCCGACGCACGGAAAGCGCCGATCATGATTCCCAAGCCGATGCCGCCCCTCCGGTTGATCCTCGCCGCCGCGCTGGTGCTGGCGCCGCTGCTGCCGGCTCTGTGGTGGCTGTGGCGGCAGGGGGCGATCGGACCGCTGGTGGCGGTTCTGGGCGGGCTGGCCGGGATCGGCGGGGTGGCGCTGATGCTCCAGCTCTATGTCCGCGACCTGCGGACGGTGGCCGCTCACGCCGCGCAGCTCGCCGCCGGCCCGACGGAGCCGGTCCCCGCGTTGCCCGTCACCGCGTCCGGTCCGGTGCGGGCGGCGGCGGCGGCGGCGGTGCGGCTGCACCGGGTCATGAACGCCCGCACCGAACTGGCGCTGGCCCAGCTCGAAGCCAACGAATCGATCATCGAGGCGCTGCACGACCCGCTGGTCCTGGTCGGGGCGGAGCGGCAGGTGGCGCGGGCCAACCAGGCGGCGCGCGCCCTGTTCGGCGACCGCATCCTCGACCGTGACCTCGCCGCCTCGCTGCGCAACCCGGCGGTGCTGGAGGCGGTGGACGCGGTGCTGAAGGGCGGCGCCTCGCGCATCCTCGAATTCAGCCTGCCGGTGCCGGTGGAGCGCATGTTCGAGGTGCGGGTGAAGCCCTTCCAGCGGCGGGTTCCCCGACCGGTGCCCGGCGAGGACGGGGCGCCCGCCGGAACCGTTCCGGGGCGGATGGTCATCCTGACGCTGCACGACATCACCGCGCTGCGCCGGTCGGAGCAGATGCGCGCCGACTTCATCGCCAACGCCAGCCACGAGCTGCGCACGCCGCTGTCCTCCCTGCTCGGCTTCATCGAGACGCTGCGCGGCCCCGCCCGCGAGGATCTGGAGGCGCACGAGCGCTTCCTGTCGATCATGCAGGACCAGGCCAGCCGCATGGCCCGCCTCGTCAACGACCTGCTGTCGCTGTCGCGGATCGAGCTGGACGAGCACATGCCGCCTGCCGGAAAGGTCGATGTGCTGGACCGGCTGGACGGGGTGATGGCGGCGCTGGAGCTGAAGGCGGCCAGCCGCCGCATCCGCCTGACGCTGGAGGCGCCGGACGGCCTGCCCGCGGTGGTCGGCGACGAGGACCAGCTCACCCAGGTCTTCCAGAACCTCGTCAGCAACGCGATCAAATACACGCGCGAGAACACCGACGTGACCGTCGCCGTGTCGCTCGCCGACGGCGTGGCGGTCGGGGTGTCCGGCCCGGCGGGCCGCGGCGGGCGGGGGATGCCGATGGTCGCCGTCGCCGTGCGCGACCAGGGGGAGGGCATCGCCCGCACCCATCTGCCGCGCCTGACCGAACGCTTCTACCGGGTCGACGCCGCGCGGTCGCGGGCGATGGGCGGCACCGGGCTGGGGCTGGCCATCGTCAAGCACATCGTGAACCGCCACCGCGGCCGCCTGACCATCGAAAGCGCGGTCGGGGTGGGCAGCACCTTCACGGTCTATCTGCCGGCGGCGTCGGAGGAGTCGGGAGAGGGCCGCGCCGCGGAGCCCGCGCGGCGCCAAGCGTAGAGGTTGCGTCTACCCCGTCCGGCGTGACCGAAAGTGGGCGTCGTCACGAAACTGTCATAAATCCGTAATCAGCGCGTCGCGGACCCCGACTAGTGTCCGCCCCGCAAGCCGCCCATCCCTGGGGGAGGCGGCACGGGGTTGGACCATCGCGTTCCCCGGTAAAGAGACATCCGGACCATCGGAGGGATCACCGTGAATTCCAAGAAGCTCGCCGTCACCGCCGCTGCGGTCGTCGCCATGACCGCCGCCTTCGCGGGTGCTGCGAACGCCCAGTCGCGCGACCAGATCCGCGCCGCCGGCTCCTCGACCGTGTTCCCGTTCACCACGGCGGTTGCCGAGGCCTTCGGCAAGGGCGGCAAGTTCAAGACCCCGGTCGTCGAGTCGACCGGCACCGGCGGCGGCCTGAAGCTGTTCTGCGCGGGCGTCGGCCCGCAGCACCCGGACGTCGCCAACGCCTCGCGCCGCATCAAGAAGTCCGAGGTCGAGCAGTGCGCCGCCAACGGCGTCGCCCAGATCACCGAGTTGAAGATCGGCTACGACGGCATCGCGCTGGCCTATTCCAAGCAGGCCCCGCACACCGACCTGACCACCCAGGTCCTGTGGAAGGCCCTGGCCAAGGACGTGCCGGTGGACGGCAAGATGGTCGCCAACCCCTACAAGAAGTGGTCGGACATCGACCCGAAGCTCCCGAACAAGGAGATCGAGGTTCTCGGCCCGCCCCCGACGTCCGGCACCCGTGACAGCTTTAACGAGCTGGTGATGCTCGAAGGCTGCAAGAAGGTGGCCGAGGTGAAGACCGCCATCGCCGACGAGAAGGCCCGCGAGAAGGCCTGCCTGTCGATCCGCGAGGACGGCGGCTACGTCGAGGCCGGCGAGAACGACAACCTGATCGTCCAGAAGCTGACCGCCAACCCCGACGCCTTCGGCGTGTTCGGCTACAGCTTCTTCGACCAAAATCGCGACAAGCTGCAGACCGCCAAGATGGACGGTGTCGAGCTGACCCCGGAGACCGTCGCGTCGGGCAAGTACGAGGTTGCCCGCTCGATGTACGTCTACGTGAAGAACGCCCATGTCGGCGTCATCCCGGGCATCCGCGAGTTCATCGCCGAGTACACCTCGGAGCGCGCGATGGGCGAGGACGGCTATCTGGCCGACAAGGGTCTGATTTCCCTGCCGAAGGCGGAGCGCGACGCCGCCCGCACCTCGGCGACCAACCTGACCCCGCTCCAGCTCTGACCGGCTGACGGCACCGGCGGCTCTCCTCGGAGGGCCGCCGGTTTCCCGTTTGTGCCAGGAGCCCGTTTTCAGCCCATTTCCGGCGGTTTCGCATGCAGCTCACGGTACTGCTCATCATTCTGGCCCTGCTCACAGTGATCGGTTACCAGATGGGCCGGTCGCGTGCCGTCGCCTCCGTCGGCGGCCGCATCGTCGAGCTTCATTCGGTGCCGTCCTACCACGGCTTCTACGTCGCCCTCTGGGCGGGGCTTCCGGCCCTGCTGCTCTTCGCCTTCTGGGGGGCGTCGGAAGGCTGGCTGGTCATGCAGATGGTCCTGGCCGGCCTGCCGGACCGGTTGGCCAACGGCGACGCCCAGTCGCTCGGCCTGCTGCGCGCCGACATCCTGAACCTCGCCCACGGCGTCGCCACCGGCCGCGAGCCCGATCCCGAGGTGGTCGCCGCGGCGGAGCGCTATCTGCGGCTGCACGCGCTCGGCGACTGGAGCCTGCTGGTCATCGGCTGCTGCATCGCCATCGGCGGCCTGCTCTACGCCCGCGGCCGGATCGACCCCGACCTGCGCGCCCGCAACCGGGTGGAGCGCACGGTCAACATCGCGCTGGTCATCTGCTCGCTGGTCGCCATCCTGACCACCATCGGCATCGTGCTGTCGCTTCTGTTCGAGGCGATCCGCTTCTTCGCGGTGGTCAATCCCCTGGAGTTCCTGTTCGGCACGCACTGGAGCCCGCAGATGGCCATGCGCGCCGACCAGGTGGGCTCCAGCGGCTCCTTCGGCGCGATCCCGCTGTTCGCCGGCACGCTGCTGATCACCGGCATCGCCATGGCGGTGGCGGTTCCGGTCGGGCTGATGGCGGCCATCTTCATGTCGGAATACGCCAGCCCAGGCCTGCGCACCTGGCTGAAGCCGATCCTGGAGGTGCTGGCCGGCATCCCGACCGTGGTCTACGGCTTCTTCGCCGCCCTGACCATGGCGCCCTTCGTCCGCGACGTGGGCAACAGCCTGGGGCTGAGCGTCAGCTCGGAATCGGCGCTGGCCGCCGGCTTCGTGATGGGCGTGATGATCATCCCCTTCGTCAGCTCGCTGTCGGACGACGTCATCAACGCGGTGCCGCAGAGCTTGCGCGACGGCTCCTACGGGCTGGGCGCCACCAAGTCGGAGACGATCCGGCTGGTCGTGCTGCCCGCCGCCCTGCCGGGCATCGTCGCCGCCATCATGCTGGCGGTCAGCCGCGCCATCGGCGAGACGATGATCGTCACCATGGCCGCCGGCCTCACCGCCAACCTGACCGCCAACCCGCTGGACGCCGTGACCACGGTGACGACGCAGATCGCCACGCTGCTGGTCGGCGACCAGGAGTTCGACAGCCCCAAGACGCTGTCGGCCTTCGGGCTGGGCCTCGTCCTGTTCATCGTGACCCTCACCCTCAACATGGTCGCCCTCCGGGTGGTCCAGAAGTATCGAGAGAAATATGACTGACCTCGTGGAACAGGATACGCGGGCCATGTCGGTCGCCGTCACCAAGTCGCGCTACCAGAGCGAGGAGTTCTCCGCCCGCCTGCGCCGCCGCTACGCCGCGGAGCGCCGGTTCCGGATCGCCGGGATGCTCGCCGTCGGGATCGCGTCTCTGATGCTGGTGGTTCTGCTCGGCTCCATCGTCAGCAAGGGCTACACCGCCTTCTGGCAGGCGCAGATCCGGCTTGAGGTGACCCTGGACAAGCAGCAGGTCGAGGAGCGGAACTACACCGCCCTCGTCCGGCAGGCGCTCTACGCCCAGGTCCCGGCGGCCACCGACCGCGCCACCCGCCGCTCGCTGAACGACCTGCTGTCCTCCGGCGCGCCGTACGAGCTGGAGGCGATGGTCAACGCCAACCCCTCCCTCGTCGGCACCACGCAGACGGTCTGGGTCCGCGCCGACGACGAGATCGACCAGTTCATGAAGGGCTTCATCCGGCGCGACGTGCCGGAGAGCGAGCGCCGGCTGAACGACGTCAAGATCGCCGCCATTGACGCGCTGGTCGCCAACGGCTCCATCCGCAACACCTTCAACACCACCCTGTTCACCGCCGGCGACAGCCGCGAGCCGGAACAGGCGGGCATCCTGGGCGCCGTCGTCGGCTCCGCCCTGACGCTGGTGGTGACCATGCTGCTGTCGGTGCCCATCGGCATCGCCGCCGCGGTCTATCTGGAGGAGTTCGCGCCGAAGAACCGCTGGACCGACCTGATCGAGGTGAACATCAACAACCTCGCCGCGGTGCCGTCGATCATCTTCGGCTTGCTCGGCCTCGCGGTGTTCCTCGGCTTCTTCGGGCTGCCGCGCTCCGCCCCGCTGGTCGGCGGTCTGGTGATGGCGCTGATGACCCTGCCGGTCATCATCATCGCCTCGCGCGTCGCGCTGAAGGCGGTGCCGCCGTCGATCCGCGAGGCGGCGCTGGGCGTCGGCGCCTCGCCGCTGCAGACGGTGACGCACCACGTCCTGCCGCTGGCCCTGCCGGGCATCCTGACCGGCACCATCATCGGCATGGCCCGCGCGCTGGGCGAGACGGCGCCGCTGCTGATGATCGGCATGGTGGCCTTCATCGTGGACATCCCGGGCGGCCTGACCGACAGCGCCACGGCCATCCCGGTGCAGATCTACATGTGGGCGGACAGCCCCGAGCGGGCCTTCACGGAGCGCACCTCCGCGGCGATCCTGATCCTGCTCGCCTTCCTCATCCTGATGAACGGCCTGGCCGTCTTCCTGCGCAAGAAATTCGAGAGGCGTTGGTAACCCCATGAGCGTCCAGACCCACATCCCGGCCACGGCCATGCCTTCGCGTCCCGCCGCCGGCATCCACGGCACCAAGATGGTCGCCCGCGACGTCAAGGTGTTCTACGGGGCCAAACAGGCGCTCAAGGGCATCAACCTGGAGATCCAGGAAAACCGCGTGATGGCGCTGATCGGCCCGTCCGGCTGCGGCAAGTCGACGTTCCTGCGCTGCCTGAACCGCATGAACGACACCATCGAGAACTGCCGTGTCGAGGGGCTGATCGCGCTCGACGGCGAGGACGTCTACGGCAAGTCGATCGACGCCGTACAGCTCCGCGCCCGGGTCGGCATGGTCTTCCAAAAGCCGAACCCGTTCCCGAAGTCGATCTACGACAACATCGCCTACGGCCCGCGCATCCACGGCATCGCCAGCCACCGCGACGAGATGGACGAGATCGTCCAGACCTCGCTGAAGCGCGCCGGCCTGTGGAACGAGGTGAAGGACCGCCTGCGCGAGCCGGGCACCGGCCTGTCCGGCGGCCAGCAGCAGCGCCTGTGCATCGCTCGCGCCATCGCCGTCAGCCCCGAGGTGATCCTGATGGACGAGCCCTGCTCGGCGCTCGACCCCATCGCGACGGCCCACATCGAGGAGCTGATCGACGAGCTGCGCGAGAACTACACGATCGTCATCGTCACCCACAACATGCAGCAGGCGGCCCGCGTCTCCCAGAAGACCGCCTTCTTCCATCTGGGCGACATGGTGGAATGCGACGACACCGAGGAAATCTTCACCAACCCGCGGGACGAGCGCACCCAGGGCTACATCACCGGCCGCTACGGCTGATCCCCGGCATCGCCGCCACTCCTCCATCAGCGAAGGACGTGAAGCATGAGCAACGAACACATCGTGCGTTCCTTCGCGCACGAACTTGAGCGCCTGTCCAACCTGATCACCCAGATGGGCGGCGTCGCCGAAGCGCAGGTGGACGCCGCCGTGAAGGCGGTGGCCCGCCGCGACGTCGCGCTGGCCGCCCAGGTCATGCAGGCCGACCAGCGCATCGACGCCTACGAGCGCGACATCGACGCCGAGGCCGTGCGCCTGCTCGCCCTGCGCCAGCCGCTGGCCCAGGACCTGCGCGAGATCGTGTCGGCGCTGAAGATCGCGGCGGACCTGGAGCGGATCGGCGACTACGCCTCCAACATCGCCAAGCGCTCGCTGGCCCTGGCCCAGGTGCCGGTGGTCCGCCCGGCGGTGGCCATTCCGCGCATGGGGCGGCTGGTCGAGTCGATCATGAAGGACGTGCTGGACGCCTACATCGAGCGCGACGTCCAGCGCGCCATCGCCGCCTGGGAGCGCGACGAGGAGCTGGACGACCTCTACACCAGCCTGTTCCGCGAGGTCCTGACCTACATGATGGAGGACCCGCGCAACATCACGCCCTGCACGCACCTGCTGTTCATGGCGAAGAACCTGGAGCGGATCGGCGACCACGCCACCAACATCGCCGAGACCATCCACTATCTGGTGGTCGGGACGACGTTGCGCGCGGCGCGTCCGAAGAACGACGGCAGCAGCTTCGCCGTGGTCGAGCCGGGCGGATCGGTGACGGAGGCGGTGGAACGGGGATTGCCGCGGGACGGCGGCCCGGATAACGATGGAGCGGGACATGCCGCGTGACGGCGAGACGCGCAGTGGGAGCGGGACAAGCATGAATTCGGCGCTGAAGCCGCTCGTCCTCGTCGTCGAGGACGAAGCCGACATCGTGACGCTGCTGAAGTACAATCTGGAAAAGGAAGGCTTCCGCGTGAACGCCGCCACCGACGGCGAGGAAGCCCTTCTGCTGGCCGGGGAGCAGACGCCGAACATCGTCCTGCTCGACTGGATGCTGCCGCTGATGTCGGGCCTGGAGGTCTGCCGCCAGATGCGCCGCAACAGCAAGATGCGCGACATTCCGATCATCATGCTGACCGCCCGCGGCGAGGAGGCGGACCGCGTGCGCGGCCTGAACTCCGGCGCCGACGACTACATCACCAAGCCCTTCTCCCCGACCGAGCTCGTCGCCCGCATGCGCGCCGTGCTGCGCCGCTCGGCCCCCGGCATGACCGACGAGACGCTGCAGTTCGCCGACGTGACCATGGATCTGGCCGCCCACCGGGTGCGCCGGAACGGGCGCGACGTGCATCTGGGGCCGACCGAGTTCCGCCTGCTGCGCCATTTCATGCAGCATCCCGGCCGCGTCTTCTCGCGCGAGCAGCTTCTCGACGTGGTGTGGGGCCACGACGTCTATGTCGAGCCGCGCACCGTCGACGTGCACATCCGCCGCCTGCGCAAGGCGATGAACGAGGAGACCGAGATGGACCTGATCCGCACCGTCCGCTCGGCGGGTTACGCGCTGGACAGCAAGTCCATCTGAGCGTTTTCCTGCGCAAACGGGCTCAGTCCTTGCCCCCTCCCTAACCCTCCCCCGCTGGGCGGGGGAGGGGACCAATTTTCCCTCTCCTGCGAAGCGGGGGAGGGAAGGGGCCCGCGGCGAAGCCGTGGGAAGGGTGGGGGCACCCCGTCCCGGGGCTGCCTACCCCTCCAGCAACCCCACCGCCTCGCGCAGGATCGCCACCTTCGGGCCGAAGCGCTTCGCCGGGTCGCTGTCCTCGATGAAGCCGATCATCATGCGCAGGGCGTGCGCTACCCGCGGGGCGAGATCGGGATGCGCCGTCACATGCTGCGCCAGATGGGCCAGCGCGTCCCGGTAGGGCCAGCCCTCGAAACCCTCCGCGGCGATCGCCTCGAAGCGGTTCGCGTGTTCGATCACCAGGCTGTGGTCGTCGGTCATGGCGCTCACACGAACAGGATCGCGCCGGTCTTCGGCGCGTCGTTCAGAAAGGTGACGACTCCGCCGGTCTTCACCGGCACGTCCGGGCGCAGCGGGGCTCCTGCGGGCAGGCCGAGCGCGCGCAAGCCCATCTCGCAGGCCATGACCGTGACCTTGAGCATCACGCAGGCTTCCAGCAACTCCTCGAAGCCGGCCAGCCCGTTGGCGGTGAAAAAACCGTCGCGCTCCGCCGGGCGGCTGCCGTCGTCGGCGGGGTCCAGCCGGTGCCAGCCCGGCGTGCCGTCCGCGTCCCCGGCCAGCAGCGTGTTCAGGGCGCGGCCGGTGAAGAACAGCGTGACCTTGCGGTTGGTCGCCGCCGCCGCGCTGGCCATCACCAGCGCGTAGTGAACCCGGTCGAAGCCGCCCGCGAACAGGACGATGGACAGGGACTCGGGACCTTCCATGGGTCAGGGCTCTCCCAAGCGCCGCTCAGTGGGCGGACAAATCGTGGATGGTCGGGTGGGTGCCGCACAGCGGGCAGTCCGGGTCGCGGCGCACCGTGATGCGCTGGAAGGAGGCGTGCAGCGTGTCGAGCATCATCAGGCTGCCCGACAGGCCCTCGCCGATGCCCATGATCTCCTTCAGCACCTCGGTCGTCTGGAGCGAGCCGACGAAGCCGCCCAGCGCCCCCAGCACGCCGCCCTCGGAGCAGGACGGCACCAGCCCGCGCGGCGGCGGTTCCGGGAACAGGCAGCGGTAGCAGGGGTGCGGGGCGCCGAGATGCGCCTTGAAGGTGGACACCTGCCCGTCGAAGCGCAGGATCGCCGCCGACACCAGCGTCTTCCTGGCGAAATAGCAGGCGTCGTTGAGCAGGAAGCGCGTGGCGAAATTGTCGGACCCGTCCGCCACGATGTCGTAGCGCCCGATCAGGTCCAGCGCGTTGTCCCTGGTCAGCCGCGCCTTGTGCACCTCCACCGCCACGTCGGGGTTCAGCGCGCGGATGCGGGCGGCGGCGCTCTCCACCTTCGGAACGCCGAGCGACGACTCGTCGTGGATGACCTGCCGTTGCAGGTTGGACAGGTCCACCGTGTCGTCGTCGATGACGCCGATGGTGCCCACCCCCGCCGCGGCGAGGTAGAGCAGAAGCGGGGCGCCCAGCCCGCCGGCCCCGACGACCAGGACACGGGCGCGCAGCAGCGCCTCCTGCCCGACGCCGCCGACCTCCGGCAGGATGATGTGGCGGGAATAGCGGTGAAGCTGGGTGTCGGTGAAATCCATGATCCGCAGAATAGCGCGGAACGCCCCATGCCACGCAAGCCCCCTCGCTCGGGACCTTGCCAAGGGCGGCGGCGTCAGGCGAGCAGGTTCATCTTGTAGGGGGTGGTCTTCGATTGGCTGGACGGCTTGGTCGCGTCCTCCGCTGCCCACTGCTTCAGCCGGGCCTCGCGCTCCCGCATGATCTTGTCGAACGGCCGCTCCTCCGCTTCGTCGGGCGACTTGGCGACCTTCTGAAGGAAATTGAGCTGATAGGGGATTTCACCGAGCACGTTCTTCGGCGGAACGATCACCAGCTCGTACTGGCCGGGTTCGATCTTGAAGCTGGATTTCTTCAGCATGTCCTCGCCCGACTTCGCCGGATCCATCGTGTCGCCGGAGGCCACGACCTTGCCCTCCTTGCTCATGATCGCCCAGCGCGTCAAGGGAAGGGACATGTTGCCGACGAACTCGCCGCCCTGGGCGACGGTCAGCGTGTGCTTCTGGACGCCGGGATCCTTGCCGAGGATGGCGCGGGCGGTGCCCTTCATCTGGGCGCCCGACCCCACCATCATGATGTTCTGTCGTTCGGAGACGTCCAGCGTGTATTCGCGGTTGTTCACGCCGCGCGCGGCCTGGGAGATGACCGCCGTGTAGGTGCCGGGACCGAGCTTGGCGCTGACCTCCGCCGCCTCGTTCTTCGCCTTCGCCTCGGCGACGACCTTGTTGTTCTGGTCGACGATCTTGATGTTGGTGTTGATGTCGGCGATTCTGAAATTGAATTCGCCGTTTTTCGACACCGTGAACTTGCGATAGTCGGTGGACGCGAGGTTGGAGTCCAATTCGTCGGTGATGCCGCGGAACTGGAACCAGTTCATCGTCGAGGCATTTGGAATCGTGATGCCCATGATGGCCTCCCCCGCTGGTCCTGTGCCGTCAGCCCCGTATCGTCGGGCGGCCGTGCCGCAAGACGGACCGTCGCCCGAAAGGGCGGAGCCGCGCCGGCTGAAACTCCCGGCACTGACAGGTTAGATTACTAAAATCCAATCTTTTTGTCAAAACGCCGCCCAATGCCAAGGACGGGCGAAAAGACCGGACGTACCCCACTCTACAGCAGGATGCGCGGCGGCGCAATATTCGCCGCCCGGTTGCGCAAGAAAACATGCTGGAGTTCCCCCTCCCCCGCGCGTGAACGACGCGTGTGGGAGGGGGATGCCGGTGTTACTCCAACCCTTCGAACAGGGCGGTGGAGAGATAGCGCTCGGCAAAGGACGGCAGGATCACGACGATCAGCTTGCCCTCGTTCTCGGGACGGGCGCCGATCTCCAGCGCCGCGGCCAGAGCCGCGCCCGAGGAGATGCCGACCGGGATGCCTTCCAGCTTCGCCACCTTGCGGGCCGTCTCGAAGGCGCGCTGGTTGGAGATGCGGACGACCTCGTCGATCAGGTCCTTCTTCAGGACGTCCGGCACGAAACCGGCGCCGATGCCCTGGATCTTGTGCGGGCCGGGCATGCCGCCGGACAGGACGGGGCTGTCCTCCGGCTCCACCGCGATGGTGCGGAAACCGGGTTTGCGGGCCTTCAGGACCTCCGACACGCCGGTCAGCGTGCCGCCGGTGCCGACGCCGGAAATCAGGAAGTCGGCCTTGCCGTCGGTGTCCTTCCAGATTTCCTCCGCCGTCGTGTTGCGGTGGATCTCCGGGTTGGCAGCGTTCTTGAACTGCTGGAGCATGTAGGCGTTCGGATCGGTGGCGACGATCTCGTCGGCCCGGCGGATGGCGCCCTTCATGCCCTCCGCCGCCGGGGTCAGCACCAGCTCGGCGCCGAGCAGCTTCAGCATCTTGCGCCGCTCCACCGACATGCTTTCGGGCATGGTCAGGATCAGGCGGTAGCCCTTGGCGGCGGCGACGAAGGCCAGCGCGATGCCGGTGTTGCCCGACGTCGGCTCGACCAGGGTGGTGCGGCCCGGCTCGATGGCGCCGGCGCGCTCCGCGGCGTCGATCATGGCGAAGCCGATGCGGTCCTTCACGCTGGCCAGCGGGTTGAAGAACTCCAGCTTGCCGACGATCTGGGCCTTGGCGCCGGCCTCCTCGGCCAGCCGCTTGATGCGCACCAGCGGCGTGGCGCCGACGGTGTCGAGAATGCTGTCGTAGATCTTACCGCGAAACTCGGAACCCGGCATTTTTCACTCCTCCGGTGTGTGGTATTTTCCCACTTTCTACAGAATTTGTAGAATTTAACCGTTCTCCGGGTGGGATCAAATCGTAAAATCGATGCGCTCTTCGGTCTCGCTCTCGACGCCGGCGGTGCGGGCGCGCAGGCAGAGATCCTCGATGGTGATGTCGTCGAGCTTCTTCATGCATTCCTCCTGAAGATCGTTCCACAGCGGGCGCACCACCTTGTGCCCCAGGATGGAGCCGGCCGGTTCCTCGATGGGGTCGGTCGCGGTTTCCATGGAGCGGACGACCTTCACGATCTCGCCCAGCGTGATGCGCCGGCGCTCGCGGGCCAGCCGGTAGCCGCCGCGCGGGCCGCGCACGCCGGCCAGGACGCCGTCGCGGACGAGCTGCTGGAGAACCTGCTCCAGATAGCGCTTGGGGATGCCCTGGCGGCGGGTGATCTCGCCGGACTGCACGGGCTCGGTGCCGGCGTTGTAGGCGATGTCCAGCACCGCCTCGATCGCGAACATCAGCTTCTTGGAGATGCGGAGCATCAGTGCGACTCCTGCGCGGGGGAAGACGAGGCGAACCGGCCGGTGGAGCCGAAGCCGCCGGTCCCGCGGGCGCTGTCGGGAAGCGCGGCCGACTCGGCCCAGGCGGCGCGCTCGTAGCGGGCGATCACCAGCTGGGCGATGCGCTGCCCGCGCTCCACCGTGAAGGGCTGGTCGCCGTGGTTGATCAGGATCACCCCGACCTCGCCGCGGTAATCGGCGTCGATGGTCCCCGGGCTGTTCAACACCGTGACCCCATGCTTCAGCGCCAGCCCGGAGCGCGGCCGCACCTGCGCCTCGTAGCCGTCGGGCAGGGCGAAGGCGACGCCCGTGGGGATCAGCGCGCGGCGGCCCGGCTCCAGGACGACCGGTTCCGCCAGCGCGGCCAGCAGGTCCATGCCCGCCGCATGCTCCGTCGCGTAGGCCGGCAGGTCCAGCCCCGCGGCGTGGGCGAGCCGGACGATGGGAACGGGAATGGCGGGTGCCGTTGCGCTCACGGAATGGTCTCCTGGGGGGCGGGGGTGGAAGGCGGATTGAAATGCCGGGCGATGGCCTCGGCCAGGCGGGCGGCCACGGCGTCCTTGCCCATGGTGGGCCAGTCCTCGGCGCCGTCGGCGCGGATCAGATGGACGGTGTTGTCGGCCCCGCCGAAGGTGGTGGTGCCCGGCGACACGTCGTTGGCGACGATCCAGTCGCAGCCCTTGCGGGCGCGCTTGGCGGTCGCGTAGTCGACCACGTTGCCGGTCTCCGCGGCGAAGCCGACGACCAGCGCCGGGCGGCGCGGCCCGGCCTGGGACAGGGTCGCCAGGATGTCGGGATTCTCGGTCAGGGTCAGGCTCGGCGGGCCGCCGCCGTCCTTCTTCAGCTTGCGGTCCGATTCGCCGGCCACGCGCCAGTCGGCGACGGCGGCGGCGCAGACCGCGATGTCCGCGGGCAGGGCCGACTCGCAGGCCGCCAGCATCTCCCGCGCCGTCTCGATGGTGCGCACGGTGCAGCCGGGCGGGTCGGGCAGGCGGGTCGGGCCGGTGACCAGCGTCACGTCGGCGCCCAGCCGCCGCAGCGCCTCGGCGATGGCGTGGCCCTGCTTGCCGGAGGAGCGGTTGGCGATGTAGCGCACCGGGTCGATGGGCTCGACCGTCGGGCCGCTGGTGACCAGGGCGCGCCTGCCGGCCAGCGGTCTGGGCGCGTCCAGCTCCTCGAAATGGGCGGCGATGGCCTGGACGATTTCCATCGGCTCGGCCATGCGCCCGAACCCGTACTCGCCGCAGGCCATCTCGCCCTTGTTCGGGCCGACCCGGCGCACGCCGCGCTTTTCCAGAAGCGCGAGGTTGTCGCGGGTCGCCGGATGCTCCCACATGCGGACGTTCATCGCCGGGGCGACGAGCACCGGCTTGTCGGTGGCCAGCAACACAGTGGCGGCCAGATCGTCAGCCATGCCGGCGGCCATGCGGGCCAGCAGGTTGGCGGTGGCCGGGGCGACGACCAGCAGGTCGGCGGCGCGCGACAGCTGGATGTGCCCCATTTCCGACTCGTCGGTCAGGGACCACAGATCCTGGTAGACGGTGTCCTCGGTCAGCGCCTGCACGGACAGCGGCGTGACGAACTGCGCCCCGGCCCGGGTCAGGACCGCGCGCACGCGCACGCCACGCTCCTTCAGGCGGCGGATCAGCTCCAGGCTCTTGTAGGCCGCGATGCCGCCCGCGATGACGAGCAGGATGCGCTTGCCGGACAGCACGGATGTTTCGGCCACGGGGGTCCGCCGCTCCTTGCTATGGATTTTGTAGAATTCAGATATTCCATCACGACGCCCGGTACAAGCGTCCATCGCTGATCCTCACAGCGAACCCGGTGTGAAATGCACATCCATGACGGGGGTGTGAAACTGTGGCGTGATATTTCGTTGCGCGGCCGCATGCCAGGTCTTTCGTCCACGGCCCAACATCGCGTAGAGTGCATTTTTAAGGATTTGCTGATAACCAGGGCGATCCGATGGTCTTTTCTGCATTTTTCCTTTGAATTCAAACGGTCCATGCCCCCGCGCTCCACGCCAATCCTTCTCGTCGAAGACACGCCGTCGCTGGCCCGCGTCTATGCGGAGTTCCTGAAGAAGGACTGCACCGCCGTCACCACGGTGGAGACGGGGGCCGCAGCGCTGGAGCAGCTGGCCGACGGCGTGCCGCGGATCGTGCTGCTGGACCTCCAGCTTCCCGACATGCACGGGATGGAGGTGCTGAAGCGGATCAGCGCCCAGGCGCTGCCCTGCGCGGTCATCATCATCACCGCCCACGGGTCGGTCGGGGTGGCGGTGGAGGCGATGCGCTACGGCGCCTATGATTTCCTGGTGAAGCCCTTCTCGGCGGAACGGTTGACCGTCACCGTGCGCAACGCCATGGAGCGGCTGCGCCTCGCCCAGCTCGTCGACAGCTTCGAGAAGGACCTGGGGCGCAGCCGCTACCACGGCTTCCTCGGCTCCTCGCTGGCGATGCAGGCGGTCTACCGGATCATCGACAGCGCCGCCTCCTCCCGCGCGACGGTCTTCATCACCGGCGAATCGGGGACCGGCAAGGAGGTCTGCGCCGAGGCCATCCACCGGCAGAGCCCGCGGGCCGACCGGCCCTTCATCGCCATCAACTGCGGGGCCATCCCCAAGGACCTGATGGAGAGCGAGATCTTCGGCCACATGAAGGGCTCCTTCACCGGGGCGGTGGCCGACCGCGAGGGGGCGGCGGCGCGGGCCAACGGCGGCACCCTGTTCCTCGACGAGATCTGCGAGCTGGCGCCCGACCTCCAGACGAAGCTGCTGCGCTTCATCCAGACCGGCACCTTCACGCCGGTCGGCGGCAGCAAGCTGGAGAAGGTCGATCTGCGCATCATCTGCGCGACCAACCGCGACCCGCTGCGCGAGGTCGAGGAGGGGCGGTTCCGCGAGGATCTCTATTACCGCCTGCACGTCATCCCCATCCACCTGCCGCCGCTGCGCGAGCGCGAGGACGACGTGCTGGAGATCTGCGGCCAGTTCCTGACCGATTACGCGCGGGAGGAGGGCAAGGGCTTCGTCCGCTTCTCTCCGGCGGCGGAACAGGCGCTGCGCACCTACCACTGGCCGGGCAACGTGCGGCAGGTGCAGAACGTGGTGCGCAACATCGTGGTGCTGCACGACGGCGACACGGTGACGCCGGCCATGCTGCCGGCCCCGCTCGCCACCCCGGCGGGGACCGCCGCGCCGCTGCCCGCGAACGGCGGCGGAAACGGTCATGGTGGCGGCCATGGCTCCGTGGCCCACGCGCCATCCCCCAAGACGGTGAAGCCGCTGTGGGAGGTGGAGCGCGACGCCATCGAGGAGGCCATCGCCGCCTGCGACGGCAATATCCCCCGCGCCGCGGCCCTGCTGGAGATCAGCGCCTCGACCATCTACCGCAAGCGCCTCGCCTGGCAGGCCGAAGGAAAACTCTGACACCCGGTCGCGCCGGGAGTCCCATCCCCCGTTCTTGCCCCGCACCATTGGTTCTGCCGAAGCATAGACTTCGTGTGCGTTCAATTCACGCAAGACCATCGAAAGTCTTGCCGTGCCGGGACCTGCCGCCATCGGCTTATTTCAAAATGACCGGTCTGGCTACATTGGGCATATGCCGTGAAGCCGCCTTGCCGGTTGCGGTGCCATCCAGCTAGCCTCCCCTCGCGTTGCTTTGCTTGCGCTTCCGCGTGGCGCCACACCGGATCGCCGCACATGACCGCCGCACCGTCCATCGTCCTTCGCCGACCCGTTGCGCCCCGCGGCGCGGACCGGCGGCAGGCCCCCGACCGAGGAGCAGGAGTTCGCCTTATGACCACCGGCACCGTCAAATGGTTCAACACCACCAAGGGATATGGCTTCATCGCGCCGGAGGCCGGCGCCAAGGACGTGTTCGTGCACATCACGGCCGTGCAGAAGTCGGGTCTTCACGCCCTGTCCGAGGGCCAGCGCGTCGAGTTCGAGGTCGCGCGCGGCAACAACGGCAAGGACGCCGCGGTCAACATCAGCGTCATGGAGTGAAGCGACGTCATGACGTGACGTAGCCGCGGACCCGGTACGCCTCCACGGCTTCCCGGGTGAGGCGGGGAATGTCGCGGCACAGCGACGTCACCTCGCCCACCGCGTTGCTCCGGCAGGCCAGCTCCAGCGCCCGGGCGGCCGCCGACAGGTCGCGGGCGCCGAAGGTCCCCGCGGTGCTCTTCAGCGTGTGGGCCTCCTTCGCCAGCCCGGTGAGATCGGCCGGGCCTCCCCCCGCCGCTTTGGCCCCGCCGCCGGCGATCCTCTCCGCCCGCTCCAGCGTCTCCTCAACGAACTGGCGAAGGACGTCGGCCAGAAGCTCCGCGTCGAGATCCCGGGCGAGCTGTTGCAGGACCTCCATGTCCAGAACGCCCAACTCCGGCACGTCGGCCGTGACCGGAGCGGGAGCGTCCGCTGGAACGGCGGGCGCGGCGGACTCCAACGGGGCGGCGTCCAGCCAATGGGCGACCGTCTCCAGCAGATGCGGACGGTCGATGGGCTTGGCGACGTGCCCGTTCATCCCGGCGGCCAGGCAGCGTTCGCGGTCGCTGTCCATGGCGTCGGCGGTCATGGCGATGATCGGGACGCTGCCGGCCGGCGGCGGCAGGGCGCGCAGCCGGCGGGTGGCGGTCAGCCCGTCCATCTCCGGCATGGCGAGGTCCATCAGGACCAGCCCGTAGGGCGACGGGCCGGGCGCCGCGGCCTCCACCGCCTCCAGCGCTTCCCGCCCGTTGTTTGCGATGTCGACCCGATAGCCGGCGCCGCGCAGCAGCAGGGCGGCGACCATCTGGTTCGTTGGGCTGTCCTCGACCAGGAGAATCCGCCGGCCCGTTCCAGCGGTGGACGGGGCGGCCGGGCTTTGCGCAGGCGGCGGGGCGGCGGGCGGCGCCTCCGCCTCGCTCCGCCCGGTCACGGCGGCGAGCAGGCGGGAGGGCCGGGCCGGCTTCGTCACCGTAGCGTCGGCGCCGTTGCCATCCCCTCCCATGCTCCGGTGCGGCAGCGCGAGCCGGACGATCCGCCCGACGCCCTGCGCGCGCAGCCGGTCAGGCAGGGAACCGGCGACCGGGGTTTCCACGCTGCCGATCACCGCGGCATCGGCAACGGGCAGGGTGCCGGCGTCCAGCCCCGCCACCATCGCCATCACGTCCGGCGCGCTGACCGTGGCGCCCCAGGAGCGGAGCTGTTCGGCCAGAGTCCGCCGGGCGACGGGATTGGACTCCAAAAGCAGCACCGTCTGGCCGGCCAACGGCGGCTCCGCGTCGGGGATCCGCGGCGTACCGGGCTCCAGCGGCTCGGGCTCCAGCGGCAGGGTGAACCAGAAGCGGCTGCCTTGACCGGCGGCGCTGTCGAAGCCGATGCTTCCCCCCATCATCTCCACCAGGCGCTTGGAGATCGCCAGCCCCAGCCCGGCGCCGTCGTGGCGGCGTGACAGGCGGGGATGCACCTGTGAGAATTCGGTGAAGAGGTCGGCCTGCGCGTCCTGTGGAATGCCGATGCCGGTGTCGGCCACCTCGAAGCGCAAGCGTGGCGGCGCGCGGCCTTCGCCGTCCTGGTCCGACGCCACCGCCGACAGGGTGACGGCGACGCCGCCGTGGTCGGTGAATTTCACGGCGTTGCCGACGAGGTTCAGCAGGACCTGCCGCACCCGCCCCGAGTCGCCGCGCAACGCCGCCGGCAGGCCGCCGGGAACGCAGACGGCCAGCTCGATCCCCTTGGCGAAGGCGCGGGCGGCCTGCAGCTCGACCACGCTCTCCACCACCTCGGCGGGGGAGAAGCGGCCCGACTCCAGGGTCAGCTTTCCGGCCTCCATCTTGGAGATGTCCAGGATGTCGTTCAGCATGGACAGCAGCGCCTCCGCCGACTCGCGGGCGGTGCGGGCGTAGGCGCGCTGCTCCTCCCCCAGCGGGCCGTCCAGCAGGAGACCCAGCATGCCCAGGACGCCGTTCATCGGGGTGCGGATCTCGTGGCTGATGGTGCGCAGGAACTCCGACTTGGCCCGGCTCGCCAGTTCCGCCTGCTCCTTGGCGAGGCGGAGTTGCGCCTCGGTGCGGCGGTGGGCGGTGATGTCGCGGAAGGACACCATCGCCATCGTCCGCCCGCGGTAGGGAACGTAGCGGGTCTCCCCCTGCACCGTCAGGCGCTCGCCGTTGCGGCGCAGGCAGACGGACTCGAAGGGAGACTCGTCGCGGGCGCGGATGCGCTGCCAGGAGAGTTCGCGGTCCTCCGGCGCCATCAGCGCGGTGATGGACTGCCCCGTCAGCTCGTCCGGCGCATAGCCCAGGATGGCGGCGGCGGCGCGGTTGGCGTCGGCGATCACCCCCTGCTCGTGCACCAGGATGCCGTCGATGGCGGCGTCCGACAGCTTGCGGAAGCGGTCCTCGCTCTCGCGCAGAGCCCGCTCCACCCGGCGGTGGTCGGTGATGTCCGTGTAGGTCATCAGGACCGAGCGGTCGGGCAGGAAGCTGGCGGTGATCTCCAGAACCCGGCCGTCGGGGCGCGTGCGCTCGATGCGGCTGACGCCCTCGGGACGCAGGTTGGTCAGGTGGCGGGCGACGATCTCCGCCGTGTCGCCGGGGCCGAACTCGCCGCGCTCGGCCATGAAGCGCAGGAAGCCGGGCATGCTGAGGCCGGGATGGAGCGCGTCGTCCGGCAGGTCGAGCATCTCGCGCAGGCGCCGGTTGCAGGTCAGGAAATGATAGTCCGCGCTCCACACCACGAGGCCCTGCGACATGGCGCTGAAGGTGGCCTCCAGCAGGTCGGACTTGTGGGCCAGCTCCTGCTCCCGCCGTTTCAGCTCGCTGATGTCGGTGCGCAGGCCGACATAGCCGCCGTCGCTGGTCCGCCGCTCCTCGATCTTGAACCAGCGCCCGTCGCCGATCCGCAGCACTTGCGGCCCCTGCGGGTTGCGGTGCCGCTCCATCTCCCGCCCGACCCAGCGGTCGATGTCGCCGGGGCCGCAGTCGGGGTACTGGCCGGCGGCGGCGGCGCGGCGGATCAGCGATTCGAAGGTGATGCCGGGCTCCAGAGGCCCCAGCAGGGCGTAGATCTCGCGGAAACGGGCGTTGCACTGGACCAGCCGGTCGTCGGCGTCGAACAGGGCGAAGCCTTCGTTGACGACCTCGATGGCTTCGGACAGGCGGCGGTGGGCGTCGGCCGCCCGGCTGTCGGCGGCGCGGGCCTCCGCCTGGGCGCGCCGGGTGGCCTCCCGTTCGTGCAGCACCGCCAGACCCATCACCACGCCGGCCAGCCCGATCCCGAAGAAGGGCCAGATCAGCTCGCCCGTTCCATGCTCCAGAAGATGCTGCAGCGTGTGCAGCGCGCTCGCCATCAGGAGGAGGAACGCGATCAGGGTGAGCCAGCTCCAACGGCGCAGCCGGCGGTGGGGGAACGGCATTCGGCGCTCCGCATCGGACGAAGCGAAAACGTTACGGCTTTTGCGCCTCCGGAGCAATGAATCCGGGGGCGGCGCGCAGCCGGCCGACGGCGCGGCGCCGCCCCAGCAGGCCGTGGCGCGGCCCGAACAGGACGGCCAGCGCCAGGATCAGCCCGGACGCCACCGCGATCATCCCCGCCGCGTTCAGCGAGTGCGACGCCCCCAGCAGCATCGGCCCGAAGGCGGCGGCGCCATAGCCGGCCAGCGCCGCCAGCACCCCCAGCGCGACGCTGAGCAGGATCTGCGCGGCCAGCCGGTCGGTCAGCAGGCGGGCGGCGGCGGGCGGGGCGATCAGCATGGCGATGACCAGGATGGAGCCCACCGCCTCGAAGGCGGCGATGGCCGTGGCGGCGACCAGAAGCACCACCCCGTAATGGAACAGCCCCGCCGGGATGCCCAGCGTGGAGGCCAGCGCCGGGTCGAAGGTGGTGATCTTCAGCTCCTTGTAGAACAGCCCGACCAGGGCGACGCAGAGCGTGAAGACCGCGGCCAGCGTCAGCACCTCCCGCGGCAGGGCCGCCCACACCGCCGGGTCGGTCAGCGACTCCCAGCCCTTGGGGGCCAGCCACAGGATCGTCTCCAACTGGCCGTAGAGCACGCAGTCGGCGTCGAGGTCGACCCCGCCGGCCGACGCCTGCTCGATCATCACCACCCCGGCGGCGAACATCACGGTGAAGACGACGCCCATGGCGGCGCCGGACTCCAGCCGGCCCAGCCGCCGCACCGCCTCGATCAGCAGGCCGGCCAGCGCCGCGGCGGCCAGCGCGCCGAGCATCATCGGCAGCGTCTCCCGCGTGCCGGCGACCAGGAAGCCGCCGACGATGCCGGGCAGGATGGCGTGGCTGACCGCGTCGCCCATCATCCCCTGGCGCCGCAGCACCAGGAAGTTGCCGACCAGCGCGCAGGCGGCGCAGGCCAGCACCGCGGCGAGCAGGGCGGGGGCGTCGATCTGAAGGAATTCCTGGACGTCGGGCATCATGACGGGGCGCTCCGCTCCTCCAGCAGCCGGACCATGTCGCCGGGCAGGACCGAGTCGATGGGGTCGACGCCCCAGTTGGCGTGGGTGGGCAGCAGGGCCGGGTAGTCGGCCAGGAACCGCTCCCACAGCCGGCGGTCGCGCGCCGCCGCGCGGGCGGCGGTCTGCCCGGCAGGGGTGAGGGCACCGTCCCGGGTGAAACCGCGCAGACGCAGCCAGAGCGCCACGGAGCTTTCCACCGGCCGGCCGTCCAAAAGGTCGGTCAGGGCGCGCCGCTCCGCGAAGGTCAGGCGCAGCCGCCCCTGGCGCAGCGCGGCGGCGACCAGCCCGCGCGCCGGGGCGAACAGGAAGCTGAGCAGGAAGAAGCCCCCGGCGACCAGGACGATCACCGCCCCCGCCGGCAGCTTGGGCAGCAGGGCCGACAGGGTGGCGCCGAGCCAGCCGGACAGCGCGCCGATCACCGCCGCGGCGACGGTCAGGGCGGGCAGCCGGTCGGTCCAGAAGCGCGCCGCGGCGGGCGGGATGATGAGGAGCGCCACCACCAGGATCAGCCCCACCGTCTGAAGCCCGATCACCGTCACCAGCGTCGCCAGTCCCATCAGCACGAGGTCGAGCGCCCCCACCGGCCAGCCCTGCACGGCGGCGAAGCCGGGGTCGAAGGCCAGCACCCGCAATTCCTTGAACAGCAGGGCGACGGCCAGCGCCGCTCCGGCGGCCAGCAGGCCGATGGCGATGGCTTCGCCCTGCGCCATGGCGGCGGTCTGGCCCAGGATGAAGGTCTTCAGCCCGGCCTGCCCGCCCAGCTCCAGATTCTGGATGACGCTGAGCAGCACGACGCCCAGCCCGAAGAAGACCGACAGAACCGCGCCGATCGCCGAATCCTCGGTCAGCCGGGTGAAGCGGGACAGCGCCTGCACGGTCAGCAGCCCGACCACCCCGCTGGCCACCGCCCCGGTCAGCAGCAGCGGCAGCGACCGTTCCGGCAGGCCGAGCGCCGCCCCGACCAGGAAGGCGACGGCGATGCCGGGCAGGGTGGCGTGGCTCAGCGCGTCGCTGACCAGCGCGCGGCGGCGCAGCAGCAGGAAGGTGCCGACCGTCCCGCCGGCCAGCCCCAGCGCGGCGGTCCCGGCGACCACCACGGCGCTGTTGAAGCCGGATTGGAAGGTCAGGATGCGCAAGGCTTCATCGATCATGATGCCTCCGCGGCTGCCGGGGCCGGCATCGGCCGCCCGCCGTAGGTGCGGGACAGCAGATCGGGGGTCATCACCCGTGCGACCGGCCCCTGGGCGACCACCCGTGTGTTGAGCAGCAAGGCGTGGTCGAAATAGTCGCTGACCGTCTGGAGGTCGTGGTGGACGCAGATCACCGTCCGCCCGGCGGCGTCGAGGTCGCGCAGCACCTGGAGCACCGCGCGCTCCGTCGCCGCGTCCACCCCGGCGAAGGGCTCGTCCATGAAATAGAGCTGCGCCTCCTGCGCCAGCGCGCGGGCCAGGAAGACGCGCTGCTGCTGTCCGCCGGACAGCTGGCCGATCTGGCGCCGGGCGAAGTCGGCCATGCCCACCCGCTCCAGCGCGTGCAGCGCCGCCTCCTTGTGGGCGCGGGTGACCGGGCGGAACCAGCCGATCTTCCCGTAGCGGCCCATCGCCACCACGTCGAGCGCCGAGACGGGGAAGTCCCAGTCCACGCTTTCCCGCTGCGGCACATAGCCGATCAGGCGGCGCTGCCTGGCGATCGGGCGCCCGAACACCTCGACCGTGCCCGACACCCGCGGGACCAGCCCGAGGCACGCCTTGATGAGGGTCGACTTGCCCGCGCCGTTCGGCCCGACCACGGCGATCAGCCCGCCCGGCGGGGCGGCGTAGTCGACGTTCCACAGAACCGGCCGGCGGTGGTAGGCGACGGTCAGGCCGCGGATCTCCAGGGGCGGCGGCCCGATGGGCGAGGCCTCTTCGGGGGCGGTGCGGCTGCCGGGGGTGCGCCAGAGATACTGCATGGTCCGTTCCTTATCCGCCGCGTCAGCGCTGCGCCAGGGCGAGCTTGCCCTGGAAGCCGCCGGCCGGCGCCTCGCCGCCCAGCGCGCGGGCGATGGTCGTCACATTGTGGTCGATCATGCCGATGTAGGTGCCTTCATAGCTGCCCGGCGCGCCCATGGCGTCGGAGAACAGGGCGCCGCCCAGCGTCACCCGATGGCCGCGCGCTCCCGCCCCTTCGACCAGGGCGCGGACGTTGCGGTCGGACACGCTGGTTTCCGGGAAGACCGCCGGCACGCCGCGGTCCGCCAGCAGCGCGGCCAATTCTTCGATGATTCGAAGACCGGCTTCGGATTCCGTGCTGATCCCCTGGATGCCGCGCACCTCGATCCTGTAGGCGCGGCCCAGATAGTTGAAGGCGTCGTGGGCGGTGACCAGCACGCGGGCCGCGTCGGGGATTGAGGACAGGATGCGCCGGGCGTACGTGTCGAGCCGGGCCAGTTCCGCCCCGTACGCGTCGGCGTTGCGGGCGTACGTCTCCGTACCCGCGGGGTCGAGCCGCGCCAGCCCGTCGCGGATGGCCGGCAGGGTGCCGGCCCAGATCCCCACATCCATCCAGATGTGCGGGTCGTGGGCGCCCTCGAACTCCGGCGGGTTGAGCAGTCGCTCCTTGGGCACGGCATCGCCCAGCGCCACCACCGGCTTGCCGGACTCGCGCAGCCGGTCGAAGGCGGCGGTCATCTTGCCTTCCAGATGCAGGCCGCTGATGAACACCGCGTCGGCCCGCAGCAGCTTCACCGTGTCGGAGCGGGTGGGCTTGAACAGGTGCGGATCGACGCCTTCGCCCATCAGCGCCTCCACCTCCGCCCGGTCGCCGGCCACCGCCCGCACGAGGTCGGCGACCATGCCGGTGGTAGCGACGATATGGGGCCGTTCACTTTCGGCCTGCGCCACTCCCGGCAAGAGGAGGCAAACGGCCAAGCCGACGGCCGCGATAAACTTCGTCAGGCTCTTCGTCGCGAAGGTTTTTGAACATATGTTCATATTCATTGGTCCCGACAAAGATCGGCAAGGTTAGGGCAGGCGGACCAAGTAAACGGGGCGGAGTGCATTTGCGTTCCACGAATATATGAACCGCCTCTCCGGCCTTGCAAGGCGGCTCGTGACGATCCGTGTCTTACCGAACGGGGTGGAGTGCGCTACAGTGGCGGGATGATCGTGCTCTTTACGGATTTCGGGCTGACCGGCCCCTACACCGGGCAGATGAAGGCGGTGCTGGCGCGGATGGCGCCGGGCCTGCCGGTCATCGACCTGTTCGCCGACGCGCCCGCCTTCGACCCGCAGCTGTCGGCCTATCTGCTGGCCGCCTACGCTCCGGAATTCCCGGCGGACAGCGTCTTCCTCTGCGTGGTGGACCCCGGCGTCGGGACCGACCGCCGCCCGCTGGTGATGGAGGCCGACGGGCGCCGCTTCGTCGGGCCGGACAACGGCCTGTTCGAGCTGGTGCGGCGGCGGGCCGGGACGGTGCGCGCCTGGAGCATCGGCTGGCGGCCCGAGCGGCTGTCGGCCAGCTTCCACGGGCGGGACCTGTTCGCCCCGGTGGCGGCCAGCCTTGCCATGGGGAACCCGGTCGCGCTGGAGCCCGTCGCTCCGGCCAGCCTCGCGCGGCCCGACTGGCCCGACGATCTGGCGCGGATCGTCTATGTGGACGTCTACGGCAACGCCATGACCGGCCTGCGCGCCGACCGGCTGCCGGAAAACGCGGTGCTGCGGGCCGGCGGGCGCACGGTGCGCCGGGGTCGGACCTTCGCCGACGTCCCGGTGGGGGAGGCGCTGTGGTACGCGAACTCCAGCGGTCTGGCGGAGATCGCCGTCAACCGGGGCCGCGCCGACCGCGATGTTGGGCGCGGCTTGGGCGGGCTTGCGGTGGGGATGCCGGTCGAGCTGGTCCTATAGCCCGTCCAGGCAGCGGTCGAGCAGCGCCAGATCCACCGGGCGGGTCAGCACGGTGACCGGGCTGTTGCCCGGCGGGGTGTCCGGCGCGCCGGCGGTCAGGATGATCCTGGTGTGCGGGTAGAGCATGCAGGCCAGCGCCGCGGCCCGGTCCCCCTCGTCCTCCGGCATGCGGCGGCGCAGCAGGGCGACGGCCGGACCCTCCGCCCCGATGAGGCTCAGCGCCTCGAAGCCGCCGGACACCGTGGACACGGTGAAGCCGCGTTCGGCCAGATGGCGGGCCAGCGCGTCCCGCTGGGCGTGATCGTCGTCGGCGACGACGGCGTGGCGGTCCCCCTGGCCGGGCAGGCGGATGTCGGCGTCGATGGAAAAGCCGGTCGTCATGGGGGTGTCACCACGGGCTTCCCTGAACTTCAGGGGCTTTCTACGCCACGCGGGTTCCGGTTGCAAATCCCCATGGCCGGCACGCGCCGTCTGATCAGCGGATCTTGACGACGGTGGGGCGGTCGACGATGGACAGCATGGGCAAGTCGCTGGGGCGGTTGCCGTAGCCCCAGGTCTCGCCGAAGGGACCGTTGGCGGCGATCCAGCCGCGCACCCGCTCCTGCTTGTCCAGCCGGACGCAATTGCCGGTGCACAGCCGCCCGGTCAGGGTGCCGTCCTCCACCTCCATCCCCGTGGCGAGCAGGTCGTCGACGTTCAACCCGCGCAGTAGGGCCGGCATGTAGACGTCGAGCGCTCCGGTGGCGACGACCACCCGGCGCCCCTCGCGCCGGTGCATCTTCAGGGTTTCGACCAGCGGGGCGTGCCAGCGGATGCGGTGGACCAGCCGTTCCGCCGCGGCCAGCGCGTCGGCTACCGGAACGCCGCGCAGCGTCCGGCGCAGCAGGATGGTCTTGACCGACCCCGGAAAATCCACCCCCGGCCCGCGCCCGCGCGCGTGGCGATGCAGACCGGAGCGCAGGGCGTCCAGAAAGGCCAGCCGGGCGCGGTTGCGCCCAATGACCTCGCCGATGAACATCAGCAGGCTGTCGCCGTGGATCAGCGTCCCGTCGAAGTCGAAGAAGGCCACCCCCGGCGCGATGGACGCCAGAGGACCGGTGCCTCCGGTGGAGGGAACGGAGACGATGACGTCGGGAACGGGAATGGCGCTGGTCTGCATGCGCCTTTATCCGGCGGAACGCGCCGCGTCACAAGCCAAATGCGTTGAGCGAGGCCGTCCGTGGCAACTTAGTGCAGCGACGGGCTGGGGGAATCGTCCGCGTCCTCCGCCTCCATCAGCAGCTCGCCCACGGCGATTTCTCCGGCGCATTCCTCCAGCCCGGCCTTGACGGCGATCAGGAGGTTGATGATCTCGCCGTTGTCCTGCTCCAGGATGCGCAGGCGCTCCTCCAGCTTGTCCAGACGGCGGGTGACGCTGTCGGTCAGCCGATCGAGGCGGGCGAGAACCGGGTCGTTGTTCGTGTCGTCCATGGCGGCGGTTGGTCCGTCGATGATTCGTGTGCGTTCCTGAAGCTAGGACCACGCACCGCCTCTGGACAGACCCGCGCCCGGCGCAACCCGCAATTGATGGGATTATCGTCCGGATGGTGCCCGACGAGTCCAAAGGACTCAGGAACGGGCACGGCCGGGCGTTACTCCCCCTCCGACGTGGTGGTGCGGCGGCGCAACGGAACACCATACAATTCGAGCCTATGGCCGAGCAGCTCATAGCCCAATTCGCGGGCTATGACTTCCTTCAGCCGTTCGAGATCTTCATTTTGGAACTCCACCACCTTTCCGGATTCGAGATCGATCAGGTGATGATGGTGCTCCGACCCGGCTTCCTCATAGCGGGCGCGGCCGTCGCCGAAGTCCAGCCGGTCGATGACGTTCGCGTCCTCGAACAGGCGCATCGTGCGGTAGACGGTGGCGATGGAGATGCGCGGGTCGATGGTGGATGCCCGGCGGTGAACCTCCTCCACGTCGGGGTGGTCGGCGGCCTCCGACAGCACGCGCGAGATCACCCGGCGCTGGTCGGTCATCTTCAGCCCTTTCTCGATGCAGAGCTGTTCGAGGCGCGAAGGCATGGAAATCCCCTTGTTGTCGTCTCACTGGCGCGCGTGGACCGGCCCGTGTGGCTTGGCACGTGTGGCCCCGGCCGCGCTTTGGCCGCCGTCCCTCCCCGGCACGGCCACCCGAATGCCCGAGCACCATACTGTGATTCGGAACCATTCACAAACGCCGACGTTTGGTGTCGGCTTACGGAAAGGGCGCGCGCCATGATGACCCTGGACATCCACCACACCACCACCTACCGCTACGCCAACCCGGTGACCTTCGGCGACCATCGCCTGATGTTCCGGCCCCGCGACAGCCACGATCTGCGGTTGATCGAAACGGGTCTGGTGATCAGCCCGCCGCCGGCCTCCGTCCGCTGGCTCCACGACGTCTTCGGCAATTCCATCGCGGTGGTGAGCTTCGACCAGCCGGCGACGGAGCTGCGCTTCGAAAGCCACATCCGGGTCGATCACTACCCGATGGGCGAGCTGGAATTCCCCATCGAGGACTACGCGCGCTCCTACCCCTTCAGCTATTCCGCGGAGGAGGTGCCGGATCTGGCGCTGACCACCCAGCGGCACTACCCGGACCCCGACCATCTGGTGGACGAATGGGCCCGGCAGTTCGTGACGCTGGGCGAGGGCGGGCCGCCCGACACGCAGGACATGCTGGTGTCGATGACCCGCGCCATCAAGGAAACCTTCACCTATCAGGCCCGCGACCTGGAGGGCACCCAGAGCCCGGTGGACACCCTGACCTGGAAGAGCGGTTCCTGCCGCGATTTCGCGCTTCTGATGATGGAGGCGGTGCGCTCGCTGGGCTTCGCGGCGCGCTTCGTGTCCGGTTACCTCTACGATCCGGCGCGGGACGGGCAGGAGGGCGCGATGACCGGCGGCGGGGCGACCCACGCCTGGGTGGAAATCTACCTGCCCGGCTGCGGCTGGGTGGAGTTCGACCCGACCAACGGCATCGTCGGCGGCAAGAACCTGATCCGCGTCGCCGTTGCCCGGGACCCGTCGCAGGCGGTGCCGCTCGGCGGTTCCTGGACCGGGGCGCCGGCGGATTTCCTCGGCATGACGGTGGATGTGCAGGTCACCGCGACCGGCGGGACGGGCGCCGGCGGCGCTCCGCAGAACGCGGTGCCGGCGGCCGGAGCCGTCTGATACGGCAACCAATTGCAAACGAACGTCTGGCAGGATGGAGGGTCCGGGGCTGCTTCGGTTCCGGACCGACCGTCCCATCCGACAGACGAGGCTGCGTCACCCCGTGCTCGATCCCGATCCGACCAGTCCCGTCCCAAGCGGCACGCCGGAAATGGAGACCGCCCCTGTCCTGGTGGCGGCCCTGCTGGCCGTCCGTGAGCCGCCCGTCGGGCCGGACACGCCCTGCCGCACCCTGCGGGACCGGCTGGCCGCCCAACCCGGTCTGCCGGCGCTCGCCGTGACGGCGGAGGACGGGCGCGTCCTGGGGCTGGCGGACCGTCTGGCGCTGGCGGGGATTGCCGATCCGCAGGCGCCGACGCGGACGGCAATGGACCCGGCGCCGCTGCTGGTGGACGCGGACCTGCCGCTCTGCGAGGTCGCCCGGCGGATCATGCAGGACAAGCCCAGCGCGCTGGCCTCCGGCTTCGTCGTGCTGGAGAACGGGCGGTACCTCGGCATCGGGTCGGGGGTGGCCCTGCTGGCGCGGACGGACGAACAGATCATCCAGCGGACCCGCCAGCTCGACGAGGCCCGCCGCGCCGCGGAGCGCGCCAACCGCGCCAAGACCGCCTTCTTCGCCTGCATGAGCCACGAGATCCGCACCCCGCTGAACGCCATGATGGGCTTCGCCGAACTGCTGGAGCAGGAGGTCCTGGGGCCGATCTCCAACCCGCTCTACCGCGACTACGCCCGCGACATCGCGGAAAGCGGGCGGCACCTGATGGACCTGATCAACGACCTGCTCGACCTGTCGAAGGCCGAGGCCGGACGGCTGGAGCTGGCCGAATCCGCGGTGGACGTGCTGCGCGTCGCCGTGGGCAGCGCCCGCCTGCTCTCCGACCGCGCCGGGCGGGCCGGGGTCGGCATCGACACCGACCTGCCGCCGAAATTACCTGCGCTGCGCGCCGACGAGCGCAAGCTGCGGCAGATGCTGCTCAACCTGCTGTCCAACGCGGTGAAGTTCACGCCGCCCGACGGGGTGGTCACTCTGAACGGCCGCGTGGCGGCGGACGGGACGCTGTGCCTTTCGGTGCACGACACCGGCATCGGCATGACCGCCGACGAGCTGGAGAAAGCGCTGGAGCCCTGGGGCCAGATCGACAGCGCGCTGGGCCGCAACCACATCGGCACCGGCCTCGGCCTGCCGCTGACCAAGCGGCTGGTGGAGCTGCACGGGGGGAGGCTCGACATCGACACCGCCCCCGACCGCGGCACGACCATGACGCTGGTTTTCCCGGCGGAGCGGGTGGGCGGATAGCCTTGCCCCCACCCCGGCCCTCCCCCGCTGTCGCAGGGGAGGGAGATTTGGTCCCCTCCCCTGCGAGAGCGGGGGAGGGTTAGGGTGGGGGCAACGTGGAGCGGTCCTGGCCTTACGCCAGCCCCTTCTCCATCGCGCTCGCCAGACGGCGGGCGAAGGCGGCGGGGTCGGGGAGGGCTTCGCCTTCCACGATGCGCGCCTGGTCGAGCAGCAGCCACGCCGCGTCGTCCAGCGAGGTCGCCGCCCCGCTCGCCTTCGCGCGCTCGGCGAGGCGCTTGATCAGCGGGTGGGCGGGGTTGACCTCCAGGATGCGCTTGGCCGCCGGAGCGTCCATGCCGAGCTGCTTGTGCTGCTTGAGCAGGCGTTCCAGGTGCATGTCCATGTCGTTCTCGTCGGCGACGAGGCAGACGGCGCTGTCGGTCAGACGCTCCGACGGGCGGACGTCCTTCACCGCGTCCTGGAGCGTCAGCTTCAGAAGCGCCAGCAGGTCGGTCAGCTCGCCTTCGGAGGCCTTCTCCTCGGCGGGCTTCTCCTCGCCGCCCTGGATCTTGCCGAGGTCGGCGCCGCCGCGGGTCACCGACTTGAAGGGCTTGTCCTGGAAGCTGCCGACCGACGGCACCCAGAACTCGTCCACCGGGTCGGTCAGCAGCAGCACCTCGACGCCCTTGGCCTTGAAGCCTTCGAGCTGCGGGCTGCGCTTCAGCGTCTCGATGTCGTCGCCGCTGATCGTGAAGATGGCCTCCTGGCCCTCCTTCATGCGGCCCAGATACTCCTCCAGCGAGACCAGACCGTCACCGGCGGTGCTGCGGAAGCGCATCAGCTTCAGCAGGTCGTCCCGGTGCTCGTAGTCGTCGTAGAGGCCCTCCTTGAGGACGGCGCCGAAATTCTCCCAGAAGGCCGCGTATTCCTCCGCCTTCTCGGTGTCGCGGGCCTTCTTGCCCAGCTCCGACAGGACGCGGCGGGTGATGCCGGCGCGGATCTTGGCCAGCATCGGGTTGTGCTGGAGCATCTCGCGGCTGATGTTCAGCGGCAGATCCTCGCTGTCCACCACGCCGCGCAGGAAGCGCAGGTAGGGCGGCAGCAGCCCTTCCGCCGAATCGGTGATGAAGACCCGCTTGACGTACAGCTTCACCCGGTGGGCGCGCTTGGGGTCGAACAGGTCGAACGGCTTGGAGGACGGCACGAACAGCAGGTTCGTGTATTCGATGGCGCCCTCGGCCCGCCAGTGCAGGGTCAGCCACGGATCGTCGAAGGCGTGTCCGACATGGTGGTAGAACTCCGTGTACTGCTCCGCCGTGATCTCGCTCTTGGAGCGCATCCACAGGGCCGACGCGCTGTTCAGCGACTTGGCGTCATCCCCCTCGCCGAAGAGAATCGGGATGGCGATGTGGTCGGAGTATTTGCGGACGATGGCGGAGAGGCGGTGCTCCTCCAGATACTCGTCGTCGCCCTCGCGCAGGTGCAGCTTGATCTGCGTGCCGCGCGGCAGGTCGGCGACGTCGGAGATGGTGAACTCGCCTTTGCCGTCCGACAGCCAGCGCCAGCCCTGCGTCTCCCCGGCCTTGCGGGTCAGCACCTCCACCCGGTCGGCGACCATGAAGGCGGAGTAGAAGCCGACGCCGAACTGGCCGATCAGGTTGACGTCCTTCTTGGCATCCCCGTCTTTCGCGCTGTCCTTCAGGTTGCGCATGAAGGCGGCGGTGCCGGAGCGCGCGATGGTGCCGAGGTTCTCGACCAGATCCTCGCGGTTCATGCCGATGCCGTTGTCGGCCACGGTGAGGGTCCGCGCCTCCTTGTCCACGATCAGCCGGACCTTCAGGTTCGGGTCGTCGGCGGACAGTTCGGGCTGCGTCAGCGCGGCGTAGCGCAGCCGGTCGCAGGCGTCGGAGGCGTTGGAGACCAGCTCGCGCAGGAAGACTTCCTTCTCGCTGTAGAGCGAGTGCGCGACGATGTCGAGCAGGCGGCTGACCTCGGCCTGGAAGCTGAGCCGTTCCTCGGTCATGGTGTCATCCTTGATCGTTCTTGTTGATAGTGGGCTTGCCGATGGGTCCGAAGGACGGCGCAGATATGTGCGAGCGCGCCGCCCCATGCAAGAGCGATCGGCTGGCGTTGCGCTGGAGTTCCGCAACCGGAGTGGTGGGTTTGGGGAAGTATTGCCCCCACCCTGACCCTCCCCCGCTAAAGCAGGGGAGGGGACTAAGATTCCCTCCCCTGCGCAGCTCTCGCGCAAACCAAAGGTTTGCGCTGACGCGACAGGCGGACCTTTGGTCCGCCGAGAGCGGGGGAGGGAAGGGGCCCGCGGCGCAGCCGTGGGAAGGGTGGGGGCGACCCGCCCCCAAGCCCCTCAGCGCTTCTTGCCCTGGATCGGTTCCGGCTCCGGCTCCGGCTGGCCCATGCCCATCATCGCGCTCATGTCCGCCCCGTTCAGCAGGAACTGGCCGGCCTCGGTCACGTCGATCTTGTAGCTGCGCACGTCGTTGCCGGCGTCGTCCTTGGACGCCTGCCCGAAGGCCTGGAGCATGGCGATCACCCCCAGCGCGTTCTGGGTGCTTTCGTCGGCCTTCTTGCCCGGCTTGGGCTGCATCGCCTTGGTGGCGGCGTCCAGACCGCGCAGCAGCACGGTGCTGCTGCCCACCGCGCCGAAGGCGGAGTTGGCGGCCATGCGCATGGCGCCGGTCACGGTGCCGGAGGTCGCTGGGGTGTTGACGACGAAGCGGTCGATGCGCAGCTCCGTCCCGACCTCCGCCATGGCGCCCATCAGCCGGTTGCCGATGGCGGCCACCGCCGCCTCGTCGGTTCCGTCGTCCGGCAAGTCGGCTTCCTCCTCGCCCTCGCCTTCTTCCTCATCCTCCTCGCCCGCGGCGGCCTGGGATTCGGCGAGCGCGGCGAGGTCGGCGAAGGCCCGCCACAGCGAGGCGGTCGGCAGCTTCGCGGTGCTGATCTGGATGTCCAGCTTGTCCGGCATGAAGGCCTTCGGTGCCACCTCCGGCTCCAGCGTCAGGCCGCTGGACTCGATCCCGAAGGTGGTGGAGGCCATCGGCTTGTCCAGATCCTCGGCGCTGCCGCGCAGGACGAGCTGGCCGAGGGCGAGGCGGGTGCCGTCCTCCGGGTTCAGGGCGGTCAGGCCGGACAGGCGGACGCGCCCGCTGGCCCCGCCCATCAGGTTCTGCATCAGCGGGATCAGCTCCGCCGCCGGGGGCTGGGTGCCGGCCAGGGCGTGGGTCTGGGTCAGCCGCTGCATGGCGTCGGCGCGGGCGAGATCGACGCGGGTGTAGGTGCCCTCCATCGTCAGGCCGCCGAGGTTCAGCACCTCCTTCTTCGTCTCGTCGAGGAAGCGCAGGTTGCTGATCGACAGGGCGCCGGGGCCGCTCCACAGCGGGGTGCCGGCGGCGGCGGTGCCGTCCGGCTTCAGCTCCCCGGCGACGGTGATGGCCCCGACGGTCAGGGCGCTCTCGTCCTTCTTGCCCTTCTTGCCCTTGCGGTCGCTGGTCACCGACAGGTCGCCAAGCTCCGCGTCCATGGACAGCGCCGTCTCGTAGGCGCCGGACCACAGGGCGCTGATGCGCTGGCGGCCCAGCTTGACGGTGGCCGACGGCTTGCCGTTGTCGAGGATGGCGACGCGGTCGGGCAGGGTGGCGGTGACGGCGTGGGTGTTGCCGTCCTGCGGCGTCACCGTCAGGCGGATGGTGCCGATGTCGGCGGTGGTGCCGTCGTCCGACACCGCGGTCAGGGCGGGCAGCGCCACCTTGTAATGGTCGCCCGCCGGCGTCGCCACCGGCTCGCCGGTCCAGCGCAGCTCGGTTTCGTCGCCCTCGTTCTTGGGGAACCAGCGGGCCAGCCCGTCCTTCAGCGCGGCGGCGAGCGCCCTGGCCCCGTCCTCGGTCACCGGGGGCGCCTCCGCGCGGGCGGCGGCGGGCGGCAGCGCCAGGGTTGCGAGCATCAGCGCGGCGGCGAGCGGACGGGCGGGAAGACGGCGCATGGTGTGGCGCATGAGGAATCCCTTAGGGTGGAGCGCGCCAGGGTAGACGGGATAACCAGCGCCCGTCCATCGGCCCGAGGTTTTATACCATTCCCGGAAGAGTTCGGCCCCGGATGGTCCTTGCAGCATGGCACGGCCGCCCTGACGCTTGCATTGCCGGTCCCCAGGCCCAAAACTTACGCTTATGACCTCTGTCCTTTCTTCGTCCGGGGGCGGTCTGGGTGCGGGTGGCCGGGTGGTCGCCGTGCTGGGGCCGACCAACACCGGGAAAACCCATCTCGCCATCGAGCGCATGCTCGGCCACCGGACGGGGATGATCGGCTTTCCGCTGCGCCTGCTGGCCCGCGAGAACTACGACCGCATCGTGTCGATCAAGGGCAGGAACGCCGTGGCCCTGGTGACGGGGGAGGAGAAGATCCTGCCATCCAACCCGTCCTACTGGGTGTGCACGGTGGAATCGATGCCGCTCGACCGGGCGGTGGACTTCCTGGCGGTGGACGAGGTCCAGCTCTGCGCCGATCCGGAGCGCGGGCACATCTTCACCGACCGGCTGCTCAACGCGCGCGGGCTGGTCGAGACGATGTTCCTCGGCTCCGACACGGTGCAGCCGCTGATCCGCCGGCTGGTGCCGCGGGCCGAGTTCATCAGCCGGCCGCGCTTCTCGCAGCTCACCTACGCCGGCTACCGCAAGCTGACGCGCCTGCCGCCGCGCTCCTGCGTCGTCGCCTTCTCGGCGACCGACGTCTACGCGCTGGCCGAGATGATCCGGCGCCAGCGCGGCGGCACCGCGGTGGTGCTGGGGGCGCTGTCCCCGCGCACCCGCAACGCCCAGGTCGGGCTCTATCAGGCGGGGGAGGTGGATTATCTGGTGGCGACCGACGCCATCGGCATGGGTCTGAACATGGACGTCGACCATGTCGCCTTCGCCCGCATCGTGAAGTTCGACGGCTTCGCCCCGCGCCGCCTGCGCGCGCCGGAGGTGGCGCAGATCGCCGGGCGGGCCGGGCGGCACATGCGCGACGGCACCTTCGGCACCACCGACGAGGTGGGGGAGCTGGAGGCCGACGTGGTCGACCGCGTCGAGAACCACCAGTTCGAGACGATCAAGACGCTGATGTGGCGCAACAGCAAGCTGCGCTTCGACACGCCGGGCTTCCTGCTGAAGTCGCTGGAGGAGCGCCCGCCGATCCCGGAGCTGCTGCGCGCCCGCGACGCCGACGACCATCTGGCGCTCCAGGCGCTGGTCCGCGACCATGAGGTGATGGACCTCGCCAAGGGCCGCGACAACGTGCGCCTGCTCTGGGAGGTCTGCCAGGTCCCCGACTTCCGCAAGGTGCTGTCGGACGCCCACACCCGGCTGCTCGGGCAGATCTTCCGGCAGCTGCGCACCGGCATCGGGCGGCTGGACGAGGACTGGGCGGCCAAGCAGATCGCCCGGCTCGACCGCACCGAGGGCGACATCGACGCGCTGGTCGCGCGCATCGCCCACATCCGCACCTGGACCTACATCTCCAACCGGCCGTCCTGGCTGACCGACCCCGTGCATTGGCAGGCGCGCACCCGCGCCATCGAGGACAAGCTGTCCGACGCGCTGCACGAGCGGCTGACGCAGCGCTTCATCGACCGCCGCTCGGCCACGCTGGCCCGCACGCTGAAGGACGGGCGGGAGCTGATCGGCGGCGTGCGCGCCGACGGCGAGGTGGTGGTGGAAGGCCATCCGGTGGGCCGGCTGGAGGGCTTCCGCTTCGTCCCCGACGCCCCCGAACGGTCGGAGGAGGCCAGGTCCCTGCTGACCGCCGCCCGCCGCGCCCTGCGCGAGGAGGTGGCGTCCCGCCTGCGCGCCTTCGAGCAGGAGCCGGACGACGTGTTCGCCCTGGGGCCAGACGGGGTGCTGACGGCGGACGGTTTGCCGGTGGCCCGGCTCGGCCCCGGCCCGTCGGTGCTGACCCCGGCGGTTCTGCCCTTCGACGAGGGGCTGCTCGACCAGGGGCAGCTCGACCGCGTGCGCGTCCGCTTGGAGCGCTGGCTGAAGGACCGCGTCGCCGCCCGGCTGCGCCCCCTGCTGGCGCTGCGCGACGCGGCCGACAAAAACGATGGGGATCTCACCGGCGCCGCGCGGGGGCTGGCCTTCCAGCTCGTCGAGAACATGGGGGCGATGCCCCGCGCGCCGGTCGCCCCGATGGTGGAGGGGCTGGAGAGGGCCGACCGCAAGGCGCTGTCCCGCCACGGCGTGCGGCTCGGCGTGTCGCACCTCTACCTGACCGCGCTGGCCAAGCCGGGGGCGGTGGAACTGCGCGGGCTGCTGTGGGCGGTGAAGCATCGGTTGCCTTTGCCGGTGCCGATCCCGCCGCCGGGCCGCGTCTCGGTGGAGGCCACCGGCGCGCCGCCCGCCTTCTGGGAGGCCATCGGCTATCCGGCGGCCGGGCCGCGGGCGCTGCGGGTGGACATGCTCGACCGGCTGGAGACCGAGCTGCTGACCGCCGCCAAGGAGGGAAGGGCGGTGACCGAGCCGGCCCTGGCCCAGATGATCGGCGCCAAGCCGGACGAGCTTGGGGCGGTGATGAAGGGGCTTGGCTACACCCGCTCGGTGGCGGAGGATGGGGCGGTCTCCTGGCGCCGCCGCCGCAACCCGCGCCACAAGCCCCGCCGCGAGGCCCCCGTCAACGCCGACCACCCCTTCGCCAAGCTGCGCCAGCTTTCGGGAATTGGATGAGAAACGCGATTTTGCTGGTCACGATTGCCCCCACCCTGACCCTCCCCCGCTCCGCAGGGGAGGGGATTTACTCCCTCCCTTGCCGAAGGCGGGGGAGGGAAGGGGCCCACGGCGTCCGCCGTGGGAAGGGTGGGGGCCCCGCATGACCGACCTCGACGACAACGACGACGACATCCCCGGCTCCGATCCCACCCCGGCGGGCCGCTTGCGGATCGACAAGTGGCTGTGGTTCGCGCGCTTCTTCAAGACGCGCAGCCTCGCGGCGAAGCTGTGCAACGGCGGCGGCTTGCGGGTGTCCGGCACCGTTGTGAACAAGGCGCATTACGCGGTGAAGCCCGGCGACGTGCTGACCTTCGCGCAGGGGCGGCACATCCGCGTCATCAAGGTGGTCGCGCTCGGCAGCCGGCGCGGCCCGGCGCCGGAGGCGCAGGCCCTTTACGAGGACCTTGCCCCGCCGGTGCGCGAGGAAGCGATCCAGGACCCCTACCGCGCGCCGCCGGCCCCGCGGGAGCCCGGCGCCGGGCGCCCGACCAAGCGCGACCGCCGGGCGCTCGACCAGCTGTACGGAGAGGAGTAAGCCGGAACAGCCGGGGAAAGCGGCGGTGAAGCGCGGGCCGGGCCATTGCCATTCAGGGGCCGCAACCTCATCTGCGCAAAATAGTCCCGCAACGGCCGACTTTTTTCGGAGCCCGCCGCCCTCATGCTCGAACTGTTCTCCGACCCGCAGGTCTGGGCCAGCCTCCTGACGCTCACCGCGTTGGAGATCGTGCTCGGCATCGACAACATCATCTTCATTTCGATCATGGCGGCCAAGCTGCCGGTCCACCAGCAGCAGAAGGCCCGGCAGCTCGGTCTGGCGCTGGCGCTGGTCATGCGGCTTCTGTTGCTCGCCTCCATCTCCTGGGTGGCGACCCTGACGGAACCGCTGATCACCGTGCTCGGCATGGGCTTCTCGGGCCGCGACCTGATCCTGCTCGGCGGCGGCCTGTTCCTGCTGGCCAAGGGCACCATCGAGATCCACCACACCGTGGAAGGCCACGAGGAGGGCGGTTCCGCTCCCAAGGTCGCCAGCTTCGGCGCGGTGGTCGGGCAGATCATCGTGCTGGACATCGTCTTCTCGCTGGACAGCGTGATCACCGCGGTCGGCATGTCCAACGACCTGCCGGTGATGGTCACCGCCGTCATCATCGCCATGGCGGTGATGCTGTTCGCCGCCCGCCCGGTGGGCGACTTCGTGAACCGCCACGTCACCGTGAAGATGCTGGCCCTATCCTTCCTGCTGCTGGTCGGCGTGGCGCTGATCGCCGACGGCTTCGGCTTCCACATCCCGAAGGGCTATCTGTACTTCGCCATCGCCTTCTCGACGCTGGTCGAGGCGCTGAATCTGATGGCCGCCGCCCGCCGCAAACGGAAGAAGGCCGAAGCGCACTGACGCTCCGGCCCTCCTGAACGGGTCTTCCGACGGGCCGCCCCTTTGCCGGGGGCGGCCCGTTCGCTTTCCGGGGGTCAGGTCCGCATCAGACTGTCGCGGAACTCCACCTCTTCCACCAGATGCTCGTAGGCGAGCTTGAACAGGTCGCGGATCGAGACGATGCCGACCGCGCGCTTGCCCTGGGTGATCGGCAGGTGGCGGTAGTGCTTCGACTGCATCAGGGTCAGCGCCTCGATGGCGTCCGCATCCGGAGGCAGGGTGTCCGGATTGCGGGTCATGATCGCCGACACCTCGGTCTCCAGGGCGTCGATCTGGGTGGACAGCACCTTGTTGTTCAGGTCGCGCTCGGTGACGATCCCGACGAGGTCGCCGTGGTTCACCACCAGCACGGCGCCGATGTTCTTTTCCGCCATCAGCTTCGACACGGTCAGGACGGAGGTGTCCTCCGGCACCAGGATGAGTTCCTGCGACTTCACCACGTCCGGAACCAGCTTCCGCTTCATCATTTCCCCCAATTTGTAATTTGTTTACAAACTCAAGCGCTGCAGGGAAACAATAGCAAATCTCGCGGGTGCAAAACTGCGGCAGAAGACCGCACCTCGGACGGGGTGGTCCGGAGGGAGGATCGGGCGCGAACGTCAGCGGCGGCGCAGGACGACGGTCAGGTTGTTGGCCGGCATCTCGACGACCTCCGCCAGGGCGAAGCCGGCAGCGGCACGCTCCACCACGTCGAGGTCGCGCACGCCCCAGGCCGGGTTGCGGGCCTTCAGGTCGGCGTCGAAGGCGGCGTTGCTCGGCGCGCTGTGCCGTCCGCCGCGCTGGAAGGGGCCGTAGAGCAGCAGCGGCCCACCCGTGGGCAGAAGGTGGGCGGCCCCGGCGAACAGGCCGAGCGCCGCCTCCCACGGGGCGATGTGGATCATGTTGATGCAGACCACCGCGTCAGCCGCCTCGACCGGCCAGTCGAGGGCGGCGGCGTCGAGGGCCAGCGGGTCGCGCAGGTTGGGCAGCGCCGCCGCGGCGGCCCAGGCGCGGACGCTGTCCCGCAGGTCCGGGTCGGGGTCGCTCGGCTGCCACGTCACGCCGGGCAGCGCCGCGGCGAAGGCGACGGCGTGCTGGCCGGTGCCGCTCGCGATCTCCAGCACCAGACCTCGCGGCGGCAGAACGCGGCGCAGCACCTCCAGAATGGGGGCGCGGTTGCGTTCCGTCGCGGGGGCGTGGCGGCGGAACTCCTCGGGGTGCAGCGGATCGAACATGGTGGAAGGCTACCCGCGCCCGGTGTCCAGGGCAACCGTCGCGCGGCCGGGACGCCCAGCCATCCAGGCCCCGGCGGCGAGGAGAAGCGCGCCGGCCAGCACCGCGGCGGCGGCCCCCAGCAGGGCGGAATCGAAGCTGCCGGTGCGCGCCACCACCATCCCCGCCGGCACCGGCCCGATGATCTGCCCCAGCCCGTAGACGGCGGTCAGCGCGCCGATGACGCGGGCCGACGCTCCGCCCGACAACTGTCGCCCCAGCGTGAAGGACAGGGTGACGATGCCGACGAAGGTCCCGCCGAACAGCACCGCCGACAGCACGGCCGCCACCGGGGACCCGGTGATGGGCAGCAGGATGCCCACGGCCTGCACGGCGTGGGCGAGGATCAGCGCCCGCCAGAGGCCGAGCCGCCGCCCCGCCGCCGCCCAGAGGATGCCGGACGGCATGGCGGCCAGACCGGTGACCATCCAGGCCGCGGCGCCGAGCGGCGCCGTCTCCGGCATCGTCTTCAGGATGGCGACCAGGAAGGTGCCGGTGACGATGTAGCCGGCCCCCTCCAGGAAATAGGCTAGCGTCAGCAGGATCATCGGGCCGGAGGGCGGCGCGGAGGGGCGGACGGAGGATCGGGCGGCGGCGGGGTGGCCGTCCTCGCGCGGCGGGTCGGTCACCCACAGCCAGGACAGCGTACCGAAGCCCAGGCAGGCCAGCCCCAGCCACAGCCAGTCGCCGCGCCAGCCGAGCCGGTCGCCCATCACGGCGACGAACAGGCCGCTCGACGCGATGCCGAGGCCGACGCCGGTGTAGAGCCAGCCGGTCCAGGATTCCCGTCCGGCGCGGGCCAGCGCGTCCAGCGTCATGGCAATGCCCAGGATGAACATGCCGGCGCTGGCCAGCCCGGAGACGAAGCGCAGCACGGCCCAGGCCGCCATGCCCTCGGTGAAGCCCATGCCGGCGGTGGAGGTGACGCTGGCGATCAGCGCGGTGCGGAAGACGGCGGTGCGCACCGCGCCGTGCGGCACCAGCCCGACGCCCAGCGCCCCCAGGAAATAGCCGAGATAGTTCAGCGAGGCGAGCAGGCCGGCGGCGTCGGTGCCCAGCCCGGTGGCCGCCTGCATCGCCGGCAGGATCGGCGTGAAGGCGAAGCGCCCCACCCCCATCGAGACGACCAGCACCAGCACGCCGCCGATCAGCACCCGGACCATGACTCCCTCCCGCAGGTTCGTGTTTTTCGTGTGTCCCATCCTCGCGCGACGGAACCCTCATTTCTAATGATTTGTTTCGATGCTATGCTTCACTGTGAGTGATGGGAAACGTCCGGATCGGGGAGTGTGGCGATGGACCTCGCAGGCCTGCGGGTGGTGAAGGCGGTGGCGGACACCGGCAGCGTCAGCCGGGCGGCGGAGACGCTGAACTGCGTCCAGTCCAACGTGACGGCGCGGCTGAAGCGGCTGGAGGAGGATCTCGGCGTGCCGCTGTTCCTGCGGCTTAGCCGCGGCATGGCCCCGACGCCGGCCGGGCGGGTGCTGGCCGACTACGCCGACCGGGTGCTGCGCCTCGTCGCCCAGGCGCGCGACGCGGTGGCCGACGCGGCGGGGCGGGGCGGGCGGCTGTCCGTGGGCACCATGGAGACGACCGCCGCCGTCCGGCTGCCGCCGATCCTCGCCCGCTTCCACGCGGAGAATCCGGACGTCGATCTGACCATCGTCCCCGGCCCCACCGAAACCATGCTGGGGGAGGTGCTGGCCGGGCGCATCGACGGCGCCTTCGTCTCCGGGGCGGTGGAGCATCCCGAACTGGTCAGCCAGCCCGTCTTCGAGGAGGAGCTGGTGCTGGTCGAACCGGCCAGCGGCATCACCAGCGAGTCCGGGCGGAACACCCTGCTGGCCTTCCGGCGCGGCTGCGCCTACCGCGCGCGGGCGGAAACGGCGATGCGCGAAGCCGGGCGGGTTCCCTACCGGGTGATGGAGTTCGGGGCGCTGGAGGCCATCCTGGGCTGCGTCGGCGCCGGCATGGGCGTCACCGTCCTGCCCCGCGTCGTGGTGGAACGGGAGCCCTGGCGTGGTCTGTTCGTCGCCCGCCCGCTGCCGCCGGAACTGGCCCGCATGCCCACCCGTTTCGTCCGGCGGGTGGATTCCATGGAGACGGTGGCGCTGCGCACCTTCCTGGAGGCGGTCGCGGAGGGGAATGGGGAGGGTGGGGCTGCGTCGCTTGCGCCCACACAACCGGCGGGGTTGATCCCGTCTCGGGCGGCGTGCTAGGCAAGCGCCGCGGTCGGGCCATGGTCCTCAACCTTTGTCCTTCCGCGACCACGCGCGAGCACGTCAGTCGAAGCGTCCATCGAAGCGACTCGAACCCCGGCGCGTGAACACCGCCGGAACTGGCGAGAACAGCGGAGAACGAATCATGCCCTACGTCGTGACGGAAGACTGCATCAAGTGCAAGTACACCGATTGCGTCGAGGTCTGCCCCGTGGACTGTTTCTACGAGGGCGAGAACATGCTGGTCATCCACCCGGATGAGTGCATCGACTGCGGCGTGTGCGAGCCGGAGTGCCCGGCCGAGGCCATCGTGCCGGACACCGACGGCCGCGCGGAGAAGTGGATGGAGCTGAACCGCGACTACGCGGCGCAGTGGCCCAACCTGACCCGCAAGAAGGACGCGCTGCCCGACGCCGACGCCATGAAGGGCGTGGACGGCAAGTTCGACAAGTTCTTCTCTCCGAAGGCCGGCGGCTAAGCGGAGTCGGGACTATTGCTGCGCATGGCGTGCTTTTGCCGCCATGCAAAAACGACAGGTCGGCCATCGGCGGGCAACGTCAAAATCCGGACGGCTGCCCGCGCGTAGCCTTTGTAACCCGGCCGTAACATCGCTATAATACGCGCCCGGAGCCGGCCTCAGCGTCATTGCCGGATTTCCCATCGACCAAGGGCTCAGTGCAACAGTGCGCGGCGTGGAGGACCCCATCCCCACGGTGTGTCGTTGTCACCGGGCCTTTTTCGCCCCCTCCACCGGGGCGGCAAAATGGCGCGATCGCGAGAAGTGAGAGCCAACCCAAATGTCGAACAAGCTTGACTTCGAGGCCGGTGACTTCGTCGTCTACCCGGCCCATGGCGTCGGTCGGGTCGAGGGAATCGAGACCCACAGCATCGCTGGCATGGATGTTCAGCTCTACGCGATCACGTTCGAAAAAGAGCGCATGACGCTCAAGGTTCCGGTCGGCAAGGCCAAGGCCGCCGGCCTGCGCCGCCTCAGCACGAAGGACCGCATCAAGGTCGCCCTGGAGACGCTGCAGGGCCGTTCGCGCGTCCGCCGCACGATGTGGAGCCGCCGCGCCCAGGAGTATGAGGCCAAGATCAACTCGGGTGACCCGGTGGCCATCGCGGAGGTCGTGCGCGACCTGTACCGCGGCGCCGACCAGTCCGACCAGTCCTACAGCGAGCGCCAGATCTACCAGGCCGCCCTGGAGCGTCTGGCCCGCGAGCTGGCCGCCGTCGAGAAGATCGACGAGACCAAGGCCACCGAGCGGCTGGAGCTGGTCCTCAAGAAGGCCGCCTGATCCGGTGCGGACCCGCTTCCCGTCTCGGGGAGAGGGAACCGGTTCGAGAGTGTGATGTTGACGATGAAGGCGCGGCGCTTTGGCCGCGCCTTTGTCTTAAGTTTTCGTCTTTCGCCGGGCCTGCGCGGCGCCTACACTCCCGCCCCCGGCCTGTTCTGGGCCGGTCCGTGACCGCTGGATGGGGTGAGCGTCTCCGGCATGTCTGAAGCGCAGAAATTCATCGATCTCCGGAACCCGCGGCGCATTTGGGCCGTCGGCTCGATCCACGCGCAGACGGACCATCTCCACGCCGTGCACGAGGTGATCGCGGCACGCTTCCTTCCCGGCGACCGTCTCGTCTATCTCGGCAACATGGTCGGCTGGGGCGAACGGGTGCTGGAGACGGTGGACGCGCTGCTGGCCTTCCGCACCTGGCTGCTGAGCTGGCGGGGCATGGAGGCCGGCGACATCGTCTATCTGCGCGGTGCGCAAGAGGAGATGTGGCACAAGCTGCTCCAGCTCCAGTTCGCGCCCGACCCGCAGCAGGTGCTCGACTGGATGACCCGCCACGGGGCGGGGGCCACGCTGGCCGCCTATGGCGGCACGGTGGAGCAGGGCATGGCGGCAGCCCGCGGCGGCACCATGACGCTCGGTCGCTGGACCCAGGGGCTGCGTCAGGCGATGCACGCGCAGCCCGGTCACGAAAATGTGTTCAACACCCTGCGCCGCGCCGCCTACTGCACCGGACCCGAGCAGGGGGAGGGCGGCGTGCTGCTGGTCAGCGCCGGCGTGGACATCCGCCGCCCGCTGAACCACCAGGGCGACGCCTTCTGGTGGGGGGCGCCCGGTTTCGCCCAGATGTCAGAGCCTTACGGCGGTTTCGTCCGCGTCGTGCGGGGCTGCGACCCGGCCCGCAAGGGCGTGGCCGTGACCGACCGCGTGGCCACCCTGGACGGCAATTGCGGGTTGGGTGGGCATCTCGTTTGTGGATGCCTGTCGCCTTCGGGTGAGATCCTGGACCTGTTCCAGGTCTGACCCATCTCCCTTTTTCCTAACCGTCTTACCCATCCCCTCGGCCTCCGCCACCGAATCCCTTCCGGTGCGGATGATCCGAAACGTCTTGTGCTGCGTATGACGTGCAACAGGGCGAGGGGAACGGCTGTTGTCCCAACCGTCGGCACCCCACGGCGAACCGGCCGTGACGAACCGACGGATCATTGGACCTGAGGGGGCCTGTCCCTTCGGACTCCGCAGCACAGGGCACGAGCAGCCTGAAACGCGGCCGCCCAGACGGGAAGGAAGGGACGTATGGCCTACATCGACGATCCCGAGACTCAGCGCGCGAACCTGAGTTTCATCAAGGCTTCCATGCGCGAGCCTCTGCTGACGCGCGATCACGAATTCGATCTGGCCCGCAAATGGCGCGAGGGCGGTGACGAGCGGGCCCTCCACGAACTGGTCCGCGCCTACACCCGGCTGGTGGTGGCGACCGCCGCGCGGTTCCGCAACTACGGCCTGCCGATGGGCGACCTCGTGCAGGAGGGCAATGTCGGGCTGATGCAGGCGGCCAGCCGGTTCGAACCGGACCGCGAGGTGCGCTTTTCCACATACGCGGCCTGGTGGATCCGCTCGGCCATGCAGGACTACATCCTGCGCAATTGGTCCATCGTCCGCACCGGCACCACCGCCGCCCAGAAGTCGCTGTTCTTCAACCTGCGCCGCCTGCGCGCCCGCATCGAGAGCCTCAGCCAGGGCGGCACCGGCCCCGGCAACGGCCTGACCAAGGAAGGGCGGGAGTGGATCGCCGGTGAGCTCCAGGTCGACGTGACCGAGGTGGAGGCGATGGAGATGCGCCTGTCCGCCTCCGACCAGTCGCTGAACTCCCCGGTCGCCGACGGCTCCGACGACGACTGGCAGGACTTCCTGGCCGACCAGCGCCCCTCGCCGGAGGACGTGGTGATCGGAATGCGCGACAGCAACACCCGGTCGCAATGGCTGGCCGAGGCGTTGGGAGAACTCAGCCCGCGCGAACGCACCATCATCCAGGAGCGCCGCCTGCGCGAGGAGGGCGCCACCCTGGAGCAGCTGGGCCGCGAGCTGGGGGTGAGCAAGGAGCGCGTGCGCCAGCTCGAACACCGCGCGCTGCTGAAGCTGCGCCAGTCGATGCTGAAGCGGGTGGAGGGGTTCGGGGACCTGTTGGCGGACGCGTAGAAACGGCTTGCCCCCACCCTGGCCCTCCCCGCTGTCGCAGGGGAGGGAGTTATCCGCGAGGTAGCGGCAGTTCCCTCCCCTGCGACAGCGGGGGAGGGTTAGGGTGGGGGCAAGGTTGCTGTGGGGGCAAAGCCCACGCTACGCCTTCTCCTCCTCCCGAACCGCCCCCGCACCATCCCCATCCCCATCGCCATCCAGAGTGACCCGCCACACCTCGGTGGTGCCGGTGCGGCCGCGGAGCGTGCGGTCGCCGACGCAATCCAGCGGCGCCGCGCCGTCGCCCTGGAAGGCGGTGGCGGCGCTGGACAGGACGATGACCTCCTCGTCCCCCTGCAGGGCGGAGGCAAGCTCTTCGATGCGGGCGGCGACGTTCACGGTGTCGCCGACGATCGTGTAGTTGATGCGGCTTTCCGACCCGATGTTGCCCACCACCACCGGTCCGGAATGCAGGCCGATGCGCACGCGGATCGGCGGCAGCCCCTCCGCCGCGCGGCGGCGGTTGCCCTCGCGCACGGCGCGGGTGATCGCATGGGCGGCGCGCAGCGCGCGGGCGGCGTGGTCCGGCTGTTCCTCCGGCGCGCCCCAGAAGGCCATGATGGCGTCGCCGATGAACTTGTCCACGGTGCCGCCCTCCGCCTCGATGCAGTTGGCGAGCAGGGTGAAATGCTCGTTCAGCAAGGCGGCGGTGTCGGCGGCCCCCATATGCTCGGCCATGCGGGAGAAGCCGCGGATGTCGGTGAACATCACCGTCACCTCCCGCTCCTCCGACTGGAAGCTGGTCAGGCCGCCGCGGCGGTGCATCAGCCGCAGCACCAGCGCCTTCGGTACATAGGTTTCGAACCAGCGCAGTCCGGCGATCATGGCGTTGAAGGCGCTGTTGGCGCGGGCCAGCTCGCGCAGGCGCGAATCGGGCAGCTCGGCGATCTCGCGGAACTCGAAGGTCCGGACGCGGTCGGCGGCCTCGGCCAGACGGGCCACCTGGGTGCTGATGCGCCGCCCGACGATCAGCGCCACCGCCACCGAGATCAGCAGGATGCCCAGCCCGGCGAGGCCGGTGGTGTAGAGGCGGCGGACCTCCGCGCTGGCCTCGTTGGCGCGGAAGCCGATGCCGATGATCCAGTCCTGCTGGCCATAGCCGGCCATGCTGCGCATCAGGAACAGGTAATCCTCGTCCAGCACGCTGACGATCCGGCCCTCCACCCGCTTCTTCAAGGCGTCCACCGGCTGGCCGGTCTGCCAGAGCGCCGCCAGCGCCGGGTCGGCCACCTGATCGATGCGCGGCAGGGGCGGGCCGTCGGTCTTGGCGGAGAAGTCGAACTTCATGCCGGCCAGCGACGGGTGGGCCAGCACATGCTGCCGGTCGAACAGGACGAAGGCGTTCAGCCCCTGCTCCACATAGAGCGTGGACAGGAAGCGCGACAGGTCGCCCAGCGACACGCCGACGACCACCTGCCCCAGATAGGTGCCGTTGCGCCGCACCGGCTGGAACAGGGTGACGAAGCTGGTCCCCGCCTCCTTCGACCACAGCGGGTCGGCCCAGACGGCGGTGGTGCGGTCGGCGCCGTTGCGCAGCTCCGGTCCCAGCTCCGGCTCGTGGCGCAGATCCTCCCGCCCGATGTGGAGCTGGTTGCCCAGCCGGTCGGCGCGCAGGCCGGTGCGGTCGGGGTGGAAGAAGGCGATGCCCGTGACGTCCGGCGCCCCGGCCAGCGCGCCGCGCAGCGTGTCCTGGAGCGAGCGGGAATCGGCGGGGTCCAGCTCCCCCCGCTCCATCAGTCCGGCGACGAAACGGCCCATGTCCCGCGCGGGGTTGAGCTGGTTGCGGATGCGCACCTCCACGCCCGACAGGGCGAGGTCGGCGCGGTCGTTCAGCAGGGCGAAGGTGTTGCGGCTGGCGCTGACGAGGCCGAGCACCAGCACGCTCGCCACCGCCAGCAGCATCAGCGACCCGAAGCCCGCCACCAGCACCGCCGCGATGGGCAGGCGCAGGCGCGGGCGGCCCAGCGCGGGCGGGCGCGCCCGGCGCGGCCCACCCTTTTTGCGCACGGCCTCCTTCAGCCCGGAGACGCGCAAGCCGGTTCGCGGAAATCGCCGTTTGGAGGGGTGGTCAGCCATGGCGCGGAGCCTACAGGACGCACGCGGCCATCGGCAATCGGCCATCGCGCCGCGTCCTGTAACGGTCACCCCGCCTTCAACCGGGCGCGATCAATCGAGCGCCGTCAGCCGGTGATGATCTTCATCGGACGTCCGGGCTGGATCGGCGTGCCCGGCGGCAGATCGTTGATGATCCGGAACAACTCTTCCGCGTAGGGCTCCCGCGGCATCTGGCGGACGAAGCCCTCCACGCTGTCGCCGGGGCGGGCGGTCTGCACGCGGATGCGCCGGGGCTGGTAGGACGCGGCCTCCTGCCGGGTCAACCGACGGAAGCTGGTGGCGGTCTGGCGGAAATCGGCGTCAAAGCGCGACAGCGCGCCGCCGGGGGCCAGGAAAGTGAATCGGTAGAGGGTGCCGGAGTCGGCGCGGATGGCGACCAGCCGCACATCCACCGCCCCGGCGTCGGTCTTGCCCTGGGTCAGCGCGGTGGCCGCCGGCATGCCGTTGACGGTGAAGGATTGCAGGTCCCGCAACGGCGCCCCCTGCGCCCAGCTGCCGGTCAGATAGGCGGCGGGGTCGCCGGCGCCCGGCGCCTTGCCCCCGTCGAAGACGATGGCGCCGCCGTTCGGCCCCTTGGCGATCACCTGCTGCGCCCCGTTGAGCAGGCTGTAGCCCTGCGGCACGTCGAAGGCGATTCCCAGCTGCGGGTGGGCGAAGCTGCGGCCGCGGACGAAGCCGTTCTCCGGGCTGTCGCCGTAGATCACCCCGTCCATCGCCGCCATGTAGGGATCGACGGGCCGCGCCCCGCGGGGCAGCTCGCGGGCGAGGGCCGCCGCCTCGTCCACGCGGGACGCGGTCTGCGGGTGGGTGGCGAAGAAGTCGAAGCCGCCCTCCCCGGCACCCTTGCCGGAGCGCAGGCCGGAATATTGGGTGTCCCGGCGCATGGTCTCCAGGAAGGTCGCCATGGCGAAGGGGTCGTAGCCGGCGCGGTGGAGATACTCGATGCCCAGCCGGTCGGCCTCCGTCTCCTGGCCGCGCGAGTAGCGGGCGAGCAGGGCGGTGCCGCCGATGTTGGCGATCTGCGCCAGCTCCGGGCTGCCCAGCACGAGGCCGATGCCGGCGGCGAGCAGCCCGGCGATGGTCTGGTTGGTCTGCCGCTCCCGGCCATGGTGGGCGATGACGTGGCCGATCTCGTGCCCCAGCACGCTCGCCACCTCCGCCTCGTCCTTGGCGAGCGCCAGCAGGCCGCGGGTGATGTAGACATAGCCGCCGGGCAGGGCGAAGGCGTTGACCACGTCGCTGTCCAGAACGGTGAAGGTCCAGGGGCCGGAGCGGTCGGTCTGGGCGGCCAGCCGATTGCCAATGTTGGTGATGTAGGCCTGCAGCCGCTGGTCGGGGTAGGCCCCGCCATACTGGGCGAGGATCTTGGGATGCTCCTGCGCGCCGATCGACTCCTCGCTGCCGCCGAGGAGCTGGGCGCTGGCCGGGGCGCAGGCCGAGGTGAGCAGCAGGACGGCCAGCCCCGCGGCGGCGATCCGGCGCAGCGGGGACGGGGAAGATGGTTGCTTCTGACGTCCCCTCTCCCCCCTGCTCACGCGCAAACATAGTTTGCGCTGACGCGACAGGCGGACCTTTGGTCCGCCGAAAGCGGGGAGAGGGTTAGGGTGAGGGGGTTGCGCTTGTGCCGGACGTGGCGCCACGCGCAACCCCCTCACCGGCCCTCCGGGCCACCCTCTCCCCAGGGGGGAGAGGGCTGGATCGGCCGATTGTCTTGGCGGAAACAGGGAAGACGGCTTGCGTTCGGTCGTCGGTTCGGGCGTCATGAGTCGTCATATCGGAAGGGGGCTCGCAGAGATCAAACTCCCCGTGATCAAACTCCCCGTCCGGCTCGCCTGTTCCACGGCTCTATCCCTTCGCCCGCCATGCCGCGCCGCATTCCTTCGCTGATGCTGTCCGCCCTGCTGCTGATGGCGAACACTGCCGGGCCGCCGGAGCTGCGCGTCGCCGCGGTGACCGACGGCGCCACGCTGCTGCTGGAGGACGGGCGCAGCCTGCGTCTGGCCGGCATCGAGCCCGCAGCACCGCCCATGGGAGCCGAGCCGGGCGACCGCTGGCCGCTGGCCGAGGCGGCGCGGCTGGCGCTGGCGGAACTGGCCGTCGGGCAGCGCCTGACGGTGCGGGGGGAGGCGCGGGCCGACCGGCACGGGCGCCTGCTGGCTCAAGTGGTGCGGGGCGACGGTCTGTGGCTCCAGGGCGAGCTGCTGGCGCGCGGCCTCGCCCGTGTATACACCCGGCCCGACGCCCGCGCCCTGGCCCGCGAGATGCTGGCGGCGGAGGCCGGCGCGCGGGCGGCCGAGCGCGGCATCTGGCGGACCCGCGCCTACGCCGTGCGACCCGCCGACCCGGACGCGCTGCGCCGGGATCGCGACAGCTTCCAGATCGTCGAGGGGCGGGTGCTGCGGGTGAGCAAGGCGGGCGGCGACGCCTATCTGGATTTCGGCGAGGACTGGCGGACCGACGTCACGGTGCACATCGGGCGGGCCGCCCTGGCCGAATTCGTTGCCGCCGGCATCGACCCGCTGTCCTACGAGGGGCGGGCCGTCCGGGTGCGTGGCTGGGTGGGCCTGCGCGCCGGCCCGCTGATCGAGGCGACCCATCCCGAGCAGATCGAGCGGCTGGACGGCTCCGGCGCGCCCGTCCGCATGGCGCCGCGCGTTCCTGCCACGCCGCCGGATGGCGCCGAGGACGAGGAGTGAGCCGGTGGCGGAGACCGGACCAGAGCCCTACACTCGCTTGTGGACCGGCATCGGGAATGATTGGGCCGGATTCCTTGGATCGGCTACTCTGTGGGCCGGACGATCCGGCCCGGACTGACAGGACCTCTTCATGCCCCGCAGCGAGCTTTTCCCGCCCATCGACCCCTACCAGACCGGCTTCCTGCCCGTGGACGAGATCCATACGCTCTATTGGGAGCAGTCGGGCAACCCGCGCGGCGTGCCGGTGCTGTTCCTGCACGGGGGGCCGGGGGCGGGCGCCTCGCCGACGCACCGGCGTTTCTTCGATCCCGGCCATTACCGCATCGTCGTGATGGACCAGCGCGGGGCGGGCCGCTCCACCCCGCTGGGCGAGGTGCGCCGCAACACGACCGAGCTGCTGGTCGAGGACGCCGAACGGCTGCGCCGCCATCTGGGGATCGAGCGCTGGCTGCTGTTCGGCGGAAGCTGGGGATCGACGCTGGCGTTGGCCTACGGGCAGACCCATCCGGAACGCTGCCTGGGGCTGATCCTGCGCGGCATCTTCCTGATGCGGAAGACGGAGATCGACTGGTTCCTCCACTCCATGCGCACGATCTTCCCGGAGGCCTGGGCGGCCTTCGCCGGCCACATTCCGCCGGAGGAGCGGGGCGACCTGCTGGAAGCCTATTGGCGGCGGCTCAACGCGCCGGATGCGGCGACCCGCATGGCGGCGGCGCGGGTGTGGAGCCTGTACGAGGGCTCCTGCTCCTCGCTGCTGCCCTCGCCGGAGCTGATCGCGACGAGCGCGGAGGACACCCACGCGCTGGGCCTCGCCCGCATCGAGGCGCACTACTTCCGCTCCAACCGCTTCACCCCGGAAGACAGGCTGCTGCGCGACGTGCACCGCATCCGGCATCTGCCGGGGGCGATCGTCCAGGGCCGCTACGACATCGTGTGCCCGATCGCCAGCGCCGACGAGCTGCGCCGCGCCTGGCCTGAGGCCGATTACCGCGTGGTGCCCGACGCCGGCCATTCCGCCATGGAACCGGGCATCCGCGCCGCCCTGGTCCAGGCGACGGAGCGGTTCAAAGAGTACCGGTAGCGAAGGGGCGCGCGCCGGACCCGTCATACCTCTCCCGCATTCGCTTCCCCTTGCGTTGCGGCGTGGCCGCGCGTATAACCCTGCGCTCCAACGGGCGGCGAGGCCGGGTCCGAGACCCAGGGCATGCCCAACCGCCAGTCGGGAACATCCAACGCAAGGATCGAAAATGCCCAAGCTGAAGACGAAGAGCGGCGCCAAGAAGCGTTTCAAGGTGACCGCCACCGGTAAGGTGCGCGCCCAGGCGGCCTTCAAGCGCCACTGCCTGGAGCAGAAGAGCCCGAATATGAAGCGCAATGCGCGCGGCATGATGACCCTGGCCGAGCCGGACCAGAGGATCGTGCTGAAGAACTGGCTGCGCAACGCTTGATATCGTAAGGGAATCTGAACCATGGCTCGTGTTAAGCGCGGCGTCACCACGCACGCCCGTCACCGCAAGATCCTCAAGCTCGCCAAGGGCTACCGGGGTCGCAACTCCAAGAACTTCCGCATCGCGATCGAGAAGGTCGAAAAGGCCCTTCAATACGCGTATCGCGACCGCCGCAACAAGAAGCGCGATTTCCGCGGCCTGTGGATCCAGCGCATCAACGCCGGTGTCCGCCAGTACGGCCTGACCTACTCGCGCTTCATCAACGGCATCAAGCTGGCCGGCATCGAGATCGACCGCAAGGTCCTGTCGGATCTGGCCGCCCGTGAGCCGGAGGCCTTCAAGGCCATCGTCGATCAGGCCCAGGCCGCTCTCGCCTCCAAGGCCGCCGCCTAAAGGGTTCGCCGCGAAAGCGGAAACCCCGGTCCGGCGCCGGACACGAAAGAAGGGAGCCGTGCCTCTGGGCCGGCTCCCTTTTTCTTTACGCTCGCACTTCCTTATGGCTCGCGGGAAATGACATGCTCGATGCGCTGAAAGACGAACTCCTGTCGCAGGTCAACGCCGCTGGCGACCTCGCGGCCCTCGAAGAGGTGCGGGTCACCGCGCTCGGCAAGAAGGGGCGCATCACCGGCTTCATGAAGGAGCTGGGCGGGCTGTCGCCCGACGAACGGCGCGAGCGCGGCCAGCAGCTCAACGCGCTGAAGGACGAGATCGCCGCGGCCATCGACGGCCGCAAGGCCGACCTCGCCCGCGCCCATCTGGAGGCCCGCCTCCAGGCCGAGCGGATCGACGTCACCCTGCCGGTCCGTCCGGAGACCGAGGGGCGCATCCACCCGATCAGCCAGACCATCGACGAGATGGTGGCGATCTTCGCCGAGATGGGCTTCAGCGTCGCCGAGGGGCCGGACGTCGAGGACGACTTCCACAACTTCACCGCCCTGAACTTCCCGCCGGGCCACCCCGCCCGCGACATGCACGACACCTTCTATCTCCCCGATGCGGGCGATAAGAAGATGCTGCTGCGCACCCACACCAGCCCGGTGCAGGTCCGCACCATGCTGAACAAGAAGCCGCCGATCCGCATCATCGCGCCGGGCCGCACCTACCGGTCCGACTACGACATGACCCACACCCCGATGTTCCACCAGATCGAGGGGCTGGTCATCGACGAGGCGACCCACATGGGCCACCTGAAGGGCTGCCTGATCGAGTTCTGCCGCGCCTTCTTCGACGTGGACGACCTGCCGCTGCGCTTCCGCCCCAGCTTCTTCCCCTTCACCGAACCGTCGGCGGAGGTGGACATCGGCTGCTCCCGCAAGGGCGGCGAGTTGAAGCTCGGCAACTACGGCGACTGGCTGGAGATCCTGGGCTGCGGCATGGTGCACCCCAACGTGCTGGAGGCCTGCGGCATCGACAGCACCAAATACCAGGGTTTCGCCTTCGGCATGGGGATCGAGCGCGTGGCGATGCTGAAATACGGCATCCCCGACCTGCGCACCTTCTTCGAAGCCGACCTCCGCTGGCTGAAGCATTACGGCTTCGTGCCGCTCGACGTTCCCAGCATGGCCCAGGGCCTGACGCGCTAAAGGAGCCGGACCCATGAAGTTCACGCTGTCCTGGCTGAAGGACCATCTGGAAACCGACGCCACGCTCGACCAGATCGTGGAGACGCTGACCGCCCTCGGCCTGGAGGTCGAAGGGGTGGAGGACCGTTCGAAGGAGTTGAAGCCCTTCCGCGTCGCCCACGTCGTCTCCGCCGAGAAGCACCCGGACGCCGACAAGCTGCGCGTCCTGGTTGTCGACACCGGCACCGAAAAGCTCCAGGTCGTCTGCGGCGCGCCCAACGCGCGCGCCGGCCTGAAGGGCGTCTTCGCGCCGGAGGGGGCCTACATCCCCGGCTCCGACATCACGCTGAAGAAGGGCGTCATCCGCGGCGTCGAGTCGAACGGCATGATGTGCTCCGAGCGCGAGCTGAAGCTGTCGGAGGAGCACAACGGCATCATCGAGCTGCCCGAGGACGCGCCGGTCGGCGTCGCCTACGCCGACTACGCCGGCCTGGGCGACCCGGTCATCGACATCAGCCTGACGCCGGATCGCGCCGACTGCGCCGGGGTGCGCGGCATCGCCCGCGACCTCGCCGCCGCCGGTCTGGGCACGCTGAAGCCGCTGGCGGCGGAGCCGGTCAAGGGCGCCTTCGCCAGCCCGTTCGGCGTGACCATCGAGGCGCTGGACGCCTGCCCGATGTATGTCGGCCGCTATTTCCGCGGCGTGAGGAATGGCCCGTCGCCGAAGTGGCTGCACGACAAGCTGGTCGCCATCGGCCTGCGCCCGATCTCGGCGCTGGTCGACATCACCAACTTCATCACCTTCGACCTGTCGCGCCCGCTGCACGCCTTCGACGCCGACAAGGTGAAGGGCGGCATCGTCGTGCGCCTGGCCCGCGAGGGCGAGACGCTGGCGGCGCTGAACGGCAAGGAATACCCGCTCGACCCGAGCATGACGGTCATCGCCGATCATGAGCGGGCCGAGGCGCTGGGCGGCATCATCGGCGGCGAGGCGTCGGGCTGCACCGAGACGACGGTCAACGTCTTCCTGGAGGCGGCGATCTTCGACACCGTGCGCACGGCGCAGACCGGCCGCAAGCTGGGCATCGAGTCGGACGCCCGCTACCGGCTGGAGCGCGGCGTCGATCCGGCGGCGGTCGTGTCGGGGATGGAGCGCGCCACCCGCCTGATCCTGGAGATCTGCGGCGGCGAGGCCTCCGACCTGGTGATCGCCGGTGAGGAGCCGCAATGGCGCCGCACCCTGACGCTGCGTCCGGGCCGCGTCGCCGCCCTGGGCGGCGTCGACGTGCCGCGCGACGAGCAGACCCGCATCCTGATCGATCTCGGCTGCGAGATCGTCGGCGAGGATGTGGACGGCACCTTGCGCATCGTTCCGCCCTCCTGGCGCGCCGACATCCACGGCGAGGCCGATCTGGTGGAGGAGGTGCTGCGCATCCATGGCTTCGACGCCATCCCGGCGACCCCGCTGCCGCGCGACAGCGTGCTGACCCGTCCGGCGCTCAGCACCAAGCAGCGCCGCGTCGGGCTGACCAAGCGCACGCTGGCCGTCCGCGGCCTGTCCGAAGCCGTCACCTGGTCCTTCATGGCCGGTCCGGTGGCCGCGCTGTTCGGCGGGGTGGGCGAGGGGCTGACGCTGGTCAACCCGATCAGCGCCGACCTCGACGTGATGCGCCCGTCGATCCTCGGCAACCTGATCCAGGCCGCCGGGCGCAACGCCGACCGCGGCCACGCCGACGTCGGCCTGTTCGAGGTCGGCCCGGCCTTCCGCAAGCCGTCGCCGGACGGGCAGGACCTCGTGGCCGCCGGCATCCGCGCCGGCAACGCGGTGCCGCGCCACTGGGCGGAGAAGGCCCGCGGCGTCGATGCCTTTGATGCCAAGGCCGACGCGATGGCCGTGCTGGAGGCCGCCGGCGCGCCGGTGACCAACCTGCAGGTCACCACCGACGCGCCGGGCTGGTACCATCCGGGCCGTTCGGGCGTGCTGCGCCTCGGCCCCACGGTGATGGCCCGCTTCGGCGAGATCCACCCGACCGTGCTGGACACGCTGGGCATCAAGGGGCCGGTGGTCGGCTTCGAGGTCTTCCTGGACGCCATCCCGCTGCCCAAGAAGAAGGGCGGCACGGCGCGTCCGCTGGTCCAGCTCTCGCCCTTCCAGCCGCTGGAGCGCGACTTCGCCTTCGTCGTCGGCAAGGACGTGGAGGCCGACAAGCTGATCCGCGCCGCCAAGGGTGCCGACAAGGCGCTGGTCAAGGACGTGACGGTCTTCGACGTCTATCAGGGTACGAACGTCGAGGAGGGAAAGAAGTCCGTCGCCCTCTCCGTCACGCTTCAGCCGACCGAACGCACCCTGACCGAGCCGGAGATCGAGGCCATCGGCCAGAAGATCGTCGCCGCGGTCGCCAAGGCCACGGGCGGCAGCCTGCGCAGCTGACGTCTGCGCTTCTGACGCGGGCGCATCCAAAGACTGCGGATCCGGAAAAGGATTCAATCTCGTAGGACAATGTTCGGGCCTCCGTCGCAGGGCGGGGGCCCATTGTTTTTCCATGTCCGGATGGAACGGCTCCCAATCCGGACAGTTCAAAGGATTGTTCCGGAGGCGACACGTCTGGATTCGCAGAACATGCCGCGGTCCGTTGTTTGGATCGCGTTTCGGCGTGGCACCCGGGCGTGCCTCATATGCGCTTTTTCAGAGTTGAACAGAATTGGTCCATCAGATAAAGCGAATGAACATAAGCTCGCAAATCATGCGTTCGTATTGTCTCGATGCTGTGCATCACTGCCTATAAATTTCAGGAATGGAATGTTTTCTTTCCGCGATACATGGCAGACATTCCGAAAATTCGCCATGCTGATATTTCGATTTTTTTAATATTTTTCATTCTTTTTTGAAGCGGTCATGTTGGAAACGGTGCGGGGTGCCCTGGCTCCGCCGCCCTCAGCCCTGGTGAAGAATCCGATGGTGAGCTTAACGAACGACCAAGCCAAAACCGCCTCTGTCCTCGCCATGACCGGGGATGCCGGCAATGGTCCGGTGGACGGCGGCGGCGCATTCCGCCGCGAGGATGACGATGGAGGAGCGCCGGCCGAGGCCAGCCGGCTGGTCATTGTGGTGGACGACGACCGGTCGATCGTGGAAGGGCTGGCGCTGCTTCTGGAAGCCTGGGGGTACGACGTGCTGACCGCCCTGTCGCTGAACGAACTGGCGCAGCGCCTGCCGCAGGCGCCCGGCCGTCCGGGGCTGGTCCTGGCCGATCATTTCCTGCCGGCGGGCGGCACCGGCGCCCAGGCGGTGGAGATGGTGCGCGCCCATGTCGGCGCTCCGGTGCCCGCCCTGATCCTGACCGGCGACACGATGCCGGAGCGTCAGGCCGAAGCCGCCGCCATGGGCTGCCGACTGCTGCACAAGCCGGTGCAGATCGGTCCGCTGAAGGACATGGTGGACGCGCTGATGAGCGGCGCCGCCTGACCGCCTCTGCTCTTTCCGGCGAGCGCCGGAGTCATTCCCGGCGCAGGTTGCCGGACACCGCCAGGAAGGCGTCGACCACCACCGGATCGAACCGGCTGCCGGACAGGCGGCGGATCTCGGCCACCGCCACGTCGTGATCCAGAGCCTTGCGGTAGGGGCGGTCGCGGGTCATGGCGTCGAAGCTGTCGGCCACCGCGACGATGCGGGCGCTCAGCGGGATGGCGTCGCCTTGCAGGCGGTCGGGATAGCCGGTGCCGTCCCAATTCTCATGATGCGACCGGGCGATCTCCGCCCCCAGATGCAGATGCGTCCGCCCATCGGACCGCTGGCTGGCGCGGTCCAGCAGATCCCAGCCCGTGGTGGTGTGGGCCTGCATGACGGCCCGTTCCTCCGGGGTCAGCGGCCCGGTCTTGCCGAGGATGGCGGGGTCCAGCGTGGCGTTGCCGACGTCATGGAGGATGGCGGCCAGACCGACCGACTCCAGGAACACCGTGTCGAGGATGGCGGGATGGCGTCCCTCTTCGGCCAGCCGGCGGGCGATGCGGTCGGTCACCATGGCGATGCGCGGGCCGGTTTCGGCCTCCGCGCTCGGATGACCGGCGCGTTCCGCCAGGTCGGCCATGGCGATGACCGTGTGCTCCTGGCTGCGCCGCAGCTGCTCGTAGAGGTGCAGATTGTCGAAACCGACCGAGATCTTGCGGCAGAACACCTCGATCAAGTTGCGGTCGAGGTCCGACAGCGGCCGGTCGGAACTCAGATAGACCACATTCTCCCGGTCGTTCGGCGTGCGGATGTAGAGCGTGCAATGATCGGCGGCGTAGCGGTTGCTGTGCGACTCCAGGCAGCGCTTCACCTCCGCCAGCACGGCGGGCTCCACATGGTTGGCCGCCGGCTCGTCGATCAGCGTCTCGAACCGGCCGGAACCGGCCAGGACATACAGCCCGTCCGCCGCGCCGCTGATGACCGGACCGCGCTGCACGCACAGGATGGCGTCCGGCCCGACGCCGAGGATGCCCGACAGCTGCGTCAGCACGCCGGCGGCGAACAGCTTCATCGAGCGTGCCTGGAACAGCGACGACGACGCCTCGATGATCTTCTCCAGCCCGCGCCGGTTCATCTCGATCGCCATGATGTCCTCGTAGGAGCGCAGGGCGGCGACCGTGGTGGTGAACAGCTGCTGGGCGGTGAGCTGCGTCTTGGCCTTGTAGTCGTTGATGTCGTAGTCGAGGATCACCGCGCGCTCCGGCGCCTGGCCGGGCTGGCCGGTGCGCAGGATGATGCGGACGTGGCGGTTCTTCAGCTCCTCCCGGATGTGGTGGACGAGCTGCAGCCCGGCGTCGTCGGTTTCCATCACCACGTCCAGCAGGATGATGGCGATGTCCTCCTCCCGCTCCAGGATCGTCCGGGCCTCCGCGGCGGAATAGGCGGAGATGAACTGGGCGGAGCGGCCCTTGTAGGCGAAATCGGCCAGGACGAGCTTGGTGATGGAGTGCACCTCCGGCTCGTCGTCCACGATCATCATCTTCCACCGGTTCCCGGTGGCCGGCGACCCGGTTTCGCCGTTGCCGTCGCCGTCCTGGTCGTCCAGAAAGAGGAACTCGTCGTCGGAGTCGGTCATGGGCAAAGCCTGGGGCGGAGCGGGCAGGGGGTAAGAAAGATTAACACGGCGCGCCCGCGCCCGCCTACCGCCACGATCGATGCATTTTCGACGAAAAAGCTCAATAATTTGCATTGAGCGCAGGGACTGTTCCGCTTGGTGGAAAGCGGCGTGGGGATCAGAAGGTTTCCAGCTCGATCACCCAGCAGTCCATGGAGCGCTGGGCCAGCGCGCCGCAGACATTGTCCACCTGGGTCCGGGTGAAGGGTCCGACGCCCATCTGGTAGGTGGTGCGGGCGCCGCGGAAGACCGGCCAGACCATCGGCGGCAGGTCGCGGTAGGCCGTTCCGGGTCCGTAGGTGAACTCCTGCCAGGCGCGCAGCCCCTCGGCGTGGCTGACATATTCGCCGAGCCGCGCGGCGAACAGCGCCCCCGGCTCGATCGGCGGCATGCCGGGCAGCGGGTAGGGGGCGACCACCCCGATCAGCCCCTCCGCCGTGGCGACCGCCCGCGTCCGGCCGGGCATGCCCAGCGTCACCCGCCCGTTCGCGGAGTCGATCAGGCTGACCACGTCGCCCTTGCGCAGGGTGAAGCTGCGCCGCTTTTTGTTGTCGAGGATCTCCGTCGCCTTGATGGCGTCGGCCGCGACGACATAGCCCTGGGCCGGCACCTGGGCGGCGATCTCCCAGGCGCTGCGCGGCACCACGGCGGCGCTGCGGTGGATGACCGGCGGCTTGCCGGTCGAGGGGGGCGATCCGCCGGCGTTGGCGCCGGCGGCGGTGGCCCCCATGGCGGCGGTGATCGAGCGCGACACCATCAGCGCCGGGTCCAGCGAGTCGGAGGGCACATAGCCGATGGGCTGGCCGCCGATGGCGACCTCCGTCCAGCTGGTGCCGCGCGGCGTGCCCAGCGCGTTCAGCGCCTTGCCGCGCGGCAGGGTCTGGATGATCCGGGCGTCGGCGTTGGGACCGATGCGCACCTCGATGTCGCGGTTCAGCACCACCTCGCCGGTCAGCGGCGCGCCGATGGCGACGGGGCTTTGCGCCAAGGCGGTGTCCGGGGCGAACCACATCGTCGCCGTGGCCAGGATCAGCCGCAGCGCCAGGGCGCGGAAGGCGGTGGTGGAACGCGTGCGCACGGCGGTTTGCCCCCATGGAGGAGGGGCCATTCTGCATCGGTCCGGCCCACCGGGGCAACCCGGCGCGCGTCCGGCATGGCGGATGTCACGAAGCGGGACCAAGCGTCAGGCTGGGGGTCAGGCTGGGCGTCAGGCCAGACGTCCCTCGCCCACCAGATCGTGGATGGCCTCGGCCAGCAGGCGGACCGGCTTGGCGGCCATGCCGGGCGCGCGATGCAGCGCGATGTCGATGTCCGGAAGGTCGGGGAAGCCGTCCGCCGCGGTCAGCCGGCGCAGGCTGGGCGGGATGGTGCACTCCTCCATGGCGGTGACGCCCAGCCCGCCCAGAACGGCGCCGTGCACCGCCACCACGCTCTTGCTGATGAAGGCGACGCGCCAGCCGCGCCCGATGCCCTCCAGCGCCGCCACGGCAAGGTCGCGCACCACACAGCCCTTGGGGAACAGCGCCAGCGGCAGCGGGTCCTCCCGTTCGATGGGGGTGGAATCGACGACGGCGGAGCGTGGCGGGGCGACCCAGGCCACCGGCTCCCGCCGGACCAGCTCGCCGCTGCGGCTGTCCGGGTGACGGGTGACCAAGGCGAGGTCGTAGCGGCCCTTGTCGATCTCCGCCACCAGATCGGGGCTGTTGTCGCAGATCACCTCCACCGGCACGTCGGGGTAGGCGGCGGCGAAGCGGGCGAGCACGCCGGGAAGCAGCATGGTGGCGTAATCGTCCGGCGTGCCGATGCGCACGCTGGCGATCGAGGCGGGCCGGCGCATCAGGGCCAGAACCTCGTCGTTCAGGGTCAGCATCCGCCGGGCGTAGGTCAGCAGAAGCTCGCCCTCCTGGGTCAGGTGGACGCTCTTGGTGTCGCGCTGGAAGACGCGGGTGCCCACCACCTCCTCCAGCCGGCGGACCTGCTGGCTGACGGCGGCCTGGGTGCGGCCCAGCGTGTCGCCGGCACGGGTGAAGCTGCGCGCGTCGGCGACGGCGACGAAGGCGCGCAGAAGGTCGGTGTCGAGGTTGGCCGGCATGGTCACGCATTCAAGCAGAGGGGGCGCGCGGGTTCAACGCGCGAAAGGACCATCACGATCTGTGATGATCCTCATAAAGCCTATTCGTTTCCAAGATTTTCCACGCGGGCGCAGGGTGCCCTCCAATCTTGGGAGGACGGAGCGATGGGCGTGTTCGACGCGATGACGACGGTGGTGCTGGCGGCCGGGCGGCTGGACCGCGAGAAGGAGTGCCGCCCGGTGGCGGTGGCGGTGCCGCCGCCGTGGCGCTTCCGGCTGCCCCGGATGCCGACTTTGCCGGTGCTGCTGCTGACGATCCTGGCGGTGTGAGCGCAGATCAGGTGGCGGGCGTGCCGTCGGCGGGCTTGTCCGCCGGGGCCTCGGCGGCCGGCGCCGGCTCGGGAGTCGGCGTCACAGGAGGTGGGGTGAGGCGGATGGGCGCCGGCCCGCCGCTGTCGGGAGTCGAGGCCGTCGGAGCCTCGGCAGGTGCCTCCGCGGGGGGCGGGGCGGGAAGCTCCTTCGCCTCGATCGCCTCGGCGGGCTTGGCGTCCTTTTGGGCGTCGTCCTTGGCCGCTTCCTTCACCGCGTCCTTGGGGGCGGGAGTGGGCTCCGGGTCCGTGGAGTAGTCGGCGACGATGCGGGCTTGGCTGCCGGCGATGACCAGCACCTTCTGCCCGATCTCGATGGGCTTCTCTTCCCGCTGGGTGACCGACAGAAGCTCGCCGTCCGGCTTGCGGACGATGTATTCCCAGCCCGTGGTGTCGCCGGTCACATGCTCGATCGAGGTGCCGATCAGCCCGCCGATGGCCGTTCCGCCGACCGCGCCCAGCGCCGAATTGATGCCGAAGGTGCCGGACTGCGAGCCCAGAACGCCGCCCGCGGCCCCGCCGGTGACGGCGCCGACCGTGCCGCTGGTGCTGATCTTGACCTGACGGAACCCGATGACGACCGCCCGCTCCACCTTGTTCGCCTGCTGGGTGGCGGTGGCGGCGTAGGTGTTGGGCGAGTAGTTCGGGGTGCAGCCTGCGAGGATGCCGACCACGATCGCGGCGGCGGGCAGGCCGAACATGACAGTGCGCGTCACGGGACATCATCCGTTTGGAAGCCTGTCCGGGTGATAGGCGATTCCATGCGGGGAGTCATTCGACTTTTTGTGGGCTCTGGGCTGCTGCACCGGGCGGACAAAAAGAAAGCGGGCCTTGCCGGACCCGCTTTCCGTCATTCCACCAAGAGGCCGGCGCTTATTCGTCGCCCATCTTGAGGGCGGCGATGAAGGCGCTCTGCGGGATTTCGACCTGGCCGAACTGCCGCATGCGCTTCTTGCCTTCCTTCTGCTTGTCCAGCAGCTTGCGCTTGCGGCTGATGTCGCCGCCGTAGCACTTGGCCGTCACGTCCTTGCGCAGCGCGCCGATGCTCTCGCGGGCGATGATCTTGCCGCCGATGGCCGCCTGCACGGCGATCTTGAACAGCTGGCGCGGGATCAGCTCCTTCAGCCGCTCGCAGAGCTGGCGACCGCGCCGCTCCGACTGGGAGCGGTGGACGATCATCGACAGGGCATCCACCGGCTCGGCGTTCACCAGGATCGACATCTTCACGAGGTCGCCTTCCTCGTAGCTGTCCATCTGGTAATCGAAGCTGGCGTAGCCGCGGCTGATCGACTTCAGCCGGTCGTAGAAGTCGAAGACCACCTCGTTCAGCGGGAGCCGGTAGACCAGCATGGCGCGGGCGCCGGCGTAGGTCAGCTCGATCTGCTGGCCGCGCCGCTCGGTGCAGAGCTGGAGGATGCCGCCCAGATACTCGTCGGGCAGCATGATGGTGGCCTTGATCCACGGCTCGTCGATGCGGTCGATCTTCATCACGTCCGGCATGTCCGCCGGGTTGTGCAGATCCATCACCGTGCCGTCGGTCATGTGCAGCTTGTAGACCACCGACGGCGCGGTGGTGATCAGGTCCAGGTTGAACTCGCGCTCCAGCCGCTCCTGGATGATCTCCAGATGCAGCAGGCCGAGGAAGCCGCAGCGGAAGCCGAAGCCCAGCGCCGCCGACGTTTCGGCCTCGTAATGGAAGCTGGAGTCGTTCAGCTTCAGCTTGCCCAAGGAATCGCGCAGCCGCTCGAAGTCGGCGGCGTCGACCGGGAACAGGCCGCACCACACCACGGGGATGGAGGGCTTGAAGCCGGCCAGCGGCTCCGCCGCCGGGCGGCGGTCCTCGGTGATGGTGTCGCCGACCTTGGTCAGCGTGATGTCCTTGATGGCGGCGGTGATGAAGCCCATCTCGCCCGGCCCCAACTCGCCGGTCAGCAGCGCCTTCGGGGTGAAGACGCCGACGCGGTCGACCTCGTGCGCGCTGCCGGCGGCCATGAAGCGGACCTTCTGGTTCACCTTCAGCCGCCCGTCGACCACGCGCACCAGGATGACCACGCCGAGATACGGGTCGTACCAGCTGTCGACCAGCAGGGCCTTCAGCTCGCCGTCGGCGTTGCCCTTGGGCGCGGGCAGGCGCTGCACCACGGCTTCCAGCACGGCATCGATGTTCAGGCCGGTCTTGGCCGAGATCTCCACGGCGTCGGTGGCGTCCAGACCGATCACGTCCTCGATCTGCTGCTTGACGCGGTCGGGCTCCGCCGCCGGCAGGTCGATCTTGTTGAGGACCGGGATGATCTCGTGGTTGTTGTCGATCGCCTGATAGACGTTGGCGAGCGTCTGGGCCTCGACGCCCTGCGAGGCGTCCACCACCAGGATCGAGCCCTCGCAGGCGGCGAGGCTGCGGCTGACCTCGTAGGCGAAGTCGACGTGGCCCGGCGTGTCCATCAGGTTCAGCGTGTACTGCTGCCCGTCCTTGGCCTTGTAGAGCAGGCGGACGGTCTGCGCCTTGATGGTGATGCCGCGCTCGCGCTCGATGTCCATGCTGTCGAGCACCTGTTCGCGCATCTCGCGCGAATCGAGGCCGCCGCACTGCTGGATCAGACGGTCGGCAAGGGTCGACTTGCCGTGGTCGATGTGCGCGATGATCGAGAAATTGCGGATGTGCGAAAGGTCAGTCATCGGTGCCCGGAGCCCTGGTTTGGGGCGGAACATAGGGCGGACGGACGATGCGCGCAATGGAGAAGGGTGACGGCCCGGCTCCGGCCAACGTTGGTCGCGGCTTGCGGCGCGGCTCCTCTCGCGTCCCTTCCCGTGGTCCGCCGTGCGGCAACCATGCCGCGCGGCGGCCATGGGCGGTGCCGCCCGCGGAACGGTGCGGCCCCGGGCCTTTTCCCTTTACCGTCCTACATCGGCCATGGACTATGGCGGCGCGAAGCGCGGCCTTGGGGGATCATTCATGAAATGCGCGGTGATCATCCCGGTGGGGCCGGGACACGAGGGGTTTGTCCGATGAGGCGGCGGCCTCCGTCGAGGCGGCGTTCCGGGCCGATCAGGGTCCCTTTTCCGACGTGATGATTCTGCGCATCCCCGACCCGGACGGGGCGATCGGCCGCTCGCGGTGCCGGAACTTTGGCGTCGAACACGCCATCCAGCACGGCGCGGAGTGGGTCTTCTTCCTGGACGCCGACGACCTGATGGATCCTAACGGCTTCGCGGCGGTCCGCACCCATGTCGCGGACTTCGACGCCGTGTTCGGGATGATCGCCGAGCAGTGGTACGGGTCGGACGCGGTGGCGTTGCGGGAAAAGCAGGTGGGGGCGACCACCCTTCTGACCGACATCCTCCTGAACGACCCGTATCTGACGCTGCAGATGGGGCATTTCGTCCGCGCGCGCGTGGCGCGCTCCATCCCGTTCGACGAGGCGATGGATACCGGCGAGGACTTCAAATATTACCTGGAGCTGTGGCGGACACATAAATGCTGCAAGATCGGGCAGCCGCTCTTCATCAACCGGCGGGGCGCCCACTCCACCGGCCCGCGCTCGGCCGACGGCGGCGGGTGGCGCCGGGCCGTGACGCGGGTGTTCGGCGACTTCTTCCGCAATCACCCCATCGTAATCAACTTCGTGGTGTCCGGCGTGAAGGTCGGCTTCGCCATCGCCAACCCGTTCGACATGATCCACCGCCATTACCTGCGCCGCGTGTTCTTCGAACAGGAGGAGCTGGACTATCTGCGGGGTCTCGTTCCCCCCGGTTCGTCGATCCTGGAGATCGGCGCCAACGTCGGGAACCACGTCGTCTATTACGGCCTGTTCATGGCGCCGCGCCGCATTATCGCGGTCGAGCCCAACCCGGTGGCCATGCATTTTCTGAAGAAGAACGCGGAGATCAACCGGCTCGACCCGGCGACGATCACCTTTCTGGAGTGCGGCGTTGGGGACCGTGCCGGCTCCTTCGAGCTGAGCGTCGCCGACGAGGCCAATTTGGGGGCGGCGCGGCTGGTCCCGGCTGAGAGCGGGCGCGTCGCCGTCCACCCCATCGACGATCTCGTCCAGGAGCGCGTGGACTTCATCAAGATCGACGTTGAAGGCATGGAGATGGAAACGCTGCTGGGGGCGCGGACGACCATCGCGCTTCACCGGCCCATCCTGTTCATCGAGGTCATGAACGCCAACAAGGACGCCTTTCTCGACTGGGCCGGACAGAACGGTTACCGCATTGCCGAGGAGTTCCGGTACGTCAACGCCTCGAACTACGTGGCCGTACCGGCGTGATGTCGATGAGAAAGGAGAGGCATCACCCCACCAGAACCGGCGCCACCGCGCGGTACAACTCCATGTACTCCTCCGCCGGTCCGTGCCAGCCGAAGTCGCGGGTCATCGCGTGCTGCTGCAGGACGTGCCAGCGCTCGGGCTTGCGGTAGAGGGCGGCGGCGCGGCGCAGCGCCCAGGTCAGCTCCTGGACGTTGGCGTTGACGAACTGGAAGCCGGTGGCGCTGCCGTCGTTCACCGCCGCCGGGTTGGCGTCCACGATGGTGTCGGCGAGGCCCCCGGTGCGGCGGACCAGCGGCAGGGTGCCGTACTTCAGCGCGTACATCTGCGTCAGGCCGCAGGGCTCCGACCGCGAGGGCACCAGGAACAGGTCGGCGCCGGCCTGGATGCGGTGGGACAGCGCCTCGTCATAGCCGATGCGCACGCCGACCGACTTCGGGTACCAGGTGGCGAGGTGGCGGAAGCCGGCCTCCAGCGCCGGTTCGCCGCTGCCGAGAACGGCGATCTGGCCGCCCCAGGCGATCCATTGCGACGCGGCCTCCAGCACCAGATCCAGCCCCTTGTGGCCGGTCAGGCGGCTGACCACCGCGGCCAGCGGAGCGTCCGCCCGGCGGTCCAGGCCGAAGGTCGCCTGGAGGTCGGCCTTGCACAGGTCCTTGCCGCCGAGGTCCGCGGCGCCGTAGCGGGCGGCGATGTGCGGGTCGGTGGCGGGGTCCCAGATCTCGTAGTCCACGCCGTTGAGGATGCCGGTCAGCGCCTCGGCCCGCGTGGCGAGCAGCCCTTCCAGGCCCGAACCGTGCTCTGCGGTCTGGATCTCGTGGGCGTAGGTCGGGCTGACCGTGGTCAGGCGGTCGGAGTAGAAGCAGCCGGCCTTGAGGAAGCCGACGCCGCCATAATACTCCACCCCGTCGATCCGGAAGGCGGCGGATGGCAGGCCGAGATCGCTCATCATCCAGGCGCCGAACAGGCCCTGGTAGGCGATGTTGTGGATCGTCGTCACCGTGCCCGGCCGGAACGGCCCGGCGAAGCGGTCGGGGCGCAGCTCCAGATAGGCCGGGATCAGGCCGGTCTGCCAGTCGTGCCCGTGCAGCACGTCGGGACGCCACCAGGGGTCCAGCCCGTCCTCCGCCGCGAAGCCCGCCGCGCACCAGGACAAGGCGGCGAAGCGTTCGGCGTTGTCGGGCCAGTCCTTGCCGTCCGGCCCCAGATAGGGGTTGCCGGGCCGGTCGTAGAGCGTCGGCGCGTCCAGCACATAGGCCAGCACCCCGTCCGGCATCCGTCCGATCAGCAAGCGCGCCGGGGCGCCGCCGGGCAGATCGGTGAGCGGTGTGCCGACCGGCTGCAGGTCGCTCAGACCGCTCAGCACCGCCGGATAGCCGGGCAGCAGCAGGCGGACCTCGGCTCCGGCGCGGTTCAGGGCGGGGGGCAGGGCGGCGGAAACGTCGGCCAGCCCGCCGGTCTTCACCAGGGGGTAGCATTCCGGCGTGACGAACAGGACGCGCATGGAGGCGGGGTCTTTCGGTTTCTTCTTGGTCTTGCTCATCGCCCCCTCGCCCCAGGGGGCGAAGGGGGATGGGAAGGGTCAGTCCTTGGGCAGGCGGTCGATCATGTCCTGGGTGATCAGGCAGACGCCGCCCTCGCTGCGGTGGAAGCGCTTGGCGTCCAGCTCCGGGTCCTCGCCGACGACCAGCCCCTCGGGGATCACCACGCCGCGGTCGATCACCACCTTGGTCAATCGGCAATGGCGGCCGATGTCGACGTCCGGCAGGACCACCGCCTGATGCAGCTCGCTGAAGGAGTTGACGCGCACCTCGCTGAACAGCAGCGAGTTCTTCACCAGCGAGCCGGAAACGATGCAGCCGCCCGACACCAGGCTGTCCACCGCCATGCCGCGCCGGTTCTCGTCGTCGAAGACGAACTTCGCCGGCGGCAGCTGCTCCTGGTAGGTGAAGATCGGCCACTCGCGGTCGTACATGTTGAGCTGCGGCGTGACGTGGCAGAGGTCGAGGTTGGCCTCCCAATAGGCGTCGATGGTGCCGACGTCGCGCCAGTAGGGCTCGGACTCGTGGCCGTTCAGGATGGCCGATTCGGCGAAGTCGTGGGCCATCACGCGCGCCCCGCTCGTCACCAGATACGGGATGATGTCCTTGCCGAAGTCGCGCGACGAGCCCGGCTCGTGGAAGTCGCGCTCCAGCTGTTCGTAGAGGAACTGCGCGTTGAAGACATAGATGCCCATGCTGGCCAGCGACTTGTCCGGGTTGCCCGGCATCGGCGGCGGGTCGGCGGGCTTCTCGACGAAGTCGATGACGCGCTGCGTCTCGTCCACATGCATGACGCCGAAGCCGGTGGCCTGGGCGCGCGGCACCTGGATGCAGGGGATCGTCACATCGGCCTTCTTGGCGATGTGGTCGAGCAGCAGCGCGCCGTAATCCATCTTGTAGATGTGGTCGCCGGCCAGGATCAGGATGTATTCCGGCTCGTGGTCGCGCAGGATGTCCAGGTTCTGGTACACCGCGTCGGCGGTGCCCTGGTACCAGGCGGTCTCGCTGATGCGCTGCTGCGCCGGCAGCAGGTCGCAGAACTCGTTCATCTCGCCGCGGAAGAAGTTCCAGCCGCGCTGCAGGTGGCGCAGCAGGCTGTGCGACTTGTACTGGGTCAGCACGCCGATGCGGCGGAAGCCCGAATTGATGCAGTTCGACAGCGCGAAGTCGATGATCCGGAACTTGCCGCCGAAATAGGTGGCGGGCTTGGCGCGACGGTCGGTCAGCTGCTTCAGCCGGCTGCCCCGGCCACCGGCCAGGACGAGGGCCACGGCGCGGCGCGGCGCCAGCCGCAGATCCCGTTTGTCGAGCATGTGTCTCCCCTTTCGGTTCTCTTTTTTGCTGTCGGCCATCCGGAAGCGTCCGGCAGAGGCGTCCGGGCGGTGGCCGCTTCTCCCCGGCCCCGTCCGGCTCCGCCGGTAGAGAGGGTGACCGTGCCACATTTCACGGGGACGGGCCAATAGGCCGAGGGGAACATGCCGGAAATAGGAGGGCTGTCCAACGGCTGTGCGGAAAACAGGCGCATCGTTGTGCACAAAAAGCAGGCAAGCGCGCGGGAAACGAGCGCATGGAGCCTCAACGGGGGGCAATCACCCTGCAATCCATGGGCGAATCACGCCACGGCAAAGGGCTTTGGGTGGGTCGATGTTCTGCTCATTTTCTGGGCAGCACAGGCCCGCGACTCGGGGCCTATGCTGCTTTGCGGTCATCCGAAAGGCCGCAACCACCGCGATTCCTAGCCCTTTTGGGTTGGCACGCTTCTTGAAGACAAATCGGTGTCACACGGCCCCCTCCCGCCGCCCCGTCTGTACCGGGGACGGGGCGAAACGGGCCAGTAGCATTCGATAAAGAGGAGCCTCGATGAGCCGTCTCTTCCATTCCGCCGCGCCGATGATGGCGGCGATTCTGGGCTTGGCCGGTCTGCCTGCCGCCGCCTTCGCCCAGGAAGCGGCCGCTGCCGCGGCCGAACCCACCCTGAGCAGCGGTGACACGGCTTGGATGCTGGTCGCCACGGCGCTGGTTCTGTTCATGACCATCCCGGGTCTGGCCCTGTTCTACGGCGGCATGGTCCGCAAGATGAACGTGCTGTCGGTCGTGATGCAGAGCTTCGCGATCTGCTGCCTGGTCAGCATCCTGTGGTTCTTCGCCGGTTACAGCATCGCCTTCACCGAAGGCACCCCGTATTTCGGCAGCCTGTCCAAGTTCATGCTGTCGGGCATCACCAAGGACAGCCTGTCGGGCGTCATTCCCGAGACGATCTTCGTCGTCTTCCAGATGACCTTCGCCATCATCACGCCGGCCCTGATCACCGGCGCCTTCGCCGACCGCATGAAGTTCTCCTCGATGCTGGTCTTCACGGGCCTGTGGTCGCTGATCGTCTACGCGCCGATCACCCACTGGGTCTGGGGGCCGGGCGGTTATCTGATGGGTGACGGCGTGCTCGATTACGCCGGCGGCACCGTGGTGCACATCAACGCGGGCGTGGCCGGTCTGGTCGCCGCCATCGTGCTGGGCAAGCGCAAGGGCTACCCGAACGAGAACTTCGCTCCGCACAACCTGGTGCTCAGCCTGATCGGCGCTTCGATGCTGTGGGTCGGCTGGTTCGGCTTCAACGCGGGTTCCGCCGTGGCCGCCGACGGCCGTGCAGGCATGGCCATGCTGGTCACGCAGATCGCCGCCGCCACCGCCGCCATGTCCTGGCTGCTGGTCGAGTGGGCCACCAAGGGCAAGCCCTCGGTTCTCGGCATCATCTCCGGCGCCATCGCCGGTCTGGTCGCCATCACCCCGGCCTCGGGCTTCGTCGGTCCGACCGGCGCCCTGGTCATCGGTCTGGCCGCCGGCGTGATCTGCTACTGGGGCGCCACCGGCCTGAAGCGCGCCCTCGGCTATGACGACTCGCTGGACGCCTTCGGCGTGCACGGCGTGGGCGGCATCGTCGGCGCCATCCTGACCGGCGTCTTCGCCCAGGAAGCCATCGGCGGCACCGCCGGCGCCCTGGAAGGCAACGTCGGCCAGATCTGGACGCAGGTCTACGGCATCCTCGCCACCGTCGTCTACTCGGCGGTCGGCTCCTTCATCATCCTGAAGGTCATCGACGTGGTGATGGGCCTGCGCGTCGACGAGGACGTCGAGCGCGACGGCCTGGACCTCGCCCTGCACGGCGAGACCATCCACTAAGCACCCTTTGCTGCCTGGTTGTTTCCTCCATGAACTTCCGCCGCCGGGTCGCCCGGCGGCGGATTTTTCATTTCGGAGACCGTGGACCGTTCAGCGGCGCAGATACATCTTGCCGACGCCGTTCAGCGCCGTGAAAAGCTGCGCGAACTGCGCCAGGAAGGCGTCCCAGGCCAGGGGGCCGGCCTTCTCCGCCACCGCCTGGTGAATGGCCCCCAGGCTGGTCCGCCCGTCCACCCGCGCCAGGATCGGCCCGGCCAGACGGGGCAGGGGCAAGGGGATGACCGCGCCCATCAACTCGGCCTCCAGCACGCCGCCGGGGGGCAGGTCCTTGGCCACCGCGGCGCCGTCGAGGTCGCGCAGCACCGGCACCACCTCCGGCCCGTCGGGGCGGGCGACCGCGCCCTCCGCGTCCTCGGGACGGACGAGATAGGCGATGTGCTTGGTCATGCTGCCGGTGACCTGCTCGGCCCAGGCGGCGCGCTCCAGCCGGGACAGCCCGTCCAGCCGCTTCAGCAGGCGGGGGTCCTTCACCCAGACGGCGGGGTCGTAGCGGTAGGGGTCGACCAGCGCGGCGATGGCCAGACCGCCCGCCGCGGCCAGCTCCGCCAGCTCCGGCACGGTGAAGGGCCGGTCGCAGGAGTGCAGCAGCAGGTCGTAGAGGTCGGCGTCGGCCTGTTTGTGGTCGTTGATGAAGGGGTTGCGCAGCAGCCAGTTGGACGTCGGCAGCCGCTCGATCAGCCGGCGGGCCAGCGCCACCCGCTCCTTCGGCGGCAGATCCGCCGCAAGGGTGCGCAGCGCCGCCTGCATGGGATAGACGCCGGTGCGCCCGTACGGGGCGTAGACCATCAGCCCGATCCCGCCGCCCGGCTTCAGCGCCCCGGCCAGCGAGCGGACGCCCGCGGCCGGCTCGTCCAGATGGTGCAGCACGCCGCAGCAGTCGATGTAGTCGAACGGCCCCTCCTCCAACAGCCCGCCGAGGTCGAGCAGCGAGCCACGGCGGAAGTCGATGTTGGTCAGCCCGCGCGCCGTGGCCCGCGCCTCGGCGACCGCCCGCGCGGCGTCGGAGAGGTCCAGGTAGGTGACGCGCCCCGGATTGCCGGCGTCGGCCATCTGCTGGGCGATCATGATCGTCCCGTCGCCGGTCCCGCCGCCGGCCACCAGCACCTTGAGGGGCTTGGCGTGGTCGATGCGCCCGCCGAAGACGTTGTGGTTCACCTCATCCAGATGGCTGGGCGATCCGGTGATCAGGCGCTTTTTCTCGTCGGCGGGGTTGCGCGCGGGATAGGGGAAGGCTTCGTACTGGGCGCGCAGGGTGTCGATGCTCATGGATCGGGCAACCGGTCAGGTGGACGGGTGCCGGACCATAGCATCATCGCGGGGGAGGGTGGGGGAGTTGGGGAGCGGTTGCGCCGGCCCCCACCCAACACTTCCGGCCTTACCCCGCGACACCCTCCGCCGGGCGGACCACGCCGACCTCGAGGCCGTTGCGGTTGGTCACTGGCTGGTTGATGAGCTGGCCGGCCCGCCTCCATTGCTCGTCCGACAGGACCTTGGTGGCGCGGATCAGGGCGGCCAGGGCGACCTCGCGGGCGCGGGGGGTGCCGTCGTCGATCTTCAGGGCGATGCCCAGGCCCTGCTTGGGCAGGACGGCGCAGCCCACGCCCTCGGCCCCGCCCTTGACCAGCACCAGTCCGCCCGCCGCCTGCATCATGCCGGTGTCGAAGCTGTCCTTGCCGGCGATCAGGTGCGGGTGCGACCGCCAGGCGCGGCGGATGCGGGCCACCGCCTCGGCGCGGGAGTCGGGGAGATCCTTGGGGTCGCCGATGCGGGCCATGGCGTAGGCGATGGCGCCCAGCGGGATGCCGATGGTCGGGATGGCGCAGCCGTCGACGCCCCAGGGGGCCTGCGACAGGTCCTGGCCGGTCATCTGCTCCATCACCCCCAGGATGCGCTGCTGCACCGGGTGGTCGAAGCGGACATAGCCCTTGGTCGGCTCGCCCTTGTGCAGGGCGGTGGTCAGGAAGCCGGCGTGCTTGCCGGAGCAGTTGTTGTGGAAGGCGGTCGGCGTCTCGCCGTGGCGGATCATCTCGTGGGCGGTCTCGGTGTCGGTCGGGAGGTGCGCCCCGCACTCGTAATCCTTCACGGTCAGGCCGATGCGCTTGATCCAGGCCTCCGCGATGCGGGTGTGGCGGATCTCCCCATGGTGGGAGGAGCAGGCCAGCGCCAGCTCCTGGTCGCCCAGCTCGTAGGCGTCCAGCGCGCCCGTCTCGACCAGCGGAATCGCCTGGATGGCCTTGATGGCGGAGCGCGGGTAGACCGGCGCCTGGATGTCGCCCCATTGGGCCAGCACACGACCGTCGGAATCGACGATGCAGGCGCGCCCGCGATGGACGGATTCCACCATGCCGCCGCGCGTCACCTCGACGAGGATCGGCGCCTCCGGCGGTCCGGACAGGTCGGCGTGCCCCTCGGCGGGGGTGTGATGGTCGGCGTGGCCATGGTGGTCACCGTGGCCGCCGCAGCAGGAGGAATGGTCGTGGCTCATGGGTGGAGAGCTTGCCTCTCTCCGGGTCGCGAGGCAAGGTGTCGCACCGTCGGACCCGCCGGATCACGGCCGATTCGCGCTGTGCGCGGGCCGAAACTACGAGTGATTGTGCAAGCCATGCGTGGATATTTCGCCATCGGGGTGGAGCGGATCAGCAAGCCGGGCAACGTCGGCAACCTGATGCGCTCCGCCCACGCCTTCGGCGCCTCCTTTTTCTTCGCCATCGACCCGGAGCCCGACCTGCACGAAGCGCACATCGTGGACACCTCTGGTGCCGCGGAGCATCTGCCGCTCTACGTCTACGACCGGGTGGCCGATCTGGTCCTTCCCAAGGATTGCCAGCTCGTCGGGGTGGAATTGACCGAGGACGCGGTGGAGCTGCCCAGCTTCCGCCACCCGACCCGCGCCGCCTATGTGCTGGGGCCGGAGCGCGGCAGCCTGTCCGAACCGCTGCTGGAGCGCTGCGACTTCACGGTGAAGATCCCGATGAAGTTCTGCATCAACGTCGGGGTGGCCGGCGCCCTGGTGATGTACGACCGGATGATCAGCCTGGGCCGCTTCGCCGAACGCCCGGTGCGCGTCGGCGGCCCGACCGAGCCGCTGCGCGATCACCAGCACGGCCGCCAGATCATGCGCAACCCGGAACGCCGCCGCCGCATGCGCGGCATCCAGAAGCCGGTGATCGTCCGCGACGACGAGTAACCCGGTTCAGACTCAAAACTTCACGAAGGGGTTGAGGATCAGCCCCAGCGGACCGGTGAAGCGCAACGGTGCGTCGGTCACCGCCAGGCACAGGCAACCCTCGTCGTCGGCCACCGGGCGGTGGCGCACGGAGTCGTCGGCGACGGACAGGTCGCCGCGGGCGAACTGGCCCGGATCGTCGGTGAAGCCGCCGTCGAGCACCAGCGTCAGCTCGATCCCGCGGTGGGTGTGGTGGGGCGGCCCGACGCCGCTCGCCAGCCGCATCAGCCGGGCCTTGCCGCGGCTTTCAGACCCGGAGCCCAGCGGGATGTCGTAGCAATCCATGCCGCGCATCAGCCGCTTCCAGGGCAGGCGCGACAGGTCGCTGCCGACGTAGCGGCGCAGCGGCTCGGGCAGCAGCGGCACCTCGACCGGCTGGCAGACCAGTTTCGGCCGGGGAGCGCGGGGCAGGGGCGGCAGGTCGTCCAACCGGGCGAGAACCGTTTCCAGGCAGGCGGGGTCGACCTCCTCCGGCTCGATGCTCTCCAGCAGGGCGCCACCGACCGCCTCCATCTCGGCGACGTTCAGGCGGCAGCAGGGGCACAGCGCCAGATGGGTCGCCACGATCAGCGACGCCGCCTCGCCCAGAGCGCCGCCGGCATAGTCGATCAGCAGGGTGTCGCCGGGATGGTGGGTGGGCACGGTCATCGGGAATCCCTCATGGCCTTCCGCAGCCGTTCCATGGCCAGCCGCAGGCGCGACTTGACGGTGCCCAGTGGAATGCCCTGTTCGGCGGAGATCAGGCTGTGCGGCTTGTCCTCGAAATAGGCCTGCCGCAGCAGGTCGGCCTGCTCCGGCGGCAGGGTCTTCAGCGCGGCGCGCAGCCGCCCGGAAGTTTCCCGCGCCGCCACCCCGTCGTCCGCGCTCTCCACCGGGGCGGGCACCAGCGTGGGGTCGGCGGGGTCGATCTCGGGCCGTTGTTCGCGCCGCAGCGCGTCGATCCGCTTGTTGCGGGCGATGGTGAACACCCAGGTGCCGGCGGAGGCCTGGGTCGGGTCATAGGTTTCCGCGCGGCGCCACACCAACAGCATCACGTCCTGCACCAACTCCTCCGCACCGCCCGCGTCGCAGCCCTGGCGGCGCAGATACGCCTTCAGCCGCGGGGCGAAATGGCCGAACAGGGCCGCGAAGGCCGTGCGGTCGCGGTCCCGCCCGACCGCGGTCAGCAGTTCTTCGAACGTCCGGTCGGTGCCGGCGGCTGGGGAACCAAGATCCTGCATCCACGTCTTCGGGCACGTCTCCGGGGGCACCGTCTCTGCGCGCATGGGCTTTGCGCACGAGGGCAAGCCCCGCAACACATGGTGCGCGGAGCGCCCCGCTGCAAAGCGTGTTTGGCGCTTCTCCGTGTCGTGTGCAATGTCATGCGGTCGGGCGGCCAAGGGGGGCATGGGGTTCGGTCCGGCGTTCGATGGGCCTTCTACGCGCCCCGCCCCCCATCGGATCACCGGCTTTCGATGCGAAATCGAGCGATCGATTGCAGGACCGGTCTTTGGAACAACCCGTGACTTCGCCCCCGGAAAAGGGCGGCGGCTCTGGAAAGCCTCACCGAATTGGGGTAGGGTCCGACCCACTCCCGAACCCGTCCGCGAAACCATTCGAGCCTTCGCCAACCGATGTTGCCCATTCGCACCATCCGTCGTACCGCCGGCGCCGCTCTGCTTCTGGCCGGTCCGATCCTCGCCGCCACGCTCGCCGTCGCCACGGTCAACACGGCCGCCGCCGCCGACCCGCGCCTGCTGGGGACCTTCAAGGACTGGAACGCCTTCGCCTTCGACGAGGGCGGGCACAAGGTCTGCTACCTGTCCAGCCAGCCCAAGAAGAAGGAACCCGCCGCGGCCAAGCGCGGGGACATCTATGTGCTGGTGACCCATCGCCCGGCGGAAAAGGCGCTGGACGTCGTCAGCGTCGTCGTCGGCTATCCCCTGAAGAAGGACAGCGAGTCCACGCTGGACGTGGCCGGCAAGTCGTTCAAGCTGTTCACCGACGGCGAAACCGCCTGGGCGCGCGACGCCGACACCGACAAGGCCGTCACCGCCGCGATGCGCGACGCCAAGGGCAAGTCCATGGTGGTGAAGGGTGTTTCGGCCCGCGGCACGAAGACCACCGACACCTACGGCACCGACGGCTTCGCCCAGGCTTACGACGCCATCAACCAGGCCTGCGGCGTGAAGCGCTGAGCAGCGCTGCTCTTTTCACTTGGTCGCTCCTCGTTTCGTCTTTTGACTCCGGACGCTCGTGGCCCTATTTAGGGGGCCATGAGCGCCTCCAACCATGCTGCTGCCTTTGCCCTGCCGGCGACCGACGCTGACGGGCGCAAGAACCTTGTCGGCCTGTCCCGCGACGAGCTGGAAGCCGAAATGCTGTCCGTCGGCCTGGAGAAATTCCGGGCTCGCCAGCTCTGGCACTGGATCTACCATCGCGGAGCCACCGACTTCGCGGTGATGACCACGCTCGCCAAGCCGGTGCGCGAAAAGCTGGCGGAGAGCTACGCCGTGGCCCGCCCGACGGTCGTGCGCGACCTGAAGTCGGTGGACGGCACGCGCAAGTGGCTGCTGCGCATGCCCGACGGGCAGGAGGTGGAGAGCGTCCACATTCCCGAGGAGGACCGCGGCACGCTCTGCGTCTCCTCGCAGGTCGGCTGCACGCTGACCTGCCGCTTCTGCCACACCGGCACGCAGCGTCTGGTGCGCAACCTCGACGCCTCGGAGATCGTGGCGCAGGTCATGCTGGCCCGCGACGCGCTCGGCGAATGGCCGGCGCCGCCGGACGGGCGGATGATCTCCAACATCGTCATGATGGGGATGGGGGAGCCGCTCTTTAACTACGAGAACGTCGCCAAGGCGCTGAAGATCGTCATGGACGGCGACGGGATCTCGATCTCGAAGCGCCGCATCACGCTCTCCACCTCCGGCGTCGTCCCGGCCATGAAGCGCTGCGGCGAGGAGCTGAACGTCAACCTCGCGGTCAGCCTGCACGCCGTGACGGACGAGCTGCGCGACATCATCATGCCCATCAACCGGAAATATCCGCTGAAGGAGCTGATGGACGCCTGCCGCACTTACCCCGGCCTGAACAACGCGCGGCGCATCACCTTCGAATACGTGATGCTGAAGGGCGTCAACGACAGTCCGGCGGACGCCCGCGCCCTGGTCAAGTTGCTGGAGGGCATCCCGTCGAAGATCAACCTGATCCCCTTCAACCCCTGGCCGGGCGCCCCCTACGAGCGTTCGACCGACCGGGCGATCCAGGTCTTCGGCGACATCGTCAACAACGCCGGCTACGCCAGCCCCGTCCGCACCACCCGCGGCGAGGACATCATGGCCGCCTGCGGCCAGTTGAAGAGCGCGTCCGTCCGCCTGTCCGCCGCCGACCGCGCCGCCATCGAGAAGGTGCTGGCCGAGAAGGACGCGGCGCTGGCCGGATAAGGCCGGAATTACCCCTGGGAGTGCTCCGTGCCTGAGTTCGCCGTCGATCCCGGCCTGATCCTGTTCCTGTTCAACGCCGCGGCGGTCTGGCCGCTGATGCGCATCTTCCGCCGGGCGGGCTTCTCGCCCTGGTGGGCGCTGGTGATCTTCGTGCCGGTGATCGGGCTGGTCGGCGTGCTGGGCCTGCTGACGATGCGGCGCTGGCCGGCGCGCGTCCTGGTCGACGGGCCGGCGCGGACGCGCAAGGCGCGGAGGGCCGCGTGATGGAAATGCTCGATTCCGTCGTCGCCCTGCTCAACGCCGTCTACTGGCAGCCCTGGGTGGCGATCATGTCCACCGACCCGTGGACGGCCAACCTCGTCATGGCGATCCTGCTGATGCTGAAGCTGATCTTCGGCGGCTGGGTGCTGGCCAAGGGCGGGCGCAGCCCGCTGTGGGCGCTGGTTCTGCTGATCAACGGGGCGGACATCCTGGCGATGTGGCTCTACGCCTACATCCGCTGGCCCTTCGTGGACCGGGCGCCCGCCCGCCCCGCCGCGGAGAGCACCGTTGCGGCCGACGCCGGGACGGATTGAGCGGGACCGATTGATTCGCACCTGCCGTAGGGCTACTGTCCGGCACCGATATTTTTCCCCATCCGCGTGAGTAGTCCCATGAGCGGTGCGTCCGGCAAACAGATCAAGAAAGTGGTGCTCGCCTATTCGGGCGGCCTCGACACCTCGGTGATCCTGAAGTGGCTCCAGGAAACCTATCAATGCGAGGTGGTGACCTTCACCGCCGACCTCGGCCAGGGCGAGGAGCTGGAGCCGGCGCGCAAGAAGGCCGAGCTTCTGGGCATCAAGCCGGAAAACATCTTCATCGACGACCTGCGCGAGGAATTCGTGCGGGACTTCGTGTTCCCGATGTTCCGCGCCAACACCCTCTATGAGGGCACCTACCTGCTCGGCACCTCGATCGCCCGGCCGCTGATCGCCAAGCGCCAGATCGAGATCGCCAACCAGGTCGGCGCCGACGCCGTGGCCCATGGCGCCACCGGCAAGGGCAACGACCAGGTCCGCTTCGAGCTGGGCTACTACGCGCTCCGCCCGGACATCAAGATCATCGCCCCGTGGCGCGAGTGGGATCTGAACAGCCGCACCCGGCTGATCGACTACGCCGAGAAGAACCAGATCCCGATCGCCAAGGACAAGCGCGGCGAGGCCCCGTATTCGACGGACGCCAACCTCCTGCACATCTCCTACGAGGGGAAGGCGCTGGAGGACCCGTGGGTCGAGCCGTTCGAGGACATGTACACCCGCTCCGTCGCCCCGGAGAAGGCCCCGGACACCCCGACCTACGTCGAGGTCGAGTTCAAGCGCGGCGACGCCGTGGCGATCGACGGCAAGGCCCTGTCCCCGGCGGCCCTGCTGACCGAGCTGAACCGCCTGGGCGGCGAGAACGGCATCGGCCGCCTCGACCTCGTCGAGAACCGCTATGTCGGCATGAAGTCGCGCGGCGTGTACGAGACGCCGGGCGGCACCATCCTGCTGGCCGCCCACCGCGCGATGGAGAGCATCACGCTCGACCGCGGCGCCGGCCATCTGAAGGATGAGCTGATGCCGCGCTACGCCGAGCTGATCTACTGCGGCTACTGGTTCAGCCCGGAGCGTCTGGCGCTCCAGGCGCTGATCGACCAGACCCAGGAGCCGGTGAAAGGCGTGGTCCGCCTGAAGCTGTTCAAGGGCAACGTCACGGTCGTCGGCCGCAAGTCGCCGAACAGCCTCTACCGCATGGACTATGTGACGTTCGAGGAAGACAGCGTCTACAACCAGAAGGATGCGGAAGGCTTCATCAAGCTGAACGCGCTCCGCCTGCGCCTGGGCGCCATGGCCCGCGCGAACGTCAAGTAAGCGCGAGCAAGCACGGTGTTATTGGAACGGGGGGCTCTCGCGGGCTCCCCGTTTCCTTTTGGGGAAAGGCTCAGCGGTCCCAGCGCATCGCGGCGATGCGGGCGTCGCCGATGAAGGTGGAACGGTTGAACTCCAGGCGAATGTCCGGGAACTCGCACAGTGCCTGGATGCCCGAACTGCGCAAGTAAATCCGCCAAGTCTGGAAGGTGGTCGGCTTCGGCTCCCGGAAGGCCGCGCAGGTGAGCAGGGCGAGGCAAACTCCCTTGTCCGGATCGCGTACCGAGGCGTAGCGGATGGCCTGGATGCCGGCCTGCCGCGCCGTCTCGGCCAAGGTCTGGCAGGGCTCGTAATGGGTCGGGTGCGCCCAGGCCGCGGTGTCCCGGTCCAGGGGCGGGGCGGTCAGGTCCAATCCCTGATCCGTTCCGTAGGCGGCGCAGAAAGCCGTGTGTTCATTTGGGTTGGCTGGCCACGGCGTGTCGGGCGACTCCGCGAAGAACAGCAGGCGGTAGAAGGAAAGTTCGGCGACCGCCGTGTGGACGCTTTCGGCGGCGTAGTACACACCCGGCGTCATGCCGGCACGCCGGAATCGTGATCCTGCAGGGTAGGGCGCGTCGTAGCGGAACGGCGTGGACAGGAGAAAGTGAAGCCCCCGGCATTCGTTGGGAACCGGGGGCTTCGTGCCTTCGATCAACCGTTCCAGCAGATCCTGTTCGTCCAGGCTGTCGACCAGCTTCAGGGTGGAGACCTTGTTCTGGGCCTCCACCAGACGCCAGCATTCACCGGTCAAGGTGCGTCGGCTAGAGGACAGCGCGGCGGGAGTCCAGATAGTCGATGACATGCATCAGCCCAGTTATGGTCTGGACTTTATCCAGCGGCTTGCCGTTGTCCAGCGCTGTATTGACGTTTCTCAGCCACGCGCGGGCAACGTTCGGGTCGCCGCCGACAATGGCGTCAAGCGACCGATAAAGACGGATGAAGAGAATTGCAAGTTCGAAGGACTTATCGCTGGTTGACAGCGTCAGGCCATGCTTGCGCATGCGCGACACCGTGGGCTCCGAAACGCCCAGGACCCTCGCCAGGATCGTATTGGGAATCTCAAGCTGATCGGCAGCGCGGAGGACAGCCTTGGTGACAACCTGCGCGTTGGATGGCGCGGTGTTCGTCGCGTGATGCGTCAGCATGGCCGCCTCCTTTCCTCAGAAATCAGAATATAGCATTCTTTCCAGGGAAAGCAAAATCACCCTTCCAACGTGAAGCTTCCATCCTCGCCCAGCGCGGCGAAGGGGTTCCAGGCGACCTCCCAGGGGTGGCCGTCCGGATCGGCGAAATAGCCGCTGTAGCCGCCCCAGAAGACGTCCTGCGCCGGCTTCAGGATGCGCCCGCCGGCCCGCTCGGCCTGGGCCATCACCGCGTCCACCTCCGCCTTGCTGCGCAGGTTGTGGGCCAGCGTGATGCCGCCGAAGCCCGAGGTCGGGCCGGACTCCGCGAGATGCGCGTCCTCGGCCAGCGCCTCCCGCCCGTAGAGGGCCAGCGCAATGCCGCCCAGCTGGTAGAAGGTAACGGCGTCCTGACTGACCGGGGAGGGGGTCCAGCCCAGCCCCTCCTCGTAGAAGCGGCGGCTGCGCGCGAGGTCGGCGACGCCCAGCGTGATCAGGCTGACTCGCTGCTCCATCTCAGCTCTCCTTGCGTTCGACTGTGGCGACCGGCAGCCCGGCCTCCTTCCAGCCCTTGAAGCCGCCCCCCAGGTGGCAGACGTTCTCGAGCCCCATCGACTGCACGGTGTCGGTGGCGAGCGCCGAGCGCCAACCGCTGGCGCAGTAGAAGACGAAGCGCTTGCCCGACGCGAAGACCGGCTTGTGATAGGGGCTGTCCGGGTCGACCCAGAATTCCAGCATCCCGCGGGTGGCCGGGAAGGCGCCGGGGATCATGCCGTCGCGCGTCAGCTCGCGCGGGTCGCGGATGTCCACGAAGATCACGTCGGGGTCGCCGTGCATGGACAGCGCCTCCTGCGGCGTGATCGCCTGGATGCGGGCGTTCGCTTCGGCCAGCAACTCCTTGTAGCCCTTCTTCATCGGCATGGCGGTTTCCTCCTTTTGACCCTTTGGCCGTAGTCGAACCCTTGGCGGGACCGTTGGCGCGTCTGCGCTGTTGTCGCTTTACGCAACTGTGCAACAGGCCGCCCCGCCCGGTCCATCGGGAAGGGCAGCCGGTGCAGGGGGAGCCCAGGGAAAGCCATGCAGACTGCCACCGACGGACCCACCGAAGCCGCCGCTTTGCCCACCGTCATCGATCCTGTCCGCGTGGAGCGGAACGAGCGCTTTGTCCGCCGCCGCTTCTGGAACACGCTGCGCGCCAACCTGCACCGCATTCCCTTCTTGGAGCAGGCGCTGGCCGCCTTCTTCTGCGCGACCGACCCGCAGACGCCCTTCAAGGCGAAGGCGATCCTGATGGCGGCGCTGGCCTATTTCGTGCTCCCCGCGGATTCCATCCCGGACTGGCTGATCGCGGTCGGCTTCGTCGACGACGCGGCGGTGCTGGCCACCGCCGTCCATGCGGTGCGGAGCAATCTGAAGCCCCAGCATGAGGATCGCGCCCGCGCCGCCCTGCGCAAGGAGCAGCAGATGAAGCCTCCGGAAATGAAGCCTGCCGCCGACCACTGACGGCTCACGCCTTGGCCGCACGCCGCTCCGCGCGTGACTGCGCGGCGTCGCGATGCGCGGTGTAGAGGGCGGAGGCCGCGATCACCCCGGCGCCGACCCAGCCCCACAGGTCCATCGCCTCACCGAACAGCGGCCAAGCGAGCAGGGCGGTAAAGGGCAGGCGGGCGTAGTCGTAGGGCATCATCGCCGAGGCCGGCGCCAGCTTGAAGGCGCGGGTCATCGCCAGTTGCCCCAGAGTCAGCACCCCTCCAAGGAGGACGAGCCAGCCGAGCGCCGTCCAGCTCGGCCACTCCCATACGAAGAGGGCCGGCACCAGCGCCATCGGGGTCAGGAACAGGCCCATGTAGGCGACCACCACCATCACCCCGTCGGACGTCGCCAGCGCCCGCACCTGGAGCGTGGTCGCGGCGGCGGCGACGCAATGCAGAAGCATGACCAGAATCGTCGGGTCCAGGGTGGCGTCGTCGGGGCGGATGACGATCATCACGCCGGCCAGCCCGATCAGAACGGCGGCCCAGCGCCGCGCCCGCACCGTCTCGTTCAGGAACAGCGCGGCCCCGGCGGTGACGAACAGGGGGATGGTGAAGCTGAGCGCCGTGGCGTCCGGCAGCGGCATGTGGGTGACGCTGTAGAACCAGCACAGCATCGCCACCAAACTTGTCGCCGAGCGCGAGGCGTACAGCCCCGCCCGTCCGGTGCGCAGCCGTCCCAGACCGACCGCCGCGATCCAGGGCAGCATGAACATCAGGCTGAACAGATTGCGGAAGAAGACGATCTCGAAGGGATGAAGCTCGCCGCTGACATGGCGGATCATCGCGTTGCCGATGGCGATGAACAGGGCGGCCCCCAGCATCCAGAAGGCCGCCTCCAGCGGCTTTCCCGCCATGCCGGGGCCGGTGGCGGGACCTTTGGCGGTGAGCGCGTGGGTGGGCAATCGGTCGCGTCCCTGGCGGATCGGCTTGCGGGTGGCGCTCCATTGCCGGAAACGCCACCCCAGCGTGCATCGCTATCCTGCTCTTCGGACCGGCCGGGTTGCAAGGGACATTCAGGAGAGGATCAGCCGCCGGCCTTCAGCGACTCGAGGCGGGCGCGAATCAACGTGTATTCCGGCTCCTCCGGCTTGAACTGGGCCAGCAGTCGGGTCCACAGATCGGTGGCCTCCGCCGTCTGGCCGACGCCGGCGGCGTTCAGGCCGAGCAGCCAGAGCGCGTCGCGGTTGTCGGGTTCGGCCGCCAGCGCCTGACGGAGCGAGGCGACGGCCTCCTCCGGCATCGGGCCGGGCTTGCTGCTCCGCGGTTCCGCCGACAGCAGGGCGGAGGCATAGGCGACCAGCACGTCGGGCCGCTTGGGCGCCCGTTCCCGCGCCTTGCGGGCGGCGTCGATGGCCTTCGCCGACTCGCCCATCACGCCGTAGGAACGCGACAGCCGCAGCCAGCCGTCCACGTCGTCCGGGTTGGCCTCCAGCCGGGCGGCCAGCCCGTCGACCATGCCGCGGATCATCTGCTGCTGGTCCTCGCCCTCGGTCTGGCCCTGCACCTGGCCCTGATTCTGGCCCTGGTTTTGGGCGACCGGCGGCTGTTGCTGGGCGGGCAGCGGTTCCGGCGTCACCTTCGCCGGGTCGAGGTTCAGCGCCTTGGCCGCCTCCGCGATCTGCGTCCGGACGATCGGCACCCAGGGCGCGTCGGCGTGGGACTCCGCGAGCAGGGCGCTCCAGCGCTCCAGCGCGTCCTTGGTGTCGCCGGCCTGGAAGCGGGCCAGCGCGGCGTAGAAGCGGGCGCGCGGCTCCTTGGGGTCCTTCGCCAGCACGCGGTCGAAGGTCTTGCGGGCCTCGTCGGGCACGGTGCCGCCGTTGGCCGAGATCAGAACCTCGCCGTAGCTGCCGAGCAGCTCCAGATCGTCGCCGGCCAGGGCCACCGCCTTGCCCAGCGCGTCGGCGGCCTCGGGCAGGCGGCCCATCTTGGCGTAGGCCTGGCCGAGGATGGCCCAGCCTTGCGGGTCGTCGGGGGTCTCGGCGAGCTGGGCCTTCAGCTTGTCCATCGCCGCCAGCACGGTCTTCGGCGGCCCGCCGCGCTCATGGTCCAGATTGCGCGAGGCCAGCGGCTGGGCCGGCAGCTCCGGACGGCCCAGCTTGCCATAGACGGCCAGCGTGCCGAGCGGCAGCAGGACGGCCAGCAGGGCGGCCAGCGCCATCGCGCTGCGCGGGGCGCGGGCGGCGGGCGCCTTGCCCTTCGCGCCGTCCTTCGTAGAGCCCTTGCCGCGGTCGGCGATGGCCAGCATGCGGCGGCCGATCTCGGCGCGGGCGGCGGCGGCCTGCGCCTCGCTGATCAAGCCGCGGCCCTGGTCGCGCTCCAGCTCGCCCAGCTGGTCGCGGTAGACCTCCAGGTCGTAGGCGGCGCGCTCCTCGGCGGCTCCCTCGGGCTTCCTCAGCAGCGGCGGCACGATCAGCAGCACCACGGCCGCCGTCAGGGCGGCGGCGACGATCCAGAACAGCATCAGGCTTTGTCCTTGCGGAGCAGGGCGTCCAGGCGCCGCCGCTCGTCCTCGGTCAGCGGTGCGGTGTCGCCGCCCGCGGTCATCGGGCCATCGGCGGCAGCCCCCTTCCGCCCGCGCAGGTACAGGGCCGTCACGACGCCGCCGATGGCCAGGATCACGAAGGGGCCGATCCACAGGAACAGCGTCGTCGCCTTGAAGGGCGGGCGCAGCAGCACATAGTCGCCATAGCGGTCTGTGACGAAGCTCAGCACCTGCTGGTTGCTGTCGCCGGCGGTCAGCCGTTCGCGGACCAGCACGCGCAGGTCGCGGGCGAGCGGCGCGTTGGAGTCGTCGATCGACTGGTTCTGGCAGACGAGGCAGCGCAGATCCTTGCTGATCTCCCGCGCGCGGCCTTCCAGCGCCGGGTCCTTCAGCACCTCGTCAGGCTGGACGGCGGAGGCGGCGACCGGGGTCAACGCCAGCAGGACGGCCATCAAGGTCGTGGAAAGAAGGGCTCTCACGACGCGCTCCGCAGATGCTTGACCATGGGCAGGATCTGCTCCTCGACCACCTGCGGGGTCAGGGGGCCGACATGCTTGAAGCGGATGCGGCCCTGGCGGTCGAGCAGGAAGGTCTCCGGCACGCCGTAGACCCCCCAGTCGATGGACACGCGGCCGTCCAGGTCGACGCCGATGCTGGCGTAGGGGTCGCCGTTCCGGTTCAGCCAGGCGATGGCGTCCTCCGCCTTGTCCTTGTGGTTGATGCCGCGCACCGTCACGCCCTGCTCGCGGGCCAGCCGGGTGATGATCGGGTGCTCGGCCTTGCAGGGGATGCACCAGGAGGCGAAGACGTTCACCAGCGTGACGTCGCCCTTCAGCGTCGCGTTGGACAGCCCTTCTTTGTACCCCGGCAGCGGCGGCAGCGCGAATTCCGGCGCCGGCTTGTCGATCAGGGCGGAGGGGATGTCGCGCGGGTCGCGGTCGAACCCGCGCAGGAAAGCCACGCCGACACCGACGAACAGCAGCAGCGGCAACAGATAGATCAGGCGGCGCATCGGAAGCGTGTCCTTACTCGGCGGGCTGAAGGGTGCCCTTGGCGGCGCGGCGGCGCTCCGGGGCGCCGACGCGGAAGCGGCGGTCGGACAGGCTGACCAGCCCGCCCAGCATCATCCCCAGCGAGCCGATCCAGATCCACGGCACCAGTGGGTGATGGTACAGCCGCACGGTCCAGGCCGTGCCGTTCTGCGTCGGGTCGCCCAGCGCCACATAGACGTCGGACAGCCAGGTGGTGTGGATCGCCGCCTCGGTCGTCGTCATGCGGGTGACCGGGTAGCTGCGGCGCTGCGGCGTCAGGGTGGCGATGGTCTTGCCGTCGCGGGTGACGGTGAAGACGCCCTGCTCGGCGCTGTAGTTCGGCCCCTGCATCGTGCCGACGCGGTCGAAATGCACGGCGTAGGCGCCGACCGTGGCGTTGTCGCCCGGCTTCATCGCCTGGATGGTCTCGCTCTGCCACGCCGAGGTGCCGGTCATGCCGGCGATGGCGATGCCCATGGAGGCGTGGGCGATGGTCATCCCCCAGGCGCTGCGCGGCAGGTTGACCGCGCGGTTCCAGCTGTCCTTCACCGGGATGCGGAACAGGCGGATGCGCTCGGCGAACTCGGCCAGCGAGCCGAAGAAGGCCCAGGCGGCGAGCGCGACCCCGACCAGCGCCAGCAGCGGCCCGCCGCCGTTGGTGACGTAGGCGGCGATGGCGACGCAGGCCACGGTCGCCACGCCGGCCGTCCACAGCCGGGTCAGGGCGCCCAGCAGGTCGGCGCGCTTCCAGGCCAGGAAGGGGCCGACCACCATGGCGATCACCATCGGGATGGCGACGGGGATGAAGGTGGCGTTGAAGAAGGGCGGGCCCACCGACACCTTGCCGAGGTCGAGCACGTCGAGGAACAGCGGGTAGAGCGTGCCGATGAAGACCGTCGCCGTCGCGGTGGACAGCAGCAGGTTGTTCAGCACCAGCGAGCCCTCGCGGCTGACCGGGGCGAACAGGCCGCCGGTCTTCAGGCTGGGCGCCCGCACGGAGTAGAGCAGCAGCGAGCCGCCGGTGGCGATGGCCAGCAGGACCAGGATGAAGACGCCGCGCGCCGGGTCCACCGCGAAGGCGTGGACCGAGGTCAGGATGCCCGACCGCACCAGGAAGGTGCCCATCAGCGACAGCGAGAAGGTGATGATCGCCAGCAGGATGGTCCAGGTCTTCAGCGCGTCGCGCTTCTCCACCACGATGGCGGAGTGCAGCAGCGCGGTGCCGGCCAGCCAGGGCATGAAGGAGGCGTTCTCGACCGGGTCCCAGTACCACCAGCCGCCCCAGCCCAGCTCGTAATAGGCCCACCAGGAGCCGAGCGCGATGCCGGCGGTCAGGGTCGACCAGGCGGCCAGCGTCCAGGGCCGCACCCAGCGCGCCCAGGCCGGGTCCACGCGGCCTTCGATCAGGGCGGCGACCGCGAAGGAGAAGGCGATGGAGAAGCCGACATAGCCCGCGTAGAGGAAGGGCGGGTGGAAGGCGAGGCCGGGGTCCTGGAGCAGCGGGTTCAGGTCGTTGCCGTCGAGCGGCGCCGGAACCACGCGGAGGAAGGGGTTGGAGGTGATCAGGATGAACAGCAGGAAGCCGACGCCGATCATGCCCTGGACGGAGATGACGCGGGCCTTCAGCGAGGGCGGCAGGTTGCGCCCGAAGATGCCGACGGCCGCGCCGAACGCCGTCAGCATGACGACCCACAGCATCATCGAGCCTTCGTGGTTCCCCCACACGCCCGACACCTTGTAGAGCATCGGCTTCATCGAGTGGCTGTTCTGGACCACGTTCGACACGCTGAAGTCCGACACCACATGCGCCCAGGTCAGGGCGCCGTAGGCGACCAGCACCAGCAGCAACTGCGCGATGGCGGCGGGGCGAGCGACGCCCATCCAGGCGGCGTTGCCGGTGGCGGCACCGACCAGGGGGACGCCGGATTGCACCAGCGCCACGAACAGCGCCAGCACCAGCGCGTAATGGCCGAGTTCGGGAATCACGGGCCCGATGCTCCCTTAAAGAACGGAATGTGGAGAAGACAGGAAGCCGTCAGCGTCACGAGCTGGGCTTCTGCTCCTTCGAGTTCGCCTTGAAGTGCTCCGCTTCCTTGAGCGCGTCGGCGACTTCCGGCGGCATGTAGTTCTCGTCGTGCTTGGCCAGCACCTCGCGCGCCTGGAAGACGCCGTTGATCATGCGGCCTTCCGTGATGACGCCCTGCCCCTCGCGGAACAGGTCGGGAAGCTGGCCGCGGTAGCTGACGGCGACGGTGTGCACCGTGTCGGTGACGCGGAACTGCGTCGTCACCCCGTCGGGCATCTTGCTCACGCTGCCTTCCTCGACCAGACCGCCCAGGCGGAAGTTGCGGTCGCCGATGTCCTGGGTCTGCAACTGCGTCGGGCTGAAGAAGAAGACGATGTTGTCCTCGAACGCCGTCAGCGTCAGGGCGGTGGCCGCGCCAAGGCCCAGCAGGGCGAGGCCCAGCATGTAGAGGCGCCGTTTCTTGCGGGTCATCCTTCACCAACCTCCGCCGCGGGCGACGCCGCGGCTCCGTTGCGCGCCCGGCGCCGCCGCGGCGGGCGGCTGCCTTCCAGCGCCTTCAGGGTCGTCTCGGCGCCGCGCAGCGCCTTCAGCGTGGCGACCAGAAGGCCGACCATCACCAGCGCCGCCAGAGCGTAGGACGACCAGACATACGCGGCGTAGCCGCCCATCGCGAAAAACTCTGCCATCCTTGCCTCCGGCCCAGCCTGTTCCCGTGCCTCAGCCCTGCGCCTCGGTCAGGCGCATGGTCTGGATCTTGCGTTGCACGATCTCCGCCCGCAGGCGCAGCAGGACCACGGTGATGAAGTAAGCGGTGAAGCCCAGCGCCATGACCAGCAGCGGGACCAGCATGGACCCGTCGATGGTCGGTCCGCCCATGCGGATGACGCTGGCCGGCTGGTGCAGGGTGTTCCACCAGTCCACCGAGAATTTGATGATCGGCACGTTCACGATGCCGACGAGAAGCAGCACGTTGCCCGCCCGCGTCCCGCGCTGCGGGTCGTCGAAGGCGTTCACCAGCGCCATGTATCCCAGATAGAGGAAGAACAGGATCAGCACGCTGGTCAGCCGCGCGTCCCACACCCACCACGTCCCCCACATCGGCGCGCCCCACAGCGAGCCGGTGACGAGGCAGATGAGAGTGAAGCCGGCGCCGACCGGGGCGGCGGCCTTGGCGAACAGGTCGGCCAGCGGATGCTTCCACACCAGCCCGCAGGCGGCGGCGATGGCCATGTTGACGTAGACGAACAGGCTCATCCAGGCGGCGGGGACGTGGATGTACATGATCCGCACGGTGTCGCCCTGCTGATAGTCGCGGGGCGACCCGATCAGCGCGATGTAGAGCCCGACGATCAGCAGGATCACGGTCGCCCCCGCCGTCCAGGGCAGGATCGCCGCCGACAGGCGCTGGAAGCGGGCAGGATTTGCAAATCGATGCATAGGACCTATGGGCCTCTGGTCGTGCTGCGGACGATATAAGCTCAGTGATGCCCCAGCGCGAGGGGTTTCGCCTTGATCTTGGTCAGGAAACATGGCCGCACGCCGTGGTGTTTTCAGGACGGTGCGGCGGCCTGTCGCATTGACGGTACGACGGGTTGACGCGGCCTTTCCATGCTACGTTGGTGCAGGAAGGGCAAAAAAGTCCGAGGGGCTGCCATGGGTATGATCACCGTGCGCGACATCGACGATTCGGTTCTGAAGGCTCTGACCGACCGCGCCAGTGCCGCCGGCCGGTCGCTGGAAGAGGAGGTGCGCGAAACGCTGGCCCAGTCCGTCCGCCAGAGCCATCGCGATTTCTGGGAGCGCGCGGACCGGCTTCGGGCCGGTTTCGGAGGGCGTACCGTCTCCGACAGCGGTGCGGTCTCCGCCGAGATGCGGGAAGAGCGGTCGCAGCGGCTCGGCGAGCCGTGAAGCGCCTGCCGTCGTCCGTCGTCGCTGATGCCAGCCTGGTGGTGAAATGGGTCGTCGCGGAAGAGGACAGCGACAAGGCGAAGGCTGTCGGTCTTGGGCGAACCTTGTTCGCCCCCGATCTTCTTCTTGTGGAATGCGCCAACATTCTCTGGAAGCATCAAAGGCGAGGGGAGATAGATAGGCCAGGACACCGCCATGGCGGCTCTGGCCGTTCTGCGATCCGAACCATTTGCATGGACGCGGGACTTCGATCTGGTCGATCACGCCTGCCGCCTGTCCGCTGAGGTGAATCACCCGGTTTACGATTGTGTGTATCTCGCGCTTGCGCGGCAAACCGGTGTGCCCGTCATCACGGCCGACCTTCGCTTCGCTGGCGTCGTTCAGCGGTTTCCGGCTCTTGCGGGCAGCGTCATCGCTTTGAACGCGCTTGCGTGATGCTTATTCAACCGCCTGACGCAGGGCGGCGGCGCTGGCCCAGGGGGCGAGCGGCAGGGCGCCGGCCAGAAGGCCGCCCAGCAGCAGCAGATGCGGGCGTGGGGTCAGGCCGTTCAGTGCGGCGTCGATGGCCCCGGCGCCGAAGATCAGCACCGGGATGTAGAGCGGCAGGATCAGCAGCGACAGCAGCACGCCGCCGCGCCGGGCGCCCAGCGTCAGCGCCGCCCCGATGCTGCCGATCAGGCTGAGGATCGGCGTGCCGACCAGCAGGGTCAGCACCAGAACCCCGAACCCATCCGCGTCCATGTTCAGCAGAAGCGCCAGCAGCGGGGCGGCGGCGATCAGCGGCAGGCCGGTCACCAGCCAGTGGGCCAGCGTCTTGGCCAGCACCACCGCCTCCATCGGCAGGGTGGAGAGCGACAGCAACTCCAGCGAGCCGTCCTCGTAGTCGTTCTGGAACAGCCGCTCCAGCGACAGCAGCGAGGCGAGCAGGGCCGCTACCCAGATCACCCCGGCGGCGATGCGGGCGAGGATGTTCGGCTCCGGCCCCACCCCGAAGGGGAACAGCACCACGCACAGCACGAAGAACATCACGGCGATGCTGGCGTCCGACCCCTGGCGCAGCGCCAGCCGCAGGTCGCGCCCGATCAGGCGCAGGAAGCGGGTCACGCCGCGTCCTCCTCTTCCAAAACGTCGTCGTCCTCGCCCCCATCGTCCTCGTCGTGGGGGACGGGGGTGAACTCGTCGAGGTGCAGTTCCCCGGCGCCGGGCATGGCGATGTCCACATGGGTGGAGACGGCGACCATGCCGCCGCCGGCCCGATGCTCCGCGATGATCTCCTCGAACAGGGCGATCGCCGCGCGGTCGAGCGCCACGGTCGGCTCGTCGAGCAGCCACAGGGCGGCGGGGGCGGCGATGATGCGGGCGAGGTTCAGCCGTCGCTTCTGCCCGGCCGACAGGTAGCGCCCCGGCACGTTGGCGATGTGCGGCACGCCCAGCCGGTCCAGCGCCTTCAGCGCGTTGCCCCGCGGGTCGGCGGCGCCGCCCAGCGTGGCCCAGAAGGACAGGTTCTCCACCGCGCTCAGCACCGGCTTCACCGCGTCGAGATGGCCGACGTAATGGATGCGGCCGCGGTGGCCGTCGGGGTCGTCGGAGACCGCCACATCGTCCCAGGAGAGCCGGCCGCGGATCGGCTTGAGCAGCCCGGCCATGACGCGCAGCAGGCTGGACTTGCCGCTGCCGTTGGGGCCGAGCAGGAACAGCGCCTCCCCCGGCGCGATCCGGAAGTCCAACCCGGTGAAGACCAGCCGGTCGCCACGGAGGCAGGTCAGCGCGGAACCGGCGAAAACGGGCATGGCGACGGGCGGGCTCTTGCGGTGGACGAAGCGGGGGGAGCTATAGCACAGCCCGTCCGGGTGCCAAAAAGAAACGGCCTCACAAAAGGTCGGGCCAAACAGAAACGGCCCCAAAAAGGAACGGCCCCAAAAAGGAACGGCCATCGCAAGGGGGTTCTTGCGATGGCCGCCGATCCAGCCGGGGCCTGGCTGGGGGCGCCGGAAAACCGGAGCCCTGATCGTCGCTTAGGGGCCGGGCCGCAGGGGTTCACGGGTCCGGCCAGCCACTTGATGCCGTAAGGCTTCCTCCGGTTTAGGGCCAGAAAGTGGCGAAATTTTGATCCGATGAATGTCCCTTTCCATTCCAGGGCATTGCCCGGACGGAGCGGAGCGGGCATTCATAGGCGCCTTCGCCCCCTCAATGCTCAACCGGACCGGGTGCCTGCCATGACCCTGCTGATCGACCTGTTCAACGGCCTTCCCGACATCGCCCGCATCATGCTGATGCTCAGCGTGGTGGCGGCGTCGGGGCTGGCGCTGGGGCAGATCAAGCTGCGCGGGGTGGGGCTGGGCATCGGCGGGGTGCTGTTCGCCGGCATCGCCGCGGGGCACGTCGCCAAGGCGCTGGGCCTGACCTTCGACCATCACGTCCTGCATTTCATGCGGGAGTTCGGGCTGATCCTGTTCGTCTACACCATCGGCGTGCAGGTCGGCCCCGGTTTCTTCGCCGCCCTGAAGAAGTCGGGCCTGACGCTGAACCTGCTGGCCGCCTCGCTGGTCGGGCTGGGGGTGCTGGTGGCGGTGGCGATCCACGAGATCGGCGGGGTGCCGCTGCCGGCGGTGCTGGGCATCTTCTCCGGCGCCGTCACCAACACGCCGTCGCTGGGTGCGGCGCAGGAGATGCTGCGCGAGGTCGGGGCCTCGGCGGCGGAGATCAACACGCCCAGCCTCGGCTACGCCGTCGCCTACCCCTTCGGCATCGTCGGCATCCTGATCACCATGGGGCTGATCCGCGTCGTCTTCCGCATCGACCCGGCGGCGGAGGCCGAGGCCTTCGAGCGCCGGCGCCGCGCCCAGGTGGAAACCTTGGAGACGCTGGACGTCGCCGTGCGCAACCGGTCGGCCATGGGCCTGCCGCTGCGCGAGATGGAGCTGTTCGGCGACCAGGGGGTGATGATCTCCCGCCTGCTGCGCGAGGGGCGGCTCCAGGTGCCGCACCCCGACACCTGCCTGCGGGCCGGCGACGTCGTGCATCTGGTCGGGCCGCGGGTCAAGCTGGAGGCGACGAAGCGGCTGCTCGGCGAGGCCGCGGAGATCACCCTGACCACCAAGGGCACCGACATGCGCTGGGACCGGCTGGTCGTCACCAACGAGCATGTGCTGGGCAAGGCCATCGGCCAGCTCGACCTCGCCGACGCCTACGACGTGGTGGTCAGCCGGGTCAACCGGGCGGGCGTGGAGCTGGTGCCCAGCCCGGCGCTGCACCTCCAGTTCGGCGACATCCTGACCGCCATCGGCAAGCCGTCGGACCTCCAGCGGGTGGCGGCGCTGATGGGCAACTCGGCGCGGCGGCTCCAGCAGGTGGAGTTCGTGCCGGTCTTCATCGGCATCCTGCTGGGCGTGCTGCTCGGCTCCATCCCCTTCTACATTCCGGGGATGCCGGCGCCGCTGAAGCTGGGTCTGGCCGGCGGTCCGCTGGTGGCGGCGATCCTTCTGGCGCGCATCGGGCACATCGGGCCGCTGGTCTGGTTCATGCCGCCCGCCGCCAACATGGCGCTGCGCGAGATCGGCATCGTCCTGTTCCTGGCGGTGGTCGGGCTGATGTCCGGCGACCGTTTCGTGGAGACTCTGGTGCACGGCGACGGGCTGCTGTGGATCGGCTGCGGCGTGCTGGTGACGCTGATCCCGCTGCTGGTCGTCGGCTTCGTCGCGCGGGCCTTCGCCCGGCAGAACTACCTGACGATCTGCGGCCTGCTGTCCGGCAGCATGACGGACCCGCCCGCGCTCGCATTTGCAAACGCAATGAGCGCATCGGAGGCTCCCGCCCTCGCCTATGCCACTGTTTACCCTATGGTTATGTTTCTGCGTATCCTTGCGCCGCAGTTGATCGTCCTGTTCCTCTGGTAAGGGAGCGGCCCAGCGGGGACGCTTCCCACGGGATGGGCGGGCGGTCTGTCCTCGCGTGAGGAGACGCGGCCATGCACGCGCTCATCGAACTCTTCCTGGCCATGCCGCCGATCGCGCGCGTGGTGTTCATGCTGGGCATCACCTCGGCCCTCGGGCTGGCGCTCGGCCACATACGGCTGCGCGGCGTGGGGCTGGGCATCGGCGGCGTGCTGTTCGCAGGCATCGCGGTCGGCCACTTCGCCAAGCAGGCGGGGGTGACGCTGAACGCCGAGATGATGGAGTTCATCCGCGACTTCGGCTTGATCCTGTTCGTCTACACCATCGGCATCCAGGTCGGCCCCGGCTTCTTCGCGGCGCTGAAGAAGTCCGGGCTGGCGCTGAACGGGCTGGCGCTGCTGATGGTGGGTTCCAGCATCCTGCTGACCGCGATCCTGGTGCTGTTCGACCTCGTGCCGCTGGGCTCCGGCCTCGGCGTCTTCGCGGGCGGGGTGACCAACGCCCCGGCGCTGGCCGCCTCGCAGCAGGTGCTGAAGGAGGTCGGGGCCGACGCCGCGGTGATGGCCCTGCCCGGTCTGGCCTTCGCCGTCACCTACCCCTTCGGCATCGCCGGCAACCTGCTGGCAATGGCGGTGGTGCGGATCGTCTTCCGCATCGACCCGCAGGAGGAGGCCAGGGCCTTCGAGGCCGCCCGGCGGGCCGAGGTCGCGGCGCTCGACACCATGGACATCGCCGTCACCAACCCGGCCCTGCGCGGGGTGCGGCTGGGCGACCTGACCCTGCTGCCGAGCCTGGGGGTCTGTGCGTCGCGGCTGCTGCGCGGCGGCCAGCTCCGCGTGCCCGGCGAGGACACCCGGCTGGAGGAGGGCGACGTGCTGCACGTGGTCGGTCCGCGCCCGAAGCTGGAGCAGGTCCGCCTGCTGATGGGGCGGGAGGCCGACGTCCGGCTGACCACCAAGGGCAGTGACCTGCGGTGGGAGCGCATCGTCGTCACCGCCAACCCGGTGCTGGGCAAGTCCATCGCCGCGCTGAACCTGAAGGGGGCGTGCGACGTGGTGGTCAGCCGCGTCAACCGCGCCGGCGTGGAGCTGGTGCCCAACGCCGCGCTGAAGCTGCAGTTCGGCGACATCCTGACGGTGATCGGCAAGCCCGACGACCTCAAGGCGGCGGCCTGCATCATCGGCAACTCCGAACGGCGGCTGCAGACGGTGGAGATGATTCCGGTCTTCGTCGGCATCACGCTGGGGGCGCTGCTGGGCGCCATCCCGCTGTTCCTGCCGGGCATGCCGGCGCCGCTGAGGCTGGGCATGGCCGGCGGGCCGCTGATCGTCGCCATCGTGCTGGCGCGCATCGGCCACATCGGGCCGCTGGTCTGGTTCATGCCGCCCGCCGCCAACCTCGCCCTGCGCGAGATCGGCATCGTCCTGTTCCTCGCCGTTCTGGGCATCGCCTCGGGCGACCGCTTCGTCGAGACGATGGCGAGCGGTGCCGGGCTGCCCTGGATGGCCTGGGGCGTCCTGGTCACGCTGGTGCCGCTGATGCTGACCGGGCTGCTGGCCCGCGGCGTGATGAAGCTGAACTTCCTCAGCATCTGCGGCGTGCTGGCCGGGGCGCAGACCAACCCGCCGGGCCTCGCCTACGCCAACGCGGTGGTCGCGTCGGAGGCGCCGGCGCTGGCCTACGCCACCGTCTACCCGCTGGCCATGTGCCTGCGCATCCTGGCGCCGCAGCTTCTGGTGCTGATGCTGTGGTGAGCTGGGCTCGGGGCCTGTAAAATCCGCGTTGCGGGAGTTTGTCCGGCGGTCTAGCCTAGCGGCACCGTCCAGGGTTGGGCGGTCCAGACCGCTCCCCGCCCCGCTCTCCGCCGACAAGCTCCGCATGCACCGACACCCGCCCACGAATCCCCACGCCCCCGAAGCCGTCCTCGTCGAGAATGTCCACAAGCGCTTCGGCCCGCTGGAGGTGCTGAAGGGCGTCTCCCTGACCGCGCGCGAAGGCGACGTCATCACGCTGATCGGCTCCTCCGGCTCCGGCAAGAGCACGCTTCTGCGCTGCATCAACATGCTGGAGGTGCCGGACGAGGGGCGGATCGTCATCGGCGGCGAGGCCATCGGCCTGAAGAAGGCGCGCGGCGGCCAGACCGTCCCCGCCGACTCCCGGCAGGTGGACCGCATCCGCACCCGGTTGGGCATGGTGTTCCAGAGCTTCAACCTCTGGACCCACATGACCATCCTGGAGAACGTCATCGAGGCGCCGGTCCATGTGCTGGGCGTCCCGAAGGCGGAGGCGGTGGACCGCGCCCGCAAGCTGCTGGACAAGGTGGGCATCCTCGCCAAGGCCGAGTCCTACCCGGTGCAGCTCTCCGGCGGGCAGCAGCAGCGCGCCGCCATCGCCCGCGCGCTGGCCATGCAGCCCAAGGTGATGCTGTTCGACGAGCCGACCTCCGCGCTCGACCCCGAGCTGGTGGGCGAGGTGCTGCTGGTCATCCGCCAGCTCGCCGAGGAGGGCAACACCATGATTCTCGTGACGCACGAGATGGGCTTCGCCCGCGAGGTCGCGTCGGAGGTGGTGTTCCTCCACCAGGGCCGGATCGAGGAGCGGGGACCGCCCGACCGGGTTCTGGTCAATCCGGAATCGGACCGCGTGCGACAGTTCCTGTCGCGCCACCTGTCCGGCGGCGGCTGAATCGGTCGCGCGAGAACGGCCCGTTCAATTCCCTTGACTGGCGCTGTAAAACCGTAAACCTCAGAGCCTGCCCGAGCATAAGAGCCATCCATAAGGGCATCAGAACAGAGGAGGTTTTCCCGTGAAGAAGATCGTTGCGGCGCTGGCGCTCGGCGCCATCGTGGCGGTCGCCGGCACCGCCGTCGAAGCCAAGGACTGGAAGAAGATCCGCATCGCCACCGAGGGCGCCTACGCCCCCTGGAACGCGACGGACCCGTCGGGCAAGCTGATCGGCTTCGAGCCGGACCTCGCCATGGAACTCTGCAAGAAGATGAAGGCCGAGTGCGAGATCGTCGCCCAGGATTGGGACGGCATGATCCCGGCCATCCAGCAGGGCAAGTACGACGCCATCATGGCGGCGATGTCGATCACCGACGAGCGTGAGAAGGTCATCGCCTTCGCCGGCCCCTACGGCACCGAGCCGTCGATGTTCGGCACCATGAAGAATTCGCCGCTCGCCAAGGCGACCTTCCCCGGCGAGCGCTACGACCTGTCCAAGGACGACCCGAAGGCCGCCATCGCCGCCCTGGCCGACGCGCTGAAGGGCAAGACGGTCGGCGTGCAGACCTCGACCATCCAGGCGAACTTCATGGAGCAGCTCCTGCCGCAGGTGTCGGTCCGCACCTACGACAAGCTGGACAACGCCGGCATCGACATGGCCGCCGGCCGCGTGGACGCCATCTTCGGCGACCGTTCGGCGGTGGACGCCATCATCAAGACGGACGCCGGCAACATGACCCTGTTCGGCCCGGCCTTCGCGCGCGGCGTGCTGGGCAAGGGCGTGGGCGTGGGCCTGCGCAAGGCCGACGGCGACCTGAAGGAGCTGTTCAACAAGGCCATCGCCGAGGCCAACCAGGACGGCACCATCACGAAGCTGAGCACCCAGCACTTCGGCTACGACATCTCGATCAAGTAACCGGCCATCAATGTGAAGGGATGTCCCCCTCTTCCCCGTCGCGGGGAGGAGGGGAACCCGGTTCGGAGCCCTTTCGGAGCCCTTTCGGAGCGCATGTTCGAACTTCTCTCCTTCGGCCCGAACGGGTGGGGCGGCCAGCTTCTCGGCGGGGCCGCGATGACGGTCGCCGTGTCGGTGTCGGCCTTCGTCCTCGGCCTCGTCTTCGGCTCGCTCGGCGCGTCGGCGAAGCTCAGCCGCAACCTCGCCCTCACCGGCGTGGCGGAGGTCTACACCACCGTCGTCCGCGGCGTCCCCGAACTGCTGGTCATCTACCTGCTGTTCTTCGGCGGCAGCGGCGCGGTCATGGCCGTCGGCCGGGTCTTCGGCTACGAGGGTTACATCGAGCTGAACGCCTTCTCCATCGGCGTGCTGGCGGTCGGGCTGATCTCCGGCGCCTATTCGACGGAGGTGATCCGCGGCGCGGTCCAGGCGGTGCCCCATGGCCAGATCGAGGCGGCGCGCGCCTGCGGCATGTCGCGCTGGCTGATCCTGCGCCGCATCCTGGTGCCGCAGACCCTGCGCTACGCCCTGCCGGGGCTGGGAAACGTCTGGCAGCTTACCCTGAAGGACACGGCGCTGATCTCCGTGACGGCGCTGGCCGAGATCATGCGCGTGTCGCATGTGGCGGCGGGGTCGACCCGCCAGCCGTTCCTGTTCTACACCACCGCGGCGGTGCTCTACCTCCTGCTCACCACCGTCTCGACGGTGGCGTTCGAGCGGGCGGAACGCTACGCCAATCGCGGCGTGCGGAGGGCCTGACCCATGAACTGGGAACTGATGTGGGACAGCGTTCCCACCCTCCTGCGCGGCGTTCCGGTGACCCTGCAGCTGGTCGGGCTGGCGCTGCTGTTCGGCGCGGGCGTGGCCTTCGCGGTGGCTCTGCTGCGGCTGTACGGCAACCGCGTCACCGAGCGGCTGATGGCCGCCTACGTCTTCGTGTTCCGCGGCACGCCGCTGCTCGTGCAGATCTTCCTGATCTATTACGGCATGGGCCAGTTCGAGCTGGTGCGCAGCAGCTTCCTCTGGGTCTACCTGCGCGAGCCCTTCTGGTGCGCGATCCTGGCGCTGACGCTGAACACCGGCGCCTACACCAGCGAGATCCTGCGCGGCGCCATCCTGTCGGTGCCGCAGGGCCAGATCGAGGCGGCGCGGGCCTGCGGCATGTCGCGCACGCTGCTGTTCCGCCGGATCATGATGCCGGTGGCGATCCGCCAGATGCTGCCGGCCTACGGAAACGAGGTGATTTTGATGGTGAAGGCCAGCTCGCTCGCCAGCACCATCACGCTGTTGGAGATCACCGGCATCGCCCGCAAGATCATCGCGCAGAGCTTCGCGGTGTTCGAGGTGTTCATCGTGGCGGGCAGCATCTATCTGTTGCTGAACTTCCTCGCCTCGCGCCTGATCCGCTACGCGGAGTGGCGCATGACCCCCTACCTGCGGGCGCGGGGGTAGCCTTCATCCCCTCCCCTGCGTCAGCGGGGGAGGGTTAGGGTGGGGGCAACGGTTCCCCCACTCAACAGGCGTGCGAGGCGCTATGCCCCGAACTGGCGCGACGACCGCCATCCTGGCCGCGGTTCTCTTCGGCATCAGCACGCCGCTGGCAAAGCTGATGGTCCACGACCTGTCCCCCTGGATGCTGGCGGGCCTGCTGTATCTCGGCTCCGGCATCGGGCTGGGGCTGGTCCGGCTGGTTCGTGGTCTGACGGTCCCGCAGAAGCGCAGCGAACGCGGGCTCCGCGGCGCCGAATGGCTCTGGCTGCTGGCCGCCGTCGCTGCCGGGGGTATCGCCGGGCCGGTGCTGCTGATGGCCGGCCTGACGGCGACGCCGGCATCGACCGCCTCGCTGCTGCTCAACCTCGAAGGGGTGTTCACCGCGCTGCTGGCGTGGTTCGTCTTCCGGGAGGGTGTCGACCGGCGGCTCGTTGCTGGGATGATCGCCATCGTGGCGGGAGCGGTCGTGCTGTCCTGGGGCGGAACGCTCAGCCTGGACGGCGGTTGGGGACTGGCCGCGGTCGCCGCCGCCTGCCTGATGTGGGCGGTGGACAACAACCTCACCCGCAAGGTGTCCCTGGCAGATCCCGTGGACGTCGCCACGATCAAGGGGCTGGTGGCCGGCACCGTCAATATCGGGATCGCCCTGGCCCTCGGCGACGGCCCTCCTGCCGCGCCGACCGCGGCGGCGGCGATGCTGGTCGGGCTGCTGGGCTACGGCGTCAGCCTCGTGCTGTTCGTGGTCGCTCTGCGCCACATCGGCGCCGCCCGCACCGGGGCCTATTTCTCGACGGCCCCCTTCGTCGGGGGCGTCGCCTCCCTGGCGATCTTCGGGGAGCCGCTGACGGTCGGGCTGGCGGTGGCCGCGGCCCTAATGGGACTCGGCGTCTGGCTGCACCTGACCGAGGACCATGACCATGAGCACGACCATGACGAGATGGAGCACGACCACCCGCATGTGCATGACGAGCACCACCGGCACCATCACGATGGCCCGGTGACCGAGCCACACACCCACCGGCATCGTCACGTGCGCCTACGGCACCGGCACGCCCACTTTCCGGATGCCCACCACGTGCACAGGCACTGAGGCTTGGGTCGGATCAGCGAATGTTTTAAAAGAATGGGAGGATTCAGCCGACGCCGCGTGCGACAGGGCGGTGTCACACCGCGAGGAATTCCGCCGCTTCCGGGCGAATTCCTGTGTCGTATCAATGTCTTGGGGGTGATTGGTGGAGCCGAGGAGGATCGAACTCCCGACCTACGCATTGCGAACGCGTCGCTCTCCCAGCTGAGCTACGGCCCCACACACCGTCACCGGCGTGCGGCGGATAATGGTGATGCGGGGGGAGCCTGTCAAGCCCTCTGAACGTGCCCGATCGCGGGCATTGGCGGTTGCGCGCAAGGGCATGGCCAAGGGGATGGTGGCGGCCCGCCGCGCGGCACTGGACAGCACTCGCCGCTTGTGCTTAGGGTGCCCCGCAAAATCGGACAATAAAGGGACGGGCCGGGCATGATTGCGCTCTACCTGCTGATCGACACCGTTCTCAGCCTCTATGTCTGGCTGCTCATCGCTTCGGCGGTGCTGAGCTGGCTGGTGGCCTTCAACGTCGTCAACACCCGCAACCGCGCGGTCTATGTCATCGGCGACTTCCTCTACCGCGTCACCGAACCGGTGCTGCGCCCGATCCGCCGCGTCCTGCCGAACATGGGCGGCCTGGACCTGTCGCCGATCGCGCTGATCCTGCTGATCTTCTTCATCCGCAACCTGATGGCGGAATACTGGCCGCGCTTCTGATGCCGGGACCGTTCGAGGCTGTGCCCTTCGAGGCGGTGGCGGACGGTGTCCGGCTGGCGTTGCGGGTGACGCCCAAGGCGTCGCGCAACGCCATCGCCGGGCTGGCCGCCACGGCGTCCGGAGGAACGGCCCTGAAGGTGACCGTCACCGCCGTGCCGGAGAACGGCAAGGCGAACGAGGCGGTGGTGAAATTGCTGGCCAAGGCGTGGAAACTGCCCAAGACCAGCCTGACGGTGGTGGCCGGCGCCACCGACCGGAACAAGATTGTCCATGTGGCCGGCGATCCGGCCGACCTGATGCGCCGCCTGACGGCGCTGGTGGAAACCGCGGGCGGCGACCCGGTGAGCAGCAACGGTGGGAAGAGCGATGACTGAGGCGAAGATCATCGACGGCAAGGCGTTCGCCGCGGGGCTGCGCGCCCGCGTGGCGGAGGGTGTGGCCGCGCTCAAGGCCAGCCACGGCGTCACCCCCGGCCTCGCCGTCGTTCTGGTGGGCGAGGACCCGGCGAGCCAAGTCTATGTCCGGTCCAAGGAAAAGGCCCTGGCCGACCTCGGCATGAACAGCTTCGACCACCACATGCCCACCGACCTCGGCGAGGCGGAACTGCTGGCTCTGATCGATCGGCTGAACGCCGATCCGGCGGTGCACGGCATCCTGGTCCAGCTTCCCCTGCCCAAGCACATCGACACCCAAAAGGTTCTGGCCCGCATCGTCCCGGAAAAGGACGCGGACGGCTTCCACGTCGTCAACGCCGGCCTGCTGGCGACCGGCGGTGCCGGCGCCATCGTGCCCTGCACGCCGCTGGGCAGCCTGCTGCTGCTCCGCGACACGCTGGGCGCCGACCTCAAGGGCAAGCGGGCGCTGGTGCTGGGCCGCTCCAACATCGTCGGCAAGCCGATGGCGCAACTGCTGCTTCAGCAGGACTGCACGGTCACCGTCGCCCATTCCCGAACCCAGGACCTGCCCGGCGAGTGCCGCCGCGCCGACATCCTGGTCGCCGCGGTGGGCCGTCCGGAAATGGTGCGCGGCGACTGGATCAAGCCGGGCGCCGTGGTCATCGACGTCGGCATCAACCGCGTGCCGCACCCGACCGAGCCGGGCAAGACCAAGCTGGTCGGCGACGTCGCCTACGACGAGGCCGTCAAGGTCGCGGGCGCCATCACCCCGGTGCCGGGCGGCGTCGGGCCGATGACCATCGCCTGCCTGATGCTGAACACGCTGGCCGCGGCCTGCCGCGCCGCCGGCGCGCCGGTCCCCGCCGAGGCTCTTGCATGATCACGGTCCACGCCCGGGTGGGCGGCCGCGTGGTCGAGCAGCCGCTTGCCCTCGGCGAGCCGCTGCCGCCCAACACGGTGTGGATCGATCTTCTCCGCCCCGACGAGGCGGAGCGCGCGCATGTCGGCGCCGTCACCGGCTGCGACCTGCCGACGCGCGAGGAGATGAAGGAAATCGAGGCCTCGAGCCAGCTCTACACCGAGGGGGAGGCCGTCTATCTCACTTCTTCCGTGATCGCGCGGGCCGATTCGCCGATGCCGGAGCAGGGTGAGGTCACCTTCGTCCTGACCCCCCGGCACATGATCACGGTGCGCTTCACCGAGCCGCGCTCCGTCGCCACCTTCGCCGCGCGGACCAGCCGCCAGCCGGAGCTTCTGGCCAGCGCGGAGGACGCGCTGCTGGGCATCCTGGACGCGGTGATCGACCGGGTGGCCGACGTGCTGGAGCTGATCGGCGCCCGCATCGACGGGCTGTCCACGCGCATCTTCACCGACTCGCTGAACAGCAAGGGGGTCGGAAGCTCCAAGAAGCCGGACGAACTGCAGGACGTGCTGCGCGGCATCGGACGGGCCGGCGACCTGACGCACAAGGTGCGCGACAGCCTCGCCGGGCTGGACCGGCTGGTGGCCTTCCTCTCCTCCGTTGCCGCCGGGCGGCTGACCAAGGAGCAGAAGGCCGCGCTGAAGACCCTGACGCGCGATTTGCGGTCCCTGAACGAGCACGCCGGCTTCCTGGCGCACGAGGCGAACTTCCTGCTCGACGCCACGCTCGGCCTGATCAACATCGAGCAGAACGCGATCATCAAGATCTTCTCGGTCGTGTCCGTGGCGCTGATGCCGCCGACCCTGATCGCGTCGGCCTACGGCATGAACTTCCACCACATGCCCGAGCTGGACTGGGACTTCGGCTATCCCATGGCCATCGTGATGATGGTTCTGTCCGCCGTCGTGCCGCTCTGGTACTTCCGCCGCCGCGGGTGGCTTTAACCGAAAAAGGGAACCGCCGATGATCGTCCTGTCCGATGCCGCGCTCGACGCGCTCCTCGCCCAGGACGTTCCCTACGGCGACCTGACCACCGACTCGCTGGGCATCGCCGCCGCCCCGGCGCGCATCCGGTTCACGGCGCGCGGCGCCATGGTGCTGGCCGGGACGGAGGAAGCCGCCCGCCTGATCGAGAAGGCCGGCGGCACGGTGATGTCCGTCCGGCCCAGCGGCACGGCGGTGGAGGCCGGGGCGCCCTTCCTGGAGGGGCATGGCCCGGCGGGTGCCCTGCACAGCGGCTGGAAGGTGGCGCAGACGCTGGTCGAATACGCCTCCGGCATCGCCACCCGCGCCCGCCGCATTGTCGAGGCCGCTCCCGGCGTGACCGTCGCCTGCACCCGCAAGAACTTTCCCGGCGCCAAGGACCTGTCGGTCAAGGCGGTGCTGGCCGGCGGGGCGGTGATGCACCGGCTGGGCCTGTCGGAAACGATCCTGGTCTTCGCCGAACACCGCGCCTTCCTGTCCGGATCCCCGGAGACCTGGATCGCCGACCTGCGCCGCCGGGCGCCGGAAAAGAAGATCGTGGTCGAGGTCGACACGGTGGCGGACGCCATTGCCTTCGCCCGGGCCGGGGCCGACGTGCTGCAACTGGAGAAGCGAACGCCGGAGGAGGCCCGCGCGGTGGTCGAAGCGACGCGCGGCCTGCCGCGCCCGCCGGTCGTCGCGGCGGCGGGTGGTGTGACGGAGGACAACGCGGCGGCCTACGCCGCCGCCGGTTGCCCGCTGCTGGTCACCACCGCCCCCTTCTTCGGGCGTCCGGCGGATGTGAAGGTGGTTCTGGAACCGGCCTGACGCCCTCCGGGCGCGCGAGGATCAGCGGTCGCGGTTCGGGGCGATCTGGTCCAAGCGGTGGGCGAAATCGACGTCGGCCTGGGTCAGGCCGTCGGCGCTGCGGGTGCACAGGATGATTTCCACCCGGCCCATGTCGTTGAACCATTCCGGATGGTGGTTCGTCCGCTCCGCCAGCAGGGCGACCTGGCTCATGAAGCCCCAGGCGGCGGGGAAGTCGGGGAAATGGTAGGTCTTGCGGATCGCGTCGCGCTCCAGCACCTCCGCCCAGCCGTGCAGTTCCTTCAGCGCGGTCTGCCGCTTGGCACCCACCAGCTTGTCCGACATTCCTTCCCCCTTTGTTGGTTGGCCTGTACTTGGTTAGCCTGTACTTGGCGTAACGGGCACGGATCGATTGCGGATCAAATCGGTGTTCCGGTCCGTCTTCCGGTTTAGCGCCGCTTGGCCTGGGCGGCAAGCGGCGCTACCTTCCCCGGTATGATGCGCAAACCGGCACACACCCACAGCGTTCCTCCCTCCACCCCCGACCTCGAGCGGATGGCCGAGGACGCGCTGGAGACGATCCCGCGGGAACTCCTGGCCCCCATCGCCAATCTGTCGATCCATGTCGAGGATTTTCCCGACGAGGAGACCGAGCGCGAGATGGAGCTGGAAAGCCCCTTCGACCTGCTCGGCCTCTATCGGGGCGTCGATATGACGCGGCAGAGCGTCGCCGACCTGCGCAGCGGGCCTGACATGATCTTCCTCTACCGCCGCCCGATCCTGGACTACTGGTGCGAGACGGGCGAGGACCTGTTCGCCATCGTCCGCCACGTCCTGATCCACGAGATCGGCCACCATTTCGGCCTGTCGGACGAGGATATGGAGCGCATCGAGGCCCTGGAGGGGTGAGTCACCCGTCCAGAGCCTCGTCCACGCGGCGGCGCAGCGCTGGCGCCAGCTCGTCGTCGAACCAGGGGTTCTTCTTCAGCCAGGCGGTGTTGCGCCAGCTCGGGTGGGGCAGGGGCAGGAACTCCGGCAGATAGTCGCGCCACGCCGCCACCGTATCGGTCATCGTCCTCCGGCGGCGGTTCCCCAGATAGTGGGCCTGCGCGTAGCTGCCGACCAGCAGGGTCAGCCGCACCCCGGTCAGGGCGGCGCGCAGCGGCGGGTGCCAGAGCGGGGCGCATTCCGGGCGCGGCGGGTAATCGCCGCCCTTCGGCGCCGTGCCGGGGTAGCAGAGCCCCATGGGGACGATGGCGATCCGGCTCTCGTCGTAGAAGGCGTCACGGTCCATGGCCAGCCACTGGCGCAGCCGGTCGCCGGACGGATCGTTCCAGGGGATGCCGCTGGCGTGCACCCGCGCGCCCGGCGCCTGCCCGACGATCAGCAGGCGGGCGGACGGGCTGCCGCGCAGCACCGGGCGGCAGCCGTGCGGCAACACCCCCGCGCACAGCCGGCAGGCGCGGGCCTGCTCGAACAGGCTCTCGAGATCGTCGGTCACAGGTCCAGCAGCGCGGTCACGAAGGCCGGGACCAGTTCGGTCGCCGGGCCGTTGACGGAGTCCGCGAACAGGCTGGCGCCCGCCGACGGCTCCAGGTTCAGCTCCAGCGTCAGGGCGCCGGCGTTGCGCGCCTCCGCCACGAAGCCGGCGGCGGGGTAGACGTTGCCGGAGGTGCCGATGGAGACGAACAGGTCGCAGGCACCCAGCGCGCGGTAGATCCGCTCCATCTGGTAGGGCATCTCGCCGAACCACACCACGTCGGTGCGCATGCCGCCCTTGCGGGCGCAGGACGGGCAGGCGTCCTCCACCGACAGGTCGCCGGTCCAGTTTTCCACCTTGCTGCGGCAGTGGCGGCAGAAGACCGCGTTCAGTTCCCCATGCATGTGGATCAGCGTGTGCGACCCGCCGCGCTCGTGCAGGTCGTCGATGTTCTGGGTGACCAGCAGCAGGTCGCCTTTCCAGCGCCGCTCCAACTCGGCCAGCGCCAGATGGGCGGCGTTCGGCTGCACCGCGGGGTCGCGCAGGCCGCGCCGCCGGTCGTTGTAGAAGCGGTGGACCAGCACCGGGTCGCGGGCGAAGCCCTCCGGCGTCGCCACATCTTCCAGATCGACCTTGGCCCAGATGCCGTCGGCGCAGCGGAAGGTATCCAGGCCGGATTCCTTGGAAATGCCGGCCCCGGTCAGGATGACGATGGAGTCGGTCGGTTTCAGATGGTTGGCGATGGTCGTGTTGGCAAAAGTCATGGTGCCCTGGCGGGTTCGGGGAACGGCTGCTAGATCTCGGGCGGGGAAAGCAGAGATGGAAACCAAAGGGGGAGGAGGCCGGGATGGTCAAGGTCCTGTTCGTCTGCACGGGAAACATCTGCCGGTCGCCCACCGCGGAAGGTGTGTTCCGCGACCGGGTTCGGCAAGCCGTTTTGGAAAGCCGCATCGGCACCGATTCGGCGGGCACCCACGGCTATCATGTGGGGGAGGCGCCTGACCCGCGCAGCCAGCGCGCCGCCAAGGCCCGCGGGGTGGACCTGTCGGACCTGCGCGCCCGCAAGGTGACCGCGGCGGACTTCGCCGACTTCGACTACGTCCTGGCGATGGATGGCGGGCATCTGGCGCAGTTGCGACGCATGGCCCCGCCGGACAGCCGGGCGAGGGTCGCCCTGTTCCTCGACTACGCCCCCGACGCGCCGAAGCGCGAGGTGCCCGACCCTTATTACGGCGAGGGGCTGCATTTCACCGAGGTGCTGGACCTCTGCGAGGCCGGGGCGAAGGGGCTGCTGGAGGCGATCCGGCGGGATCGGCTGTGACCGGTCCGATGGTGTGACGCTCAGCGCCAAAGAGACTTCCGCGCCTCGGTGACGGCGTCGTAGCGGGTGATGCCGATGTCCCGCAATTCGTAGTCGGAGAGGGAGAGCAGGGCGTCGCGCTGGCGGCTCTGTTCGCGGAGATGGGCGATCCAGCCCAGCAGCGCGCGAAGGCGGCGGGCCGGTGGCGGCGCGGTGCGGGGGAGGACGTGCAGCGTCATGGTGGCCTCCGGCGGGTGCGAGGGAAGCACCAGCATCAGGCCGCCCCCTCCGCTCCGGCAAACGGAACCTTTTCATTGTCGGGTGAGCGGATTTCATCCGAACCCATTCACCGCCCCTGGGCAAACTCCGCGCGCATCCAGGCGCGGAAGGCGGCGACCTCCGGGCGGCGCAGGCTGTCGCGGGCGGTGACCAGCCAATAGGCGCTTTTCGCGCGCAGGCGCGGCCCCATCACCTCGACCAGCTGACCGGACGCCAGCTCCGGATCGACGGTCGGACGCCGTCCGATGATGACGCCCAGCCCGCGCACCGCGGCGTCCACCGCCATGTGGATCGCGTCCAGCCGCAACCCGCGCTTCAACCCGTCGTCCAGCGCCGACGGCGGCAGACCCGCGGCCTCGGCCCAGGCGGTCCAGTCCTCCGACACGTCGGCGACGTGGAGCAGCGGGACGGTGGCGAGGTCGGCGGGGCAGGCGATGCGCGCCGCCAGGGCGGGGGCGGCCACCGGGACGAGGTCCTCCTCCATCAGCTTCAGCGCGGCCAGACCGGGCCAGTCGCCGCGGCCCAGCCGGATGCCGGCGTCGATGCCGTCGCGGGGGAACTCGACCACCCGGTGGGCGGTGTCCAGCGCCACCGTGATCGCCGGGTGACGCTCCTGGAAGGCGGGCAGGCGGGGGATCAGCCAGCGCAGGGCGAAGGTCGGGGCGGCGCTGACCGACAGCCGCCCGCTGGGCGCGCGGCCCGGCACGCTCTCCGTTGCCAGCGCCAGCGATTGCAGCGCGTCGCGCACGCGGGGCAGATAGGCGTGGCCGGCGGGGGTCAGCGACAGGCTGCGGTTGCCACGCAGGAACAACTCCACCCCAAGCCATTCCTCCAGCGTCTGGATGCCGTGGCTGACCGCGCTGGGGGTGAGATGCAGTTCTTCCGCCGCCGCCTTGAAGCTCTGGTGGCGGCCGGCGGCCTCGAACAGGCGCAGGGTGTTGAGGGGCGGCAGTCGGTAGGCCATGGCCCAGGCAGTCTCCGACAGGCCGGAGGGCCGCGCAAACAAAAAGCCCCGCCGGAGGGGCGGGGCTTCTCGATCGTCCGGGGAGCGGGGCTCAGAGAGCCTCGTCGACCCACGAGAAGAGGGCGGTCTTCGGCAGGGCGCCGATCTTGGTGGCGGCGACGTTGCCGTTCTTGAACAGCATCAGCGTCGGGATGCCGCGCACGCCGTACTTGGTCGGGGTGCCGGGGTTGTCGTCGATGTTCAGCTTGGCGACGGTGACCTTGCCGCCATACTCCTTGGCGAGGTCGTCGAGCGCGGGAGCAATCATCTTGCAGGGGCCGCACCACTCCGCCCAGAAATCGACCAGGACCGGACCGTCGGCCTTCAGCACGTCCTGCTCGAAGCTGTCGTCGGTGACCTTGATGGGATCGCTCATGTGACCTCTATGCCTGGGTTCAGGGGCACCGCCGCGCCGATTTTCCACCGGCGGCGGACCCATCCCTCATCGGTGGAATTTGGCAAAATGTATGACCGAGCCCCCTCACTGGTCAAGCCGGGGCGCGAATGCGGTCTCGTCAACCCAATCCGCCGTCCCGTGCAACGCGGCCGGGGGTGAAAAGTTCCCGAGGCGGACTATCGCGCGCGCCTTATGCTGGTAGCTCCATCAGCGCCGGGGTGTCGGTCCACAGCAGGACGCAGCGCACCGCCTTGTCCGGGTAGATGGCGCGCAGCGCCGCGCGGTAGGCCTCCATCTGGCGGACATAGACGGGCGGCACGTCCTCCGCCCGAACCGGCGGCGGGCGGTTGGTCTTGTAGTCGACGATCCACACCGCGTCGTCCTCGATCACCAGCCTATCGACCCGGCCCGACAGGGCGCGTCCGGTGACCAGACCGACCACCTCCACCTCGGCGCGGGAGTTGGGGCCGAACAGCCGGGAAAAGCGCGGGTCGGTCAGGACGCGCATCGTTTCGGATGCGATTTCATCCTGGCGCTCTGCCGTCAGCTCATGCCCGGGGCGGGCGAGGTAGCGTCGGGCGGCGGCCTCCCGCGCGTCGGGTGGCAGGTCGGGCAGGGTCTGCATCAGCCGGTGGATCAGCAGGCCGCGCTTGAAGCGCGCCCCGTCGTCCTCGCCGAGCGGGGAGCGCATCGCCGGCTCGTCCCCGTCCGGACGGGAGGGGGTGAGGGGGCGCGACGGTTCCGGTTCCTCCGGCGCGGCGGCGGTCAGCCAAGGCGGGGCCTCCTGCGTCGCCAGCACGCGGCCGGCCCCGGCGCCGTCCGGCTTGGGGACGGCGGACTGCGGGTCGGCCAGCCGCCATCCCTCGCCGCTCCAGCCGTCCGGGCAGAGGGCGGAGAAATCGAAGGGGTGCGGCACGCCGATCTCGCCCATCGCCGCCTCGACCAGCTTGTACCAGCAGGCCTCCGACGGCTCCTTCTTGCCCTGGTAGCCGCAGACGTACAGCCGGTCCTCGGCGCGGGTCAGGGCGACGTACAGCAGGCGCCTGTACTCCTGGTCGCGGCGGCGGTTGGCGCGGGCGCGCGCCTCGGCGCACAGCGCGTCCTCTTGCGAGCGGCGGGCGGCAAAGAGCGGCACGGCGCAGCCCTCGTCCGGCCAGAGGATCGGCGGGCTCTGGGTCGGCGTGCCCAGCGTGTCGGGCAGGAAGACGATGGGCGCCTGGAGCCCCTTCGACCCGTGCACCGTCATGATGCGTACGCGTCCGCCGCCCTGTTCCAGCTCGCGCTTGATCTCCGCCTCGCTGGCCGCCAGCCAGGCCAGGAAGTTCTGAAGGGAGGGCGGTTCAGTCTTCTCGAAGGACAGGCATACGGCCAGGAACTCGTCCAGCGGGTCCTGCGCGTCGGGGCCGAGCCGCTTCAGGAGGGCGCGGCGACCCGACCCGTCCGGATCGGCCGGGCAAGGGGCGGCCAGAAGCCCGGCGAACAGCTCGTAGGGGGCTAGGAAGTCGGTGCGGGCCAACTGCGCGCCCAGATAGCGGCGAGCCGGACGGTAGGCTGGGTCGTCCTCCGCCTTCGCCACAAGCGCCCGCCACAGCGTGCCGCGCCGCCCGTGGGCGAGGTCGAACAGCTGGTCCTCGGTCAGGCCGATCAGCGGCCCCTTGAGGACGGTGGCCAGCGTCAGATCGTCCTCCGGCAGCAGCAGGAACTCGCAGAGCGCCATCAGGTCCATGACCGCCAGCTGCTCGGTCAGCACCATGCGGTCGACACCGGCCACCGGAACGGCGCGGTCCTTCAGGGCGCGCACCAGCTCCGTCACGAAGGCGGTGCGGCGGCGGACCAGCACCATGACGTCGCCGGGCTGGATCGGGCGGCCGCGCGACTCGAGCGACTCGCCGCGTTGGGTCCAGTCGCGGATGGTGTCGGCGATGACCGCGGCCAGCCGGGCCGACGGCGAATCGGCGGCCTCGCGCTCCACCGGCGGCGCCCAGGCGGGCGGGTCGGCGGCCTCCGCCGGCTTCACCGGGGGCCACAGCTCGACCAGACCGGCGTGGCCGCGGCGGAAGGCGCGGTGGCGGATCACCGGGCTCGTTTCGGAAGCGACACCATCCTTGGCGCTGTCCAGCCCGAACACCGCGTCCACGGTCTGCAGCACGGTGGCGGTGGAGCGGAAGGAGATGTCCAGTTCCACCGCATGCCAGTCGCGCTCGGCGGCCTTGGCGCGGGTCTGGAAATGGCGGCGCATCCGGGCGAATTCGGCGGGGTCGGCGCGCTGAAAGCTGAAGATCGACTGCTTCTCGTCGCCGACCGCGAAGACGGTGCGGGTTGTTTCGCCCCCGTCACGGGCGCTGAGGCCGGCGAAGAACTCCTCGGCGATGGAGCCGACGACCTGCCACTGCTCCGGGTTGGTGTCCTGGGCCTCGTCGATCAGGATGTGGTCCAACCCGCCGTCCAGCTTGAACAGCACCCACGGCACGGCGGGCACGCCGTCCTTGCCGCGCAGCAGGGCGTTGGCGGACAGGATCAGGTCGTCGTAGTCGAGCAGCGCCTTGGCCTTCTTCTTCGCCTCATAAGCGCTCAGAAGCGACTCGGCCAGCGTCAGCAGGGCGGTGGTGGAGGCCGCGACACCGGCCGAGCGAACCCGTTTCATCAGCGAAACGAGCCGCTCCGCCTCACGCTCCAGCGCCGTCAGGGCGGCGGGGAAGGAGGTGGCCGGCTTCTTGGTGATCAGGGTCTTGCGCGCGCCGCCCTCCGCCGTCAGGAAATGGCGGGCGTAGATCTGGAAGGCGCGCACCCGGCTGTCCGCGGCGTCGAGCCAGCTCTGGATGCCGACCCCGCGCTCCTCGTCCGTCTTGCTGCCGGTGGACAGCGCCCGACAGGCGTCGCGCAGGCCCGGCACGTCGAAGGCGTCGTCGGCGCAGGCCTCGCGCAGGATCGCCGCCTCGGTGATCCCCGGCGGCACGCCCAGCGCCTCGTGGACCGCGTCCACCGCGCCGTCCACTCCGCGGAAGCTCTTGAACAGGCGCTGGATTCGTCCGCGCTCGCTGGCCAGTTCGGCCAGGATGTCGGCGAACTCCTCGGCGTTCAGGTCGGCGGTCAGGCGGGCCATCGCCTTGCCGAGCGGGCTGTCGGGCGCGGCGCGGCCGGCGTGCAGCACCTCGTCCCGCGCTTCGGTCAGCAGGCCGGCGGCGGTGCGCTCGTCCATCACCTCGAAATGCGGGGCGAGTCCGGCCTCCAGCGGGAAGCGGCGCAGCAGCGACTGGCAGAAGGCGTGGATGGTCTGGATCTTCATGCCGCCCGGGCAATCCACCACCTGGGCGAACAGCCGCCGGGCGATGGTCCGGGTCTCGGCGCTGGGGCGCTCGCCGCACAGGTCGGCGAGACGGTCCTCCAGCCCCTCGTCGGGCAGGGTCGCCCAGATGCCCAGCGTGCGGTTGATGCGGATGGACATCTCCGCCGCCGCCGCTTTGGTGAAGGTCAGGCAGAGGATGCGCGCCGGCGCGGTGCCGGACAGCATCAGCCGCAGCACGCGGTCGGTCAGCACCTTCGTCTTGCCGGACCCGGCGGAGGCGCCCACCCACACCGACGACAGCGGATCGGAGGCGAGCCGCTGCGCCACGTTGGGGTCCAGCGGCAGGTCGCGGACGGGGAAGTCGAGGACGGTCATGGGCGGGTCGTCATGTGTGAGGCGGCGTTGCCCCCACCCTCCCCATGCGGCGCATGGGTCCCCTCCCTCCCCCGCTTTGCAGGGGAGGGCCTTGATTCCCTCCCCTGCGAAAGCGGGGGAGGGTTAGGGTGGGGGCAAGAGTTTCCCTTCATCACCCCTCACCCCCATCGCCGCCCGCCGACCATTCCTGCACCCGCGCGAGGTGGGCGTAGTCGGTGTAGCGCGGGGCCATGGCCGGGCGGGGGCAGGAGCGGTAGGGGGTGGCAGGGTCGTCGAAATGGCGGATCAGCTCCTCCAGGCCGGCGCGGGCCTCGGCGGCCAGCGTCGCCGGGTCGCCCTTCACCGCCTTCTCCTCGCCCGGCGGGTCGCCGCCGGACAGGCGCCAGAAGGCCAGTTCCGCGACCCGGTTCCTGGCCACCCCGGCGAAGCCGCCGGCCTCGGCCATGGCGGCCTCCAGCGGCAGCTGCGGGGCGAAGCCCAGCTCGATCTCGCGGGTCGAGGGCGGGGTGCCGGTCTTGTAGTCGATCAGGACCAGCCCTTCGCCGCCCGAATCGATGCGGTCGGCCTTGGCGGTCAGCAGGAAGGGACCGGCGGGGCCGGTCAGCGCCAGCTCGCCAGACACCTCGGTGGCGAGCGGCTTCAGGGTGCGGCGGCGGTCGCGCTCCAGCCCGACGAACCACTCGGCGATGCGCTCGAAGCGCGGCCACCAGAAGGCCCAGACGTCGGGATGGCTGTGCAGCAGCGGGCCGAAGGACTCGCGCCCCATCGCCAGCAGCCGGTGCAGCGCGTCGTCGGGCAACTGGCCGGGATAGGCCTTCACGAAGGCGTCCAGCGCCGCGTGGATGAACTGGCCGCGGTCGGCGGCGCCGGGGTCGGCGGCGATGGGGTCGAGCTTGCGCAGGCGCAGCACATGCTCGGCGTAGATGGCGTAGGGGTCGCGCATCCACTTCTCGATCTTGGTGACCGACAGCTTGCGCGGGCGGGCGGCGACGGGCGGGCGCGGCTCCGGCGGGGCGACCGGGCGCACGGCGTCCGGCTCGTCCAGCCCGCGCGCCCAGGCCAGCCAGGGTTCCCCGGCCAGCTCGATCCGCCCGTCCAGACCCAGCGCGCGCAGCACCGTCTCCAGCCGCAGCAGCCAGCGCGACGGCACGGTCGGCGTGCCGTCCACCCGCTCCGCGCGGGTCAGCACGACCTCTTCCGCGCCGCAGGCGTGGGTGAAGTCGTGGGCCGACAGGCCGACCATGCGTTCCGGGCTGGGCAGGCCGAAATCCCGGCGCATCGGGCGCGACATCCAGGGATCGGCGCCGGGGTCGGGCGGCCAGGTCCCCTCGTTCAGCCCGCCGAGGACCAGAAGGTCGAAATGCTGAAGGCGCGCTTCCATCGGGCCGAGGATGTAGAGGCGCGGGTGCAGGCCGAAGCGCGGGCGCACCGGGCGCATCGCCATCAGCGCGTCGAGCAGCGCCGGATAGTCCTTGCCGGGAACGGCGGGGAAACCGTCCGCCGCCTCCAGCAGCTCATGGACGAAGGTCGCGGCCTCCTCGCCGTCGTCCTGCCGCCAGAGGAATTCCGACCCCGGCGCGTCGGTGCGCGAGGCCAGCGCCTCGGCGAAGGCGACGTGCGCGCGGACGAGGTCGCCGAGCGGGGCCTCGCCGAACAGCACCTCCATGAAGGGGGCAGCGAGCGTTTCCAAGTTCTCCAGCCAGCCGAGCAGGGCGGCCTGCTGGTCCGGGTGGTCGAAGCGGTCGGCGGCCTTCAACGCGGCGATCAGCCCGGCGAAGCCCTCCGCCGGGCGGGGGCCGCGCAGCACGGTGCGCTCCAGCGCGCGGGCGGAGCGGCGGAACTCCGCCGGGTCGTGCCCGCCGGCGGCCAGCGGGTGCTTGGCGAGCGCCAGCAGGGCCAGCGGGTGGGCACGGCTGGCGGCCAGTTCGGCGGTCAGTCGCAAATAGGTGCCGACCGCGGTGTGGACCAGCGGCTGGCCCGCCGAGTCGTTGACCGCGATGCCCCAGCGGGTCAGCGCCATGGCGACCCGGCGCGCGAGGTTGCGGTCGGGGGAGACCAGCGCCGCCGTCTTGCCCGGCGTTTCCAGCGCGTGGCGCAGCAGGAGGGCGATGACCGACGCCTCCTCCTCCGCGGTCGGGGCGTCGATGCGGGTCAGCCCGTCCAGGGCCGCGGCGTCCAGCCCCTCCAGCTCCCGCCAGCTTTCCGTGGTGGCGGCGGGGCGCATGGCCTCGGCCAGCAGGCGGGCACGGGCGGCCCGCGGCTCCTCCGCGTCGTTCCAGCGGCGGACGGCGGCGCGGCCGACCGACAGCCGATCGAGCAGATGGGCGAGGCCGTGTTGCGGGTGCGCCTCGTCGGCGCGGATGGCGTCCCAGCTCGCCTCGTCGGCTTCCAGGTCGAGGCCGGGCAGCACGACGGCCCCCTGCGGCAGGGCGGCGACCACCGCCAGCAGGTCGGCGGAGGCCGGGATGGAGCCGGTCGAGCCGGCGGCGATGACCAGCCCCTGCGGCGGCTCCGCCCGCCAGAGCGCGGCTTGCGTTTCCAGCACGAGGTTGCGGCGCTGCGCCGGGTCGGTCAGCGCGCTGGCGCCGAGGATAGCGGGCCAGTGCTCGGTGACGATCCTCAGGAACTCCAGCGTCACCTGCCAGTGCTGGGCGTAATCCTCCGGCACCAGCGAGGCCAGCCGGTCGAAGGCGACGTTCTCCGTCCACACCGCGTCAATCAGCCGTCCCAGGTCGGCGCCCAGCCGCACCGCCTGCGCGGTGGTGGCCGACACGCCGGTCGCCTGGAGGATTAGCCGGGCCAGCATCATCTGGCGCTTCAGCCCGCTGATCGGGTCGGGCAGCTCCAGCGGCACGCCGGGCAACTCCTCCGCCGAGGTCAGGCTGAGGGATGCGGCGTCCAGCTCGCCCAGCGGGCTCATCCGCGGCAGCAGCATCGGCTGCCCGCCGGAGCGGCGCAGGAAGGCCTCGCGCAGCGAGCGGCAGGAGCGGCGCGTCGGCAGCAGGACGGTCACCCCGGCCAGCGCCAGCGGGTCGTTCCCCACGCGGTCCAGGATTCCCGCGGCAAGCTGGTCCACGAAGGACACGCCGGTGGGAATCGAGTAAACCTTCGGCTCCGCGCTGCTCGTCATTGTCGTCCCGGTGGTGCAATCGTCGGGAAACGACACCACAAAGGCACAAAGAACACAAAGATTTTCACAAAGACCGCCTCAAATCCGCGACCGCTCCGGTCACGGATTGATGCGCTCTCATGACGTACTTTGTGCCTTTGTGTCTTTGTGGTGAAAAATCCCTACCGGAACCTTGTCAGGTGGTGACCACCGACACGTCGCTCATCGACAGCATCTCTTCCGTTTCGGCCAGCGCGTCGGGGGTGCCGATGTGGAACCACAGCCCATCATGGGCGAGGCCGAAGAGGCGCCCGGCCTCCTGCGCGCGGTCCCAGATGAGGTTGGTGGAGAAGGCGCCGTCGGGGGTGTCCTGCCCGAACAGTTCCGGCTTCACGATCTGGACGCCGGCGTAGACGAAGGGGGCGATTTCCATCTCGCCGCGCCGGGTCAGCCGGCCCAGCGGGTCCATGTGGTAGTCGCCGCGCCCCTCGTAGCCCACCGCCTTGGTGGTCGCCATCAGCAGCAGGAGCGCGTCCATCTCGTCCGGGTTCCAGTGGCGAGCCAAGCGCGCCAGCGTGGGGGAGGGGCCGTCGAGCCACAGGATGTCGGCGTTGACCACATAGACCGGGTCGGTGCCGAGCAGCGGCAGAGCCTTCTTCACACCGCCGCCGGTTTCCAGCAGCGTGTCCTCCGGCGACAGGGTGATGGCCGGGCTGGTCCGTCCGGCCAGATGGGCGGCGATCATCGCGCCCTTGTAGTGGCTGTTGACCACGGCCGAGGTCACCCCGGCCTCCTCCAGCCGGTCGAGCGCGTGGTCGAGCATCGGCTTGCCCATCACCGGGATCAGGGGCTTCGGGCGTTCCAGGGTCAGCGGGCGCATCCGCAGGCCCAGCCCGGCGGCCATCACCATGGCCTTGGCGGGGGCGGTTGTCACAGGCGGCGTCTTGGTACGGGTCTTCTTCGAGACAGGCGACATAATCAATCCGGCTCCGGAACGACAAGCTCCGCGCGGGTTCCCGGCGGCAGATGACGGGCGAACCAGTCGGCGACCGGGGCCAGTTCGGGCTTGGCGAGCTGGCCTTCCAGAAGCCGCCAGACGCGCGGCAGGTGAAGGAGATAGCCGCGTCGGCGCTGCAACGCCAGACGCACGAAGATGGCGACGATGCGGGTGTGCCGAACGGCGCCCAGCACCGCGTAGGAGCGGCGGAACGCCTCCCAGTCGCGATCCGGGAAGGCCGCCCGGTAGCGGTCGAGCAGAACGCCCTCCAGCCCGGCGGGCAGGTCGCGGCGGGCGTCCTCCAGCAGCGACACCAGATCGTAGGCGACGGGGCCGAGCCCGGCGCTCTGGTAGTCGATCAGCCCCGCCGCCCGCAGGCCGGGCCGCGGCAGCCGCATCACGTTGTCCACATGGTAATCGCGCAGCAGCAGCGACTGCGGCCCGGCGCAGGCCTCCGGAACGACGGCGGTCCAGGCCGCGTCGAAGTCGGACCGGGCCTTGTCCGACAAGGGCTTTCCCGTCGCCGCGGGCATGTAGACCTCGGCGAACAGCGCCACCTGCTGCGTGAACAGGGCCGCGTCGTAGAGCGGCAGGCCCAGGCGGGCCGCCTCCTCCACGGGGAAGCGGCGGTGCAGCTCGATCAGCGCGTCGGTCGCCAGCTCGTAGAGCGGGCGCGGTTCCTCCCCGGCGTTCAGCAGGCGGGTCAGGGTGCCGTCGCCGAAATCCTCCTGGATGGCCAGCCCCGCCTCGACCTCCGCCGCCAGGATGGCGGGGACCGAGAAGCCCAGCCGGTCTAGGGTGGCGCCGATGGCGATGAAGGGCACCAGATCCTCCGCCGGGGCGGGGGTGTCGACCAGGATCAGCGTCCCGCCGTCCGGCGTCGTCAGCCGTTCGTAGCGGCGTGCCGAGGCGTCGCCGGCCAGCGGCTCCCGCTTGGCCCCCTCCAGCCCGTGGCGGGCGAGAAAGGCGGCGATCTGCGACGTGCGGTCGGTCACGGCCGCTCCAGTGCGGAAAGGTCGAGGGCGTCCAGCCGCGCGCCCCAGGCGCCGTGGCCGGTCAGGGTGGCGCGGCGCTCGGTCGGTCCGGCGAAGCTCATCGCGATGTCGAGGCGGTCGGCGGGGAGCAGCGGACCCAGCCGGTCCGGCCATTCCACCAGCAGGACGGCCTCGGCGCGGGCCTCGTCCCAGCCCAGCTCGGTCACCTCGTCGGGGCCGGACAGGCGGTAGAGGTCGAAATGCCAAACCGGGCCGATGTCGGTGTCGTAGGTCTGCACCAGCGTGAAGGTGGGGGACGGCACCTCCGCGTCCTCCTCCGTCACGGCGCGGATCAGGGCGCGGCACAGGGCGGACTTGCCGGCGCCCAGGTCGCCGCGCAGGGCCACGAGGTCGCCGGGCGCCAGCGCGGCGGCCAAGCGGCGGGCCAGTGCTGCGGTCGCCTCCTCGCTCGGCAGCGCCACGGCGCGCGTGTTGGTGGAATCGGTCTGGGTCATGTCACGGGATGCGGTTCATATCAGCGGCGGCCATCAGCGGCGGGAGGCGGCCTTGCGCGGCACCGGGCCGGGGGAGGGGGAAGGAGCGGGGGCGGGCTCCGCCGCCTCGCTGCGGTCCTCCACCAGACGCGGCGGCTTCTTGAAGTTCATGGTGATCATCAGCGTCAGGGCGCCGTTGATCAAGTGGATCATCTTGTCGGACTCGACGGGCAGGGGGATCTTGCGCCCCATGCAGTAGGAGACCAGCGCCGCCGCGACCTCGGACTCGTGCAGGGTCATGCTGCGGTCGTCGCCCTCGTCCCCGGTGACCTGGATCAGCGTCTCCACCCCGCCGCCGCCGGGCTGGCCAGGGCGGTAGGTGACCTTGCCCACCGTTCCGTTGGGCAACGGCTCGCGCATCCGGCGGCGGCGGTCGAGCACGGCCTTCACGACCTCCTGGTCGGTGAACACGAGGCAGCGCAGCTCCTTCATCGCCAGTCCTTCATTGCGGCACGGTGGAAACGCGCAAATCCTACCCCACCGCAACCGCACGCCCAGAAGGAAATCGGCGGGACCGCACCCATTTTGCGCGCGCCGTCCGCTCTCCCCGTGCAGGGCGGGGTTGACCGGGGGCGCGAAACCGGACAATTGAAGGCGTCATCGTTCCCCCCGTTTGCACAAGGCAGCGCGTCCCATGTCGCACACCGTCCATCGCACCGACGTCGTCATCGTCGGCGCCGGCCCCGTCGGTCTCTTCGCCGTGTTCGAATGCGGCATGCTGAAGATGCGATGCCATGTGGTGGACGCGCTGGACATGGTGGGCGGGCAGTGCACCGCGCTCTATCCGGAAAAGCCGATCTACGACATCCCGGCCCACCCGGCCATCGAGGCCGCCGACCTGATCGACAAGCTGGCGGAGCAGGCCGCCCCCTTCAACCCGACCTATCATCTGGGCCAGCAGGTCGAGAAGCTGACCCGGACGGAGGAAGGGCGCTGGCTGGTCGAGACCAGCGTCGGCACGCGCATCGACACCCAGGCGGTGATCATCGCCGCCGGCAGCGGCGCCTTCGGCCCCAACCGCCCGCCGCTGGACGGGCTGGACCAGTATGAGGGCACGTCGGTCTTCTACATGGTCCGCCGCAAGCAGGACTTCGCCGGCAAGCGCGTGGTTATCGCCGGCGGCGGCGATTCCGCCGTGGACTGGACGCTGTCACTGGCCGACGTGGCCGAGAAGGTCTATGTCGTCCACCGCCGGCCCAAGTTCCGCGCCGCCCCGGAAAGCGTCGCCCGCATGGACGTTCTGGTCCGCGAGGGCAAGGTGGAGATGGTGGTGCCCTACCAGCTCTCCGGTCTGGTCGGCGGGAACGGCCAGCTCTCCGCCGTGCGCGTCGCCACGCTGGACGGCGAGGAGAAGGACCTGCCGGCCGACGCGCTGCTCGCCTTCTTCGGCCTGTCGATGAATCTGGGGCCGATCGCCGACTGGGGCCTGAACCTGGAGCGCAGCCACATCGGCGTCAGCCTGCCCGGCTGCGCCACCAGCGCCCCCGGCGTCTACGCCATCGGCGACATCGCGACATATCCCGGCAAGCTGAAGCTGATCCTCTGCGGCTTCTCCGAGGCGGCGCAGGCGGCCCACGCCATCCACCCGCTGGTCCATCCGGGCGAGGCGCTGCACTTCGAATACTCGACCTCCAAGGGCGTTCCCGGCGCCGAGTGACCGTCCCGAAAACGGAAACGGGCCGCCGGGGGTACCGGCGGCCCGCTCCGTCAGCGGCTGACGGGAGGCAGGAGATCAGCCACCGCGGGGGCCATTACCCGGACCCGGACCCGGACCGCGGCCGGGGCCGTCGCCGTGCATCGGGCCGTGACCGTGGTGGCGCATGCCCGGACCACCCATGCCACCGCCCATCATGCCGTGCCCGGCGCGGTCGAGGAAGCGGTCGGCCTGCTTCTGCTGGTCCGGGGTGAGCTGGGCGTAGAGGTCGGTCAGCGCCGGGCGCACCTGCTGAAGCTGGGCGAGGCGGGCCGACATCATGGCCTCCATGCGCTCCAGCCGGGCCGGGGCGGCGGCGGGCATCGGCTGGTCCTTGTACTTGGCGCAGAGGTCCTGGGTGGGCTTCTGGCTCGCGTTCGCGGCGTCGGCGAACTTGGTCCAGGCGGCGCGCTGCTGGTCGGTGATGTTCAGCTTCTTCTCGGCGTAGGCCAGCATGCCGGCCAGCCGGGCGTCCTGGTCCTCGCACATCCGGGAGAAATGCCGGCCGCCGTCCGGACCGGGGCCAGGGCCGGCGCCGGGACCCGGCTGCTGCTGGGCGAAGACCGGCACGGCGAGGCCGAGACCGAGAACCAGCGCGGCGGTGGTCATCATAGCGCGTTTCATGGGGATGCTCCTTGTTATCGACGGGGTCTTGCGTTCCCGATGACCCCGATGATGGGCCGGCAACGTATCCGGTTGATGTCCGGCCTTCCGTGAATTGGTAACGCTGTGTAACAGCCGGCCTCCCCGTAACGTGGCGTTACACATTTCTTCTTCACCCCGGCGCCCGCGCGTCGGATCATGCGCTCCATGGACCGCATACCTCACCTGCTGGTGGTCGACGACGACCGCGAAATCCGCACCCTCCTGTCGCAGTTCCTGACGCGGCACGGCTTCCGCGTCACCGGGGCCAAGGACGGGGTGGAGATGATGCGCACGCTGGACAGCGCGCGCGTGGACCTGATCGTGCTCGACCTGATGATGCCGGGGGAGGACGGGCTGAGCCTGTGCCGCCGCCTGCGCGCCACGCCGGAGACGGCGCAGACGCCGGTCATCATGCTGACCGCCATGGGCGAGGAGACGGACCGCATCGTCGGGCTGGAGATGGGGGCCGACGACTATCTGGCGAAGCCCTTCAGCCCGCGCGAGCTTCTGGCCCGCGTCAAGGCCGTGCTGCGCCGCGCCTCCGGCCCGCCGGTGGCCGGCGGTGCGGCGGGCAAGACGCTGGGCTTCGAGGGCTGGACGCTCGACCTCGCCAAGCGGGAGCTGCGCTCGCCCGACGGGGTGCTGGTGCAGCTCTCCGCCGGCGAATACGACCTGCTGGTCGCCTTCGTGGAGCATCCGCAGCGGGTGCTGACCCGCGACCAGCTGCTCGATCTGGCGCGCGGACGGTCGGCGGTGCCCTTCGACCGCTCCATCGACGTGCAGGTCAGCCGACTGCGCCGCAAGATCGAGCCCGACCCGGCCGATCCCACCATGATCAAGACGGTGCGCGGCGGCGGCTATCTGTTCACCCCGGCGGTGACGGGAGGCTGAGTTGGAGACTGCCCGCAAGAGCCGCCTGCTGGTGGCCCGGCGCTGGCTGCCGGACAGCATCGCCTCGCGGCTGGTGCTGACCGTGGTGCTGGCGCTTCTGCTGACCCAGGCGGTCAGCGCGCTGGTCTACCTGACCGACCGTCCTCCGGGACCGCCGGCCCACAGCATGCGCGTCCTCGTCCAGCGTGTGACGGCCATCGTCCAGCTTGTGGAGAGCACACCGCCGCAGGAGCGGCGGCGGCTGGTCAAGGCGATCGACGACCCCGTGCTGCGGGTGGACTGGAATCCCGAGACGCCGCGCTTCGCCAACCAGCGCGAGGGCTTTCCCTTCGACCGGCTGCGCCGCGCCATCCGCGGCGAGCTGGACGATCCCGACCGCGCCGTGGTGGTCGAGGTCCGGCGGGAACGTCCGATGCCCGGCCCCTTCCCGGTGGAGGAGCACCGCTGGGGCACCGACGTCCGGCTGTCGGTGGGGCTGAGGGACGGGTCCTGGCTGACCTTCGTCGGCGGCGACCCGCTGGAGGGGCCGTTCCGGCTGCTGCGCTTCGCGCTGTGGATGGCCGGCATCGTCGCGGCGGTGGCGCTGGTCTCGGTCTGGACGGCGCGCCGCATGACCGCCCCCATCGCGCGCTTCGCCGACGCGGCGGAGCGGTTGGGCGTGGACGGCGAGGCGCCGCCTTTGCCCGAGGCCGGTCCGCAGGAACTGCGCGCCGCCACCCGCGCCTTCAACCGGATGCAGGCGCGTCTGGCCCGCTTCGTCGCCGACCGCACCCAGATGGTGGCGGCGATGAGCCACGATCTGCGCACGCCGCTGACCCGCCTGCGCCTGCGCGCCGAACTGGTCGAGGACCCGGAGATGCAGCGCAAGATGCTCGCCGACCTCGACGAGATGGCGGCGATGATCAACGCCACGCTGGCCTTCGCCCGCGACGACGCCAACCACGAGCCGCGGGGCCCGCTCGACCTCGCCGACCTGCTGCAGAGCCTGTGCGACGACCGCGTGGACGCCGGCCACGAGGCGGCCTACGAGGGGCCGGCGCACGCGACCGTGGACGGGCGCCCGGTTGCCCTGCGCCGCGCCTTCGCCAACCTGATGGACAACGCCATCGCCTATGGCGGCGGCTTCACCGTGCGGTTGCGGCCCGTGGACGGGGAATTGCGGGTGGAGATCGAGGACGGCGGTCCCGGCATCCCGGAGGCCGAGTTCGAGAAGGTCTTCGCCCCCTTCTACCGGCTGGAGCGCTCGCGCTCCCGCGACACCGGCGGGGTGGGGCTGGGTCTGGCCACCGCCCGCACGGTGGTGCGCGGCCACGGCGGCGACATCGCGCTGTCCAACCGCCCGGACGGCGGCCTGCGGGTGACGGTGACCCTGCCGCGGTGATGGCTGGGTGCGTCAAAGCCCTCGCCCCTCCGGGGAGAGGGTTGGGTGAGGGGGCGCCCGAAGGGCGGAAACGCAGCCTCATTGCAGAGCCTTTCCGGCCTGCGGCCGCCCCCTCATCCTGACCTTCTCCCCCGCCTTCTCTCCAGGGGGGGGAGAAGGGATTATGCACCGCAACATCGGCAGGGCATCGCTGGTTATCGGTGCAGGATCGTCTTGACCGGAGGTTGCCGCCGTGCCCCAGATCGACCGCACCCCCGCGCCCGTGGACAGCCGCCCCCATGTCGTGATCGTCGGCGCGGGGTTCGGCGGGCTGGCCTGCGCGGAGGCCCTGGGCGGGACGAACATCCGCGTCACCATCATCGACCGGAACAACTATCACCTGTTCGTGCCGCTGCTCTATCAGGTGGCGACCGCCGCCCTGTCGCCCGCCGACATCGCCGAGCCGATCCGCCGCATCGTCAGCCGCCACCCCAACATCGACGTGGTGATGGGCGAGGTGACCGGCGTCGACCGTACGGCCAAGCGGGTGGAGCTGGCCGACGGCAGCTTCGTCCCTTACGACCGGCTGGTGCTGGCCACCGGCTCCTCCTACAGCTATTTCGGGCACGACGACTGGGCGGAGATCGCCCCCGGCCTGAAGACCATCGAGAACGCCCGGCGGATTCGCGCCCGGCTGCTGATGAATTTCGAGCAGGCGGAGATGTGCGAGGACCCGGCCCGTCAGAAGGCGCTGATGACCACCATCGTGGTCGGCGGCGGCCCCACCGGCGTGGAGATGGCCGGGGCGGTGGCGGAGCTGGCCCGCTTCACGCTCGCCCGCGACTTCCGCCGCATCGACCCGCGCACCGCCCGCGTCCTGCTGGTCGAGGCCGGGCCGCGCATCCTGTCCACCTTCCCGGACGATCTCGGCCAGTACGCCCGCCGCAAGCTGGAGGAGTTGGGCGTCGTCGTGCTGACCGGTCAGGCGGTGGAGAGCATCACGCCGGAGGGTGCCACGGTCGGCGGGCGCTTCATCCCGGCGGGGGCCATCGTGTGGGGCGCCGGGGTCAAGGCGTCGCCCGCCGGGTCCTGGCTGGGGGTGGAAACCGACCGCAGCGGGCGCATCCCGGTCGGCGCCGACATGGCGGTGCCGGGCGTGCCCGATGTCTACGCACTGGGCGACACGGCGGCGCTGGCTGGCGACGACGGCAAGCCGCTGCCCGGACTGGCCCAGGTCGCCAAGCAGCAGGGCGAGCATCTCGGCGGCGGGCTGGAGGCCAGCCTGCTGCGCGGCCAGCCGCTGGCGCCCTTCCGTTTCCGCAACCGCGGCAACACCGCCATCGTCGGGCGCAGCGCCGCCGTCTTCGATTTCGGGACGCGCAAGCTGAAGGGCTGGTTCGCCTGGGTGCTGTGGGCGATCATCCACGTCTATCTTCTGGTGAACTTCCACAAGCGGGTGCTGGTCACCATGCAATGGCTGTGGCGCTGGGCCACCTACCAGCGCGGCGCGCGGCTGATCACCACCGACCGTCCGGCGTCGGCGGCGGAATCCGTCACGTCACCGCATGGGGAGAAGGCCGAGCCCTTTCGGGGGGTGAGGCGCGGCCAGGGCTGAGGGCGTCGGATCACGGTGGCCGATCAGGAGGCGGGGGGAAGCGGCAGGACGCAGCGGAAGCGGGTGCCGTTGCCTGGCCACTCCTCGACCTCCAGCCGCCCGCCGTGCAGCTCCATGACGTTGCGGACAAGCGACAGGCCGAGCGCCGCGGCGCCGCGCGGGTCGTTGCGGTCGTAGCGCGAGGGCATGGCGGCCTCGCCCGGCCCGGCCCCGCTGCCCACGGTCAGAACGAGGGCGCCGGCGGTCCGCTCCCCCGACAGCAGGATGCGACGGTCCGCCGGGGGGTGGCGGATGGCGCCGACGACCAGGGTGAACAGCGCCTGCTTCAGCCGCCGCTCGTCGCCCTCCACCTCGCCCAGCGCCGACGGGGCGGTGAGGTCGAGCCGCAGCCCCTCGCGCCGCGCCCATTCGCGGGTCAGCTCGCCCACCGTCTCAAGCAGGTCGGGCACGTCCACGGTGCCGCGGTCCAGCGTGGTCACCCCGGCCCCCAGGCTGGTCATGTCGACCACGTCGTCGATCAGCTCCAGCAGCCGCTCGCCCGCGTTCAGGACGCCCTTCACATACTCGATCTGGCGCGGGTTCAGCTCCCCGAAATACTGGTTCGCCAGCACCTCGGCGAAGCCGATGATGCCGTTCAGCGGGTTGCGCAGATGGTGCGAGACGTTGGCGATGAACTCGCTCTTCAACTGGTCGGCGGCCTCCAGCGCGGCGTTGGAGGCGCGCAGCGCCTGCTCCAGCCGGGCGCTGTCGGTGACGTCGAGATAGCTGTTCAGCACCGCCCCGTCGGGCAGCGGCAGGGTGGAGAATTCGACGACCGAACCATCCGCCCGCTCCAGCCGGCCCGAGCGCACGGCGCGTTCCAGCGTCGCGCCGATCATCTCGTCCTTCAGGCTGTCCCAGTCGCCGCCGTTCTCCAGGAAGGGCCGCATCCGCTCGAACAGGGCGGAGATGTGCGGTTCGCCCAGCAGGTCGTCGTCGTCGAGGTCCCAGATGCGCGCGAAGGCCGGGTTGGACAGCTTCAGCCGCCCGTCGCCGCCGAACACGGCGATGCCCTCGGCCAGATTGTCCAGCGTCTCCTGCTGCACGGCGATCAGCGTGTTGTAGGAGGATTCAAGGGCCAGCGTGTTGGTCACGTCCTCCAGGATCTGCATCAGCCCGCCCAGCGGGTGGGGGGCGGCGAGGCTGCGCAGAGTGGTGCCGTCCGGCAGGTGCATCAGCTCCTCGACCGGCTCCAGCAGGCGGGTGTAGCGGCTCAGCCGCTCGCGCTTGTAGCTCTGGTAGTCGGCGTATTCGGGCAGGCGGCGGCGGGTGCGCAGCTCCTCCAGGATCTCGCCGTGGGTGGGCTGGCTGCGCAGCCAGGACTCCTCCAGGTCCCACAGCCGGGCGTAGGCCTGGTTGAAGAAGGTCAGCCGCGTGTCGGCGCCGAAGATGGCGATCGCGGCGCCCAGCCGCTCCAGCACCTCGCCATGGGCGGCGAGATGGCGGCTCAGTTCGCCGCGCATCTCCTCCACCGCCGTGACGTCCAGCGCGTAGCCGACGACCAGCGTGCCGCCGCTGTCGGGGGCGGGCAGGGGGGCCTCGGTGACCTCCAGCAGGCGGCGCTCGGTGCCGATGACGGCGGAGACCCGCTCCGACTGGGCGACCCCGCTGCGAAGCGCGCGTTGCGCCAGGGAGCGCCCGGCGTCGCTCAGCTCCTTGCCGCTCTCGGGCACGGCGGCGGGTTCGGAATCCACGGCGCGGGCGTAGGCGCGGTTGCACCAGGACAGCGTCTGCCCGGCGCCGCGCAGCCACACCGGCAGCGGCAGGGCGTCCACCGCCGCGCGCAACTCGGCCAGCGCCGATTCGGCGTCGTGCCGCCCCTGGGTCAGCCCCTCCTGTTCGGTGCAACGGTCGGTGATGTCCTCCAGCCAGACGACGTTCTGATGCTCGGCGGCCCGCCGCCCGCTCAGCAGCAGGCGCCGCCCGCTGCGGGTCGTCGCCTCGATTCGAAAGCCTTCGCCCGCGGCGCGCAGACGGCGGACGGCCTCGGCGACCCGCGGGGCGTCGGTGTCGGCGAAGGCACCCGCGATGTCCTGGCCCGGCGTCGCGCCGAGCAGCCCGGCGCAGCCCGGCGCCGCACTGACGGCGCCATCGGCGTCCCAGGCGCACCAGGGGTTGGGGGAGGCGGCCAGCAAAGCCTCCAGGCGCGCCACGTCGGCCGCCAGCCGGTCGCTGCGGCGGCGTTCCTTGCCGGTCCAGAACAGCCCGCCGAAACCGGCGGCGCCGAGGACACCGGCAAAGCCCAGCATGGCGGGCGAGCCGGAGGGTCCGGCCATCAGGCCGACTCCCACCGCCAGCCCCAGCGCGGCAAAGGCGTATGATCGGGTCAGGACGCTCACGCGGGTGAGACTAGTCCACGCCTCCCGGCGGAGCAAGGCGGGCCGGGGGTGGTGCCACTTTCGGGGTGGTGCGGCCCTTTCTCCCGGCTACACCGCTTCCCCGATCCGCAGGGCGCGGATCGCCGCTTCGACCGCCGGGTAGGCGGTGCGCACCGCCGTCAGGGCGTGCCCGGCCCCGTCCTGATCGCCGCGATGGGCGGCGAGTTCCAGGGCGGACGCGGCGCGGCCCAGCCGGTTGGCCCCCGCCGTGCGCGCCGCCCCGGCCAGAGTGTGGGCGGTGCCGCGGACGGCCTCCAGGTCGCTCCGTTGCAGGGCGGCGGTGGCCTCGTCCAGCAGGGGGCGGGTGGTTTCCAGGAAGAAATCCAGCATGTCCAGCGACGCCGCGTCGAAACCGCCAAAGGTGGTGCGGATATGGTCGAGGTCCAGCGTCTGCTCCGCCGCCCCGGCGATCTCCGCCGCGGGCGGCTCGTCGGGGGCCGCGACGCTGCCCTCGCCCAGCGCCCGGTTCAGGGCGGTGGCGAGCTGCCTCAGGGTCACCGGCTTGGCGATGTAATCGTCCATGCCCGCGGCGGTGCAGCGCTCCATCTCCCCGGCCAGGGCGTTGGCGGTCATGGCGATGATGGCGGTGCGCGGGCGGGGAGCGGGAGCCGATTGGGGGGCCGATTCGGCGTTGCGGATCTGGCGCGACAGCTCGTAGCCGTCCATGCGCGGCATGTGGCAATCGGTGATCAGCAGGCGGTAGGGCCGCGCCCGCCAGGCGGTCAGCGCCTCCAGCCCGTCGCCGCTCAGGTCGGCCTCGAAGCCGAGTTGGCGGAGCTGGCGCAGGATCACCTGCTGGTTCGTCGGGTGGTCCTCCGCCACCAGGATGATCGGCGGGGGCGCGGCCGCGTCGGGGTCCGTCATGTTTTGGGCCGCTGGACTGCCATCCATCACGGCAAGCGGGGAGTCGGCGTGGCGGTCCGGGGGAGCGGCGCGCCCGGCGAGGGCGGCCAGCCGGCGGAACAGGGCGTCGCGGCGGATCGGGCGACCGAGATGGTCGTGGCGCGGCGGCAGGCCGGTGAACGGAGCGCCCTCCTCGCCGCTTTCCGGCGGGCAGTCGCCGGCCTGCTCCCGCCCGTCGATCAGATGCAGGGTCGGGGGCGGGCGGACCCCGGCGGCGGCGACGCGGGCCAGCACCGCCGGTGCGGACAGCCGCGGGTTGGGCGCGCCGGGCGCGTCGTCCGGATGATGCTCCAGCAGGCCGTCGGAGAGTACCAGGAGGTCGGCGTCGGCCATCGTCAGCAGTTCCACCGCCTCGTCCGCCGTGGTGGCGTCGGCGACGGCGGCGCGCTTGTCCTCCAGCGTGCGGATCAGGACGGCGCGCTGCACCGGGTCCGGGTCCGCCACGATGATGGACAGGCCGGTCAGGTCGGTGTCGTCGGCGGGGACCGTGCGCGGGTCTCCCGGCGCCAGATCGACCGTGAACCAGAAGGTGGCGCCGCAGCCCGGCGCCGATTCGACCCCGATGCGCCCGCCCATCATCTCCACGAGGCGGGCGCAGATGGCCAGTCCCAGCCCGGTGCCGCCAAAGCGGCGGGTGGTGGAGCTGTCGGCCTGGCTGAAGGGCTGGAACAGGCGAGCCTGGCCGGCGGTGCTGATGCCGATGCCGGTGTCCTCCACCGCGAAGCGCAGGCGCAGCCGGTCCGACCCGGCGTCGGACGGCTCCAGCCGGGTGCGCAGGACGACCCGGCCGGCGTCGGTGAACTTGATGGCGTTGCCCGTGAGGTTGAACAGGATCTGGCGCAGCCGTCCGGGGTCGCCGCGCACCGCCGTGGGCACCTTGCGGTCGAGGTCGCAGACGAGAAGCAGCGCCTTCTGGTGGGCCTGCGGGGCCAGCAGCTCGGCCACCCCCTCCACCAGCTCGCGCGGGTCGAGGTCCATCTCGTCGAGGTCGAGCTTGCCGGCCTCGATCTTGGACAGGTCCAGGATGTCGTCGATGATCCGCAGCAACGCCGTCGCGCTGTCGCGCACGGTGGTGACCAGCTCGGTCTGCTCCGCGTCCAGCGGGGTCAGGGCGATCAGCTCCAGCATGCCCAGCACGCCGTTCATCGGGGTGCGGATCTCGTGGCTCATGGTGGCCAGGAATTCCGACTTGGAGCGGGCGGCGACCTCCGCCTGCTCCTTGGCGTGGCGCAGATCCTCCTCGGCGCGCTTGCGGCCGGTGATGTCGTAGCTCCAGGCGAGGATCGCCGGTTCCCCCTCGAACTCGGTGCGCTGAAGCGTCTGGAGCGCCCAGACGCGGCTGCCGTCGGGCCTGTCCACCGCCACCTCGACGTCGCGGGCGACCAGCCCGGCACCGTCCTGCGGCAGGGCGCGCCCCTGCAGGGTGGCACCGGGCAGGGCCAGCGCGTGGCGGCGCCCGACGAAGGCGTCCGGCGGCAGCCCGGCCAGCTCCGCCGCGCGGGCGTTGGCGAAGGCCACCGAGCCGTCGGGCCGCCCGATCGACACGCCGACCGGGCTCTGTTCCAGGATCGCGCGCAGCCGGCGCTCGCTGTCCGACAGGGCGTGCTCGCGCGAGCGGATGGTGGCGACGAAATAATGCAGGGCGCGCGCCATGTCGGCGATCTCGTCCTGCCCGTGGGTCGGAATGGCGACGGACCGCCCGGCGGCCGACGCGGTCATGGCCGTCTGCAGCCCGCGCAGCCGCCGCACCACGTTGCGGTGGATGTAGAGGAAGATGCCGAGGGCGCCCAGGATGGACACCACGGCCATCGCCAGGATGGCGTTCTTGCCGTCGCGGATCACCCGCTCGAATTCGCCGGAGCGGGCGGCGATGTCCTGCTCGATGGACAGGAAATGGTCGGACACGGCACCGACCAGACGGTCGGAGACGTTCTGGTTGCGGGTGATCGACCCCTTGATGGCGCGGGCCAGTGCGATTTCCGTCAGGCGGCTGTTGAACAGGTTGTGTTCCCCGAGCCCCAGCGCCTCCAGCTCCCGGTACAGCGGCTCCAGGTCGAAGGCGGCGCCGGGCGGCAGGCCGGCCACGACCTCCGCCGCGCGGTCCATCGCGGCGCGGTAATCCTGCCGCAGCCGGTCCACCCGCGCCTCGTGGTCGGCACGGGAGGCGGCGAGCATCAGCAGGATGGCGTGCTGCGCCTCCGCCGTCCACAGGTCGACCCGCCGTTCGACGCCCTGGGCCGCCTCCCACTCCGCCAGGGTCCGGGGGGCGGGGGTCTTGTTCCGGATCGACTCCTCGGCGTCGCGGATGCGCTCGGCCAGCTGCATCAGGCGGCCGACCAACCCGCCCGTCTCCGCGGCGGCGGCGAGCTGGCGCTCCACCTGGGTGTTCAGGGTCATCAGGTTGGCGACCAGCTCGTTCTTGCGGCGCTGCAACTCGGCCACGTCGGCCACGTCGGTGCCGCGGTCGCGCAGACGGTTCATCAGATCTTCCAGCAGGGCGATCTGGTCGCTCAGCCGGGCCATCACCGATTCGCGCACCGACTGGCTCTGCACCGCCACCAGGGCCGGGGCGTTGGCGGCCAGCGTGCCGCTCTGCTGGGCCAGTTGCGAGGCGTTGACGAGGCCGGGCACCTTGGCCGTGGCGATCTGCTCGAACCCCTGGTGGAAGCGGGCGAAGAGGGAGACGGCCACCACGCCGGTGGCGGCGGTCAGGCCGGCGATCACGGTCAGACCCGCCAGGATGCGGAACGCCACGCCCAGCCGGGGAAGCCGCATGCCCGTGCCTCGCTTTCTTGTCGTCCGTTTGAGATAACACGGGCAATCGACCGGGCGCAATTCGCACACCCGCGCCGCAATCACACGCTGCGCCATGGGGCAACGGGCAAGGGGGCGCCGGGCGGACTTGACCCGCCTCGGTTGCCGGACCAAAGCTGATCGTGGGTGGCACAGAGGGGTGGTCGATGGGCTTGGTCCAGTCTTTCGCGCGGGCCGCGGTGGTCGCCGCGGTTCTGGCGGCGGCGGTGTCCGCGCCATCCGGCGGTCCGCGGGCCGAAACCATGGAGGACGTGCGGGAGCGCGGGCTGCTGCGCTGCGGCGTCTCGTCCAGCGGCGCCGGTCTGGCGGCGGTGGACGACAGCGGCGACTGGCGCGGCTTCTTCGTGGACATGTGCCGGGCGCTGGCCGCCGCCGTCGCGGGCGGCGCCGACCGGGTGGAGTTCGTCGAGACCAATTCCGAGAACCGCTTCGCCATCCTGCGCAACGGCGAGGTGGACGTGGTGATGGAGGGGACGACCTGGACCCTGCAGCGCGACGCCACCTTCGGCATCGATTTCCCGGCGGTCTACCTGTTCGACGGCCAGGGATTCATCGCGCATCGCGCCCAGGGCGTCGCCCGCCTGTCCGACCTGCCGGCCGGCGCCTCGGTCTGCGTGATCGAGCAGACCACCAGCCTGCGCAACCTGGAGGATTGGATGGCCCGCACCGGCGTGCGCTTCCGCCTGAAGCCGGTGCGCTCGACCGAGGGGGCGCTGTCGGCCTTCTTCAACCACCACTGCGACCTCTACACCAGCGACCGCATCGGCCTGCACGCCCAGCGCCTGCTGAAGGCCCCCGAGCGCGACGACTACGTCATCCTGCCGGAGGCGATCTCCAAGGAGCCGCTGGGGCCGATGGTCCGCCCGGACGAGCGGCGGTGGTTCGACGTCGTGCGCTGGGTGTTCCTGGCCACCGTCCTGGCCGAGGAGAAGGGGATCACCGCCGCCAACGCCGTCCGCCTGAGGGAGGAGGCGCAGGATCCGGAGGTGCGCCGCTTCCTCGGGGCCGATACGGGGGTTGGCTGGGGGCTGGGGCTGGACGACGACTGGGCCTTCCGCGTGGTCACGCAGGTCGGGAACTACGGCGAGATCTTCGACCGCCATCTGGGTGCCGCCTCGCCGCTGGGCATCGACCGCGGGATGAACGGGCTGTGGATGAACGGCGGCCTGCACTACGCCCCGCCGCTTGGGGGATGAGGGCGGGTGAGCGGGGGGGCGGGCGGCGGCGCTCCGCCATGCCGCTTGGCCGGCCATGCCGCATTGCCTCATTGCCTTCGCCGCGGCTTTTCCCATGTTGTGGGCATGTTCGGCGAAAGGTTCGGCGAACGCTTCAAATCCGGGCGATCCGCCGCTATGGTGGCGCCTTCCGGGCGCCGCGCGGCCCGCTTCAGGCAGTTTCCCAGGCCATGACCAGACCCAACACCTACCGTTCCGGTCCCGACGAGCGCGGGCATTTCGGCATCTATGGCGGACGCTTCGTCGCCGAGACGCTGATGCCCCTGATCCTTGAGGTGGAGAAAGCCTACCGCGAGGCCCGGGCCGATCCCGCCTTCGAGGGTGCGATCCGCGAGCAGCTCAAGCAGTATGTCGGCCGCCCGAACCCGCTCTACTACGCCGAACGCCTGACGGAGAAGCTCGGCGGCGCGAAGATCTACTTCAAGCGCGAGGAGCTGAACCACACCGGCGCGCACAAGATCAACAACTGCATCGGCCAGATCCTGCTCGCCCGCCGCATGGGCAAGAAGCGGATCATCGCCGAGACGGGCGCCGGCCAGCATGGTGTCGCGACCGCCACGGTCTGCGCGCTGTTCGACATGCCCTGCGTCATCTACATGGGCGAGACCGACATCGCCCGCCAGCAGCCCAACGTCTTCCGCATGAAGCTGCTGGGGGCCGAGGTGGTCCCGGTGACTTCCGGCGCGCGGACGCTCAAGGACGCGATGAACGAGGCGCTGCGCGACTGGGTCACCAACGTCGCCGACACCTACTACCTGATCGGCACGGCCGCCGGCCCGCACCCGTACCCCGCCATGGTCCGCGACTTCCAGTCGGTGATCGGCGACGAGGTGCGCGTGCAGATGCAGGAGCTGGAGGGCCGCCTGCCCGACAGCCTCGTCGCCTGCGTCGGCGGCGGCTCCAACGCCATCGGCCTGTTCCACCCCTTCCTCGACGATCCGTCGGTCCAGATGGTCGCGGTCGAGGCCGCCGGCCACGGCATCGACAAGGGGCCGCTGGCCCACGCCGCCTCGATCACCGGCGGGCGCCCCGGCGTCCTGCACGGCAACCGCACCTACCTGCTGCAGGACGAGGACGGGCAGATCCTGGAAGGCCACTCCATCTCCGCCGGCCTCGACTATCCGGGCGTCGGGCCGGAGCACAGCTGGCTGCACGACATCGGGCGCGTCGAGTATGTCTCGGCCACCGACCAGGAGACGCTGGACGCCTTCCAGCTCTGCGCCCGCACCGAGGGCATCATCCCCGCGCTGGAATCGGCGCACGCGCTGGCGGAGATCGTGAAGCGCGCCCCGAAACTGCCCAAGGACCACCTGATGGTGCTCTGCCTGTCGGGCCGCGGCGACAAGGACATCTTCTCCGTCGCCCAGCATCTGGGAGTGAAGCTGTGAGCGCCCTCAACGACAAGTCCGTCGACAACGGCCGCATCGCCCGGCGGTTCGCCGCGCTGAAGGCGGAGGGCCGCGCCGGCCTCGTCACCTTCATCACCGCGGGCGACCCGGATCTGGAGACCTGCCGCGCCGTCCTGCACGGCCTGCCCGCCGCGGGCGCCGACCTGATCGAGCTGGGGCTGCCCTTCTCCGACCCGATGGCCGACGGCCCGGCGATCCAGGCGGCCAGCCTGCGCGCGCTCCACGCCGGGACGACGGCGCGCAAGACGCTGGACCTCGTGCGCGGCTTCCGCGCGACGGACGCCGACACGCCGGTCATCCTGATGGGCTATTACAACCCGATCCACGCCTATGGGGTGGACCGCTTCCTGGCCGACGCGATCGAGGCCGGGGTGGACGGGCTGATCGTCGTCGACCTGCCGCCCGAAGAGGACGAGGAGCTGTGCATCCCGGCGTTGAAGGCCGGGGTGAACTTCATCCGCCTGGCGACACCGACCACCGACGACAAGCGCCTGCCGACGGTTCTCCAGAACACCTCGGGCTTCGTCTATTACGTGTCGATCGCCGGCATCACCGGTGCTGCCAGCGCCGACAACGCCGCGGTGGGCGCCGCGGTGGAGCGTCTGAAGCGCCACACCGACCTGCCGGTGGCGGTCGGCTTCGGCATCAAGACGCCGGAGCAGGCGGCCGACGTCGCCCGCGTCGCCGACGCGGCGGTGGTCGGCTCGGCCATCGTCACGCGGCTGGCCGGCGGGCTGGACGCGGACGGCAAGGCCCGTCCGGGTCTGGCCGAGGATGTGCTGGGCTTCGTCCGGGAACTGGCCGGCGGCGTGCGCGGCGCGCGCGTCTGAGTGCGCCGGCCTAGATCGCCGGGCCGAGAGCGCCGGCTGAGCGGGATATCAGGAAGAATTCGATGAACTGGCTTACCAACTACGTCCGTCCCAAGATCCGCGCCCTCTATGCCCGCAAGGAGGTTCCCGACAACCTCTGGCACAAGTGCCCGAGCTGCGAGGCGATGCTCTTCCACCGCGATCTGGAGGAGAACCTCAACGTCTGCCAGCATTGCGGCTTCCACATGCGGCTGGACCCGATCAAGCGGCTGGCCTCGATGTTCGACGAGGGCGATTACCAGTCGGTGGAACTGCCGAAGTCGGTGGTCGATCCGCTGAAGTTCCGCGACCAGAAGCGCTACACCGACCGCCTGAAGGAGGCCCAGACCAAGACGGGCCGGCATGACGCCATCGTCGTCGGCTCCGGCCTGATCGGCGGGCAGCCGGCGGTCGTCGCGGCCTTCGACTTCGGCTTCATGGGCGGCTCGATGGGCATCGCGGTGGGCGAGGGCATCCTGGCCGCCGCCCGCACCGCCATCGCCCAGAAGGCGGCGCTGATCGTCGTCCCGGCCTCGGGCGGGGCGCGCATGCAGGAAGGCATCCTGTCGCTGATGCAGATGCCGCGCACCACCATCGCGGTGGAGATGGTCAAGGAAGCGGGCCTGCCCTACATCGTGGTGCTGACCGACCCGACGACCGGCGGCGTCACCGCCTCCTTCGCGATGATCGGCGACATCCACATCGCCGAGAAGGGCGCGCAGATCGGCTTCGCCGGCGCCCGCGTGATCGAGAGCACGATCCGCGAGACCCTGCCGGAGGGCTTCCAGCGCTCCGAATACCTCCAGGAGCATGGCATGGTGGACATGGTCGTCCATCGCCGCGACCTGCGCCCGACCCTGTCGCGCGTCCTGACCCTGCTGATGCAGCCGGTCCTGGCCGTGGCGCCGGAAGCGCTGCCGGTTGCGGCCGTCCCGGTGGAAGAGCCGCGCAGCCAGGCGGAGGCCGCCGACGAGACGCCGGGTCAAGCTGGCGCCGAAAGGACCGGCTCCGAGCAGCCGGCCTGATCCCGCGATGTCGCTCGCCGATCCGGTTCTCGACCGGCTGAAGGGGCTGCACCCCAAGGTCATCGACCTATCGCTGGACCGCGTGCACCGGCTGCTCGCCGCGCTGGACCATCCCGAGCGGCGCCTGCCGCCGGTGGTCCATGTGGCTGGCACCAACGGCAAGGGCTCGACGCTCGCCTTCCTGCGGGGGATGCTGGAGGCTGCGGGGCTGCGGGTGCATGTCTACACTTCGCCGCACCTCGTGCGGTTCCACGAGCGCATCCGGCTGGCGGGGACGCTGATCGATGACGACCGGCTGACCGCCCTGCTGGAGGAATGCGAGGTCGCGAACGGCGGCGGACCCATCACCTTCTTCGAGGTGACGACGGTCGCCGCCCTGCTCGCCTTCGCGCGGGAGCCGGCGGACGTGGTGTTGCTGGAAACCGGGCTGGGCGGGCGGCTGGACGCCACCAACGTGGTGGACCGCCCGGCGGTTACCGCGATCACGCGCATCTCCTACGACCACCGCCAGTTCCTCGGCGACACGCTGGAGGCCATCGCGGGCGAGAAGGCCGGCATCTTCAAGCCGGGCGTCCCCGCCGTGATCTTCCCGCAGCCTGCGGAGGAGGCCGCCCGCACCCTGGCCATCCGCGCCGAGACGGTGGGCGCGCCGGTTTCCGGCTGGTCGGTCACCCCGACCGACGGCGGCTTCCGCTTCGAGAGCGCCCGCCGCTGCATCGAGCTGCCGCTGCCGGGGCTGGCCGGGGCGCACCAGATCGTCAACGCCGGGGTGGCGCTGGCCTGCCTGGACCATCTGCCGGTGGTGGTGGCCGAGGCGGTGGATGACGCGGCGGTGCGCCGCGGCCTCGCCGCCGTGGAGTGGCCGGCCCGCCTGCAACGGTTGACCCGCGGCCCCCTGGTCGAGGCTCTGCCCGCCGGCTGGGACCTGTGGCTGGACGGCGGCCACAACGACTCGGCGGGCGAGGTGCTGGCCGTCCAGGCCGCGCGCTGGGCGGAGGAGGAGCCGGAGCGGCCCCTGCTGCTGGTCTACGGCATGCTGGCGAGCAAGGAGCCGCGGGAGTTCCTGGGACCGCTGGCGCCCTTCGTCACCGCCGCCCGCACCGTCGCCATCCCCGGCGAGGAGGCGTCGCTGACGGCGGAGGACACCGCCGCGGCCACCCGCGCCTGCGGCATCGCCGACAGCGCGGCGGTGGCGGACGTGGCGGGTGCGCTGGAAAGCCTGAGGGGGCGGGTCGATGGCCCGGCCCGGATGCTGATCTGCGGCTCGCTCTATCTGGCGGGCACGGTCCTGGCGGAAAACGGCTGATCCAAAGGGACGGGCAAGCGGGACCTCAACGCCCCTGCTTGCCGTCCAACTCCAGCATGTTGCGCAGCGCCGCCAGGGTCTTGCCGAGCGTGCCCGAATCGTCCTTGGCGGCCTTCTTCGCGGACTCGTTGCTTTCGGCTCGTTTTCCGGCGCTGGGCTTGGGCTTTTCCGGTTCGATCACCGGGGCCGGCGCAACGAGGTCCAGAGGCTCGTCGGCGTCCTCTTCAGGGGTCGCTTCCGGCGTGCGGCGCGGCAGCGGCTTGAAGCCGGGCAGGGCGTCCGCCTCGGGACGGGTGGTCGCCTCGCTTGTCCAGGCCGGGCTGGGCGGGTCGTCCAGATCGCTTTCCGCCTCGACAAGCGCGCGCAGGGCGCGCAGCGCCTCTTCCATCTCCTGTTCCTGGGCGGACTTGCGCAACACGGGGGCGCCGTCCTCGTCCGGCTCGTCGTCCCCGACCGCCCCATCCGCGTCCTCCCGGTTCCAGAAGGCATGGTCGGCCCCGGCCTCCCGGTCCTCCGCGTCGTCATCCTCCGGGCCGTCATCAACATCACCATCGCCATCGTCGGCCGGTTTGCGCGAGCGGCCGAACAGCGGAGTCACCACGCCGCCGTCGCGGTCGTCCTTGCCTTCGTCCTCGTCGCGGTCGGCGGCGGCCTTCTGGACCATGCTGCGCAGGGCGGCGATGGTGCGGTCCAGCGGTTCGCTGCCGGTGGGCGCGGGGTCGCGCTCCCGGGGGCGCTCCCATGGCGGCGGGGCCTTGTCCGGATCGCGGATGGCGAAGCCGAGGATGTCGTCGTTGGACGGCTCCGCCTCATCGGGGTCGTCGGCGGGGTCGTCGCCGGGGTCGTCGCCGGGGTCGTCGCCGTGGCCGTCGTCGTCCCGATCGTCATCCTGAGAGACACCGCCCGGGTGATCGATGGCGTCCTTGATCGAGAGAGCCGGGATCGAGAGAGCCGTGATCGAAAAGGCCGGCGGCGGGGGAGGCGACGGAGACGCAGCCTCCTCCGCGCGGGCGCCGTCGCCACGGCCGTCCAGGATGCTGCGCAGCGCCGCGATGGTGCGATCGAAGGAGCGGGAGGCATCGTCCGGATCGTCTGCAACCGCCGGGTGGCTCGACCGGATGGGCGGTGCCGGCGGTGGGGCGATGGCCTCGGCCCGATCCGCCTCGTCGTCCTCACCGTCATCCTGATCGGCGTCCGGGTCCAAAAGAGTCCAGCGGCGCGGGCTCCAATCCTCGTCGTCGTCGAAATCCGTCCCGTCGGCGCTCCGCTCCGCGTCATCCACCGCGTCATCGTCGTGGCCGGCGAGATCGGCGAGCGACACAGGCTCCCACAGCGGGCGCCGGCCCGCCTCGGGAGCAGCGCCACCGTCCGCGACCAGCCGCTCCAGTTCCAGATCCAAGTCCAGATCCAGCGCGTCGGGGTCATGCCGAGCGGCGGTCGGTGCGGGGGCGGGCGCCCGTATGGCCGGGGTCGCGTCCTCTGCCTCCGGCTCGTCCATCGGCTCGCCGCGGGTCCGCATCGCGTCGAGCAGCCCTTGCAGGGCGGCCAGCGGGCCGGTGAAGGACGGGGCGTCCTCCTCCATGGGCATCGCCGTCACCGGCGTGGCGAAGGGCGGGGGCGCCGGACGGCTTTCGGTGTCGCGGGAATTGCAGTGCGAGCAGCGGTAATGGGGGGCGATGGACAGAACCGGGTAGTTGGGGCCGAAGCGCCGGTTCATGTCCGCGCGCGGCAGCACGCCCTCGTGGCCGCAGGCGCGGCAGCGGACGTGCACATCGACCTCGATGTCGCGCAGGTAAAGCATGCGTGCCATGGGCGCAGTATACGCAGCGGCGTGCCCATGCCCAGCGGATTCGCCGGCCGCGCCATGCGCCGCGCGGCCGCCAACGGTGACCTTTTCGGCATGCCGGCCCGCAGGGCCTCCGGACGGGCCTCCGGATGGGCCTCCGGATGGGCCGGAGACGGGCCGGAGACGGATGGTTGGCAAGTCGCGGCGGAGCCGCTATGTTCAGCGCCGTGGCCCCGTAGCTCATCTGGATAGAGCGACGGTTTCCTAAACCGTAGGCAGCTGGTTCGAGTCCAGCCGGGGTCACCACCACCTCCTTCCGCGACCGGTTCCGCAGTCTGCCGAAGGCCCTGCCCATGACCGCACCCCTGTTGCTGGACGCTGTTCTCGTCACCGGCGCCGGCCGCCGCGTCGGTTTGCATCTGGCCGAGCGGATGATGGCGCTGGGGCACCCCGTCATTGCCCATTACCGCACGCCCACCGACGGTGTGGAACGGCTGCGCGCCGCCGGGGCGGTCTGTCTGCAAGGCGATCTGGCCGATCCGGACGGTGGGCCGCGGCTGGCCGAAGCGGTGCGGGCCGTGGCCGGCAGTCTGCGGGCGGTGATCCACAACGCCTCGGCCTTCGCAGCGACGGCGGCGGACACCGCGGACGCGCTGCGGCAGCTCGACGTCTTTCACGCCGTTCATGTCCGCGCGCCCTTCGCGCTGAACCGCGAGTTGGCGCCGCTGCTGGACGCCTGTTCGGCGCGGCGGGCCGACATCGTCCACATCACCGACATCTACGCCGACAACCCAAACCCGGCCTTCGACGCCTATTGCGCCAGCAAGGCCGGGCTTCAGAATCTCGCGCTGTCCTTCGCCAAGCGGCTGGCCCCCAAGGTGAAGGTCAACGTCGTCCAGCCGGGGCCGATCCTGTTCAAGGACTGGCACGGCCCCGAGGCGCGGGCGCGGGTGCTGTCAGAGACTCTGCTCGGCGAGGAGGGCGGGGTGGAGGCCGTCGGCATGGCGGTGGAGGCCATCCTCCAGAACCACTATCAGACCGGCGCTGTCGTCGCGGTGGATGGAGGCCGGCGTCTCGCCTAACCGGGGGGAGCCGCTGCGGCAACCCGGCATGGCGGCGGCGCACAGCTCGCCCCGCGGCAGTGGGACGGTACGCTTGGTCAGCAGAGCGGCGATCTCCGCGAAGGGGGCGGCCAGATAGGCATCGGGACGCAGGGCTGTCAGGCCGTCCGCCGCGATCGGGCGGCTCACCCGCCCGATCAGGTCGATGTCGGCGGGGCGGTCGCGCGTCTTGCAGCAGGGGTGTGCGCGGTCGCGGCCCAGCGCCAGCTCGATCTCCACGCACAGCCTCTTGCAGCAGGCCGGCTCCAGCGCGCTCGGCACATAGGCGCAGTAATTGACGAAGGGGTGGACGCTCGACATGCCGACCGGGTCCGTTCGGTAGAAGCGGCTGATCAGGACAGACCCGAACAGGTCGGCCAGACGGGTGGCGATCCGCACGGCGTTCCGATCGGGTTCCACGTTCGTTCCGATTCCCAGGATGTAGCCGGCCGGTGGCAGGGGGGCGGAGGGGATCGGAATCAATGCGTCCATAAGCGTTCCGTTGGTTGGGATGTGCATGGGAAGGATGTGAAAAGCCGGAGAGAAACAATGATGCCGAATCGTTGCAGGCTGGTCATTTCATGAGCCAAATATGAACGAATTTCGATATGCCTTTCCGTATGAGAAAATTGAGGGGCTGATTTTTACAGAATTTTCGTTGGATCGTTCGTAGAATGCAATCATGATAAAAGTTGCATGGCCGAATAGCGGACGGTTAGCCGATATGGTGGATAGAGTTGTTTGCCGTCTTATCGCCCTGGCGTTGTTTGTACTTGCCGGCGCGGCCAGCGCCGGGACGCTGCCGGAGCCGACGGAAAAGCCGATCCTGGTCGTGTCGGGCCAGATCGGGGTGACCAACCGCGACGGTATGGCAGTCTTCGACCGTCCCATGCTGGAGGCGCTGGGCATGGTGACCTTCACCACCGCCACCCCCTGGTACAAGGAACCGGTGACCTTCGAGGGGGTGCCGCTGGCCCGCCTGATGGAGCGTGTCGAGGCGCGCGGCGAAACGCTGACCGCGACGGCGCTGAACGACTACACCGGCGAAATCCCCATGGACGACGTGCGCGACCGCAAGGTGATCCTGGCGCTGAAGCGCGACGGGGCCTACATGCCGGTCAGCGACAAGGGACCGCTGTTCATCGTCTATGATTTCGACCATGATCCGGAAGCCAACCGGCAGAAATATTTCGGACGCTCGGTCTGGCAGGTTGCCCGTCTGACCGTGAAGTGAAGGCACCCCCCGTGACTCCGCCGACCGAGACCGCGCCGAAAGGGAGTTCGCGGCTGTCCCGCCTGCTGGGCTGGGCGTCGGAGGACCGCACGCGCCGCATTGGGCTCTGGCTGGCCATCCTGACCGGGGGATTCGGCCTGGCCGCCGCCTATCTGTCGCTGCTGGTGGTAAATTACGGCGAGGCGCTGCGCGGCGCCGCGCCCTACAACTTCGCCTGGGCCGCCAGCCAGACGGTGGGCGAGGTGACGCGGCTTGAGCAGCGCATCCTGGCCAGCGCCCTTCCGGGCGCCAAGGTCGATGCGGAGGAGGTGCAACTCCGGCTGGACATCGTGCGCAACCGCATCGCCGTGCTGGGGCGGGGGCAGGCTTCCCTCTTCATGGACCGCTACCCGCAGCATCGCCGCACGGTGGCCCGGCTGGAGGAGGCGCTGAACACCGTCGGCACGATCCTGGCCGGGCCGCTGCCGCCGGCGGACAAGGCTCTGGCCGCCCTGGCGGTGCTGGAACCCGTCGACCGCGAACTCAACGCCTTCGCCTCCGTCGCTTCCCAGTTCGGTGGGGAACTGGTGGACGAGGGGCACGACCACCTGCTCTATCTGCATGGGCTGTTCTCCGCGCTGGCCGCCGGTCTGGCGGTCTGCGGCGTTCTGTTCATCACCGTGCTGCTGATCCAGAACCGGGCCATCCGGCGGGCGCACGACCGGATGGAGGCGATGGCCGGCGCGCTGCAAACCGCCATCGCCCAGGCGGAGGAGGCCAGCCAGGCCAAGACCCGCTTCCTGGCGACCATGAGCCACGAACTGCGCACCCCGCTGAACGCGATCATCGGCTTTTCGGAACTGATCAGCGATGACGGCGAGATCCATGGCGGCGGTCGCCCCGGCGCCGTCGGCGCCCCTTCCGGAAGAACGACGCCCGGAAGCACGAAGGAAAACGCCAGGGAGAGTTCCCGCCGGGAGCACGCCCAGTATGCGGGCTACATCCTGACCAGCGCCCGGCACATGCTGGGTCTGGTCATCGACATCCTGACGGTCGCCCAGATGGAATCGGGCCATGCCAATCTGACCTTCGATTCGGTGGACCCGCGCAAGGTGACGGGCACCGCCATCGCCACCGTGCTGGGCACCCAGGCCGGGCGCGGCCGGACGATCCGGACGGCCGCGGGGGCGGTCTGGCCGGTGCTTCAGGCCGACGAGCGGGCGGTGCGGCAGATGCTGCTGAACCTGCTGTCCAACGCGGTGAAGTTCAGCACCGCCCCGTCGGTGATCGAGGTGCAGGCGTGGCTGGACCCGCAGGGCGGCTTCGTCATCGCCGTTCAGGACCGAGGCATCGGCATGACGCCGGAGCAGATTGAAAAGGCCGCCCAGCCGTTCTATCAGGCGGAGGATGGCGCGACCCGCCGTTTCCAAGGATCGGGGTTGGGGCTCAGCATCGTGAAGAGCCTGATGGAGGCGCATGGCGGCTGCCTGCTGCTGGAAGGCGCGGCGGGGGCCGGTCTCCGGGCCTCTCTCCATTTCCCGGCGGAACGGGTCGGTGGGCCGGCGCCGCGCCCGGAGCCGGCCAGCCAGGTTTGAGAACAACCGGCATCGGCCTTGCCGGAAATAAGCAAAGCAAAGAAGGGATCGGGTTTTATGACGGTGCAGGCAAATGTTCTCGCCCTCGTGCAGGAGGCGATGGAGGCGCGCCGGTCGAACGAGGCGCTCGACACGCCGCTGGACGCCGCGGGCGAGGCGGCCATGATCGACGCCGCGGCGCGGAAGGTCGAGGAACTGCTCGACGTGTTGCGGATCGACCACCGCAACGACCACAACACCCGCGACACGCCGCGCCGCGTCGCCAAGATGCTGGTGCGCGAGCTTCTCAAGGGCCGCTTCACGGCGCCGCCCGAGTTGACCGAATTCAGGAACGCCGAGGAATTCGACCATCTGATCGTCACCGGCCCGATCGCCGTGCGCTCCACCTGCGCGCACCATCTGATGCCGATCTACGGCACGGCCTTCATCGGCATCCTGCCGGCCGAGGGCGGCAACATCCTGGGCCTGTCCAAGTACGACCGGATCGTCGACCATTTCGCCGCCCGCTTCCAGATCCAGGAGGAACTGGTCAAGCAGATCGGCAACTTCATCGTCGAGGCCACCCGGCCCCGCGGGCTGGCCGTGCGGATCAGCGCCGTGCACATGTGCAAGACCCACCGCGGCGTGCGCGCCGGCCACGACAGCCGCATGGTCAACAGCTCCTTCCACGGCGAGATGCTGGAGTCGCGCGACCTGCGCGAGGAGTTCCTAAGGGAGTGTGCGACGCTTGAGCGTTCCGCCCGCTGAGCGGACCGTCCTGACCACCCGGACGGGCGCGGAGCGCCTGCCTGTTTCCGCGGGCGCGGAGTGGCGGTCCGGCATCGCGGGGGCGGCGCTGCTGATGGCGGCGTCGCTCGCCCTGGTGTTGACCGCCGGGGCGCTGGCCCGCGAGTTGGGCGCCCGCTACGGCGCGGCGGAGGTGCTGTTCCTGCGCTTCCTGCTGTCGCTGCCGGTGGTCGCCCCGGCGGCCGTCGCGATGGCCGGGCGGCGCGCCCTGTCCGTCACCCGGCCCGGCAGCCACGCCGTGCGGGCGCTGAGCGGCGTCGGGGCGGCGTTGATCTTCTACGCGGCGACCCAGCATCTGCCCTTCGCCGATCTGGTCGCTCTCTCCTATGCCGCACCGCTGTTCGTGGTGCTGCTGTCCGGCCCGGCCATCGGGGAGCGGGCGGGGGCGGCCTCCGCCCTCTGCGTCGCGCTGGGGATGGCCGGGGTCATCCTGATCGCCCCGCCGACTCGGCTGGAGCCGTGGAGCCTCGCCATGCTCGCCATGGCCTTCCTGAACGCGGTCTGCATTCTGGCGACCCGGCGGACGGCCCAGGCCGACGGGCCGGCGGCGACCGGGCTGGTCTTCGTGCTGGCGGGGTGCCTGCTGACCGCCCCGGCGGCTCTGCTGACCGGTTTCCGGATGCCCGAGACGGCCGATCTGCCGGTCTTCCTGCTGCTGGGCTTTGCCGCGGGGGCGGCCATCCTGCTGAACGCCGCCGCCTTCCGCCGGGCGCCCGCGGCGGTGCTGGCGCCCATCGACTATCTGGGGATCGCGGCCTCGGCGGCCATCGGCTTCCTATGGTGGGGCGAAAGCCCGTCGCCCGCGGTGCTGCTCGGCGGGGGACTGATCGCCGCGGCCGGGTTGGGCACCCTGTGGGCCGGAGCGCGGCGGCCGGACCGACAGGCGGCCGGGTGACCAGGGTGCACCGTGGAATTGGCGGACGACGCTGACGGCTTCCGCCCGTTTCTCCTACTGCACCACGATCCGCCGCACCACGGCCTTGGTGGCGCGGGCCAGATCCGCCGGGGCCAGGGCGATCTGCAGGCCGCGGCGCCCACCGTTGACGACCATTTCCGGCAAGGCCTCGGCGCTGACGTCGATGAAGGTGGGCAGGGCCTTGCGCTGGCCGAGCGGGCTGATGCCGCCGACCATGTAGCCGGTGGTCCGCTCGGCCAGGGCGGGGTCGGCGAGATCGGCCTTCTTGGCGCCTGCTGCGGCGGCCAGCGCCTTCAGGTCCAGCTTCGCCGCGACGGGGATGACGACGCAGGCCAGCGCCTTCGGCTCCAACTGGACGATCAGCGTCTTGTAGACCACCGCCGGGTCCAGCCCCATGGCCGCCGCGGCGTGCAGGCCGATGGCGTCCGCCGAGGGGTCGTACTCATACTCCATCAGGCGATGGGCCATCCCCGCCGCCTTCGCCGCGTTCACCGCCGGTGTGACCTTCGCCGCCATCTCGACCTTGCTCCCCAGGCGCGGATACGCCCTTCCACGTCGGGAGCTTAGCAGACCGCTCCGACAAGCGGGAGAGGGGGGACGGAGGAAGGGTGCACCGCCGCGGTGCACCCCTTTCGACGACGCAATTTTGCCCAAATTGCGTCCGTGTTCATGCCAACGCGCCTTGGACAGACGGGCCGCCTGCCGCGATTCTGACCGCCGGCCCGCTTCCCGGTCGGAGAGTTGGAGAATCATGGTCCCACGCACGCTGCTTGTCGTCGATGACGATCCCACCCTGGAAGGCCGGGTCCAGGACGCCCTGCCGGTGTGCCGGATCGTCGCCGCGGGCGACGTGGCGGACGCGCTGGAGGCGGTGCGGGCGCACCGGCCGCCGGTGGTGGCCCTGTCGGTCGATCTGGCGCAACTGACCGAATCGCCGAACGGAGGCGGCGACGGCCTGGACGCCCTGTCACTGATCCTGGGCGAAGCGCCGTCGATCAAGGTCATCGCGCTCGCCCCGCACGACCAGCGGGTGCTGGCGGTCCGCGCGGTGGCCCGCGGCGCCCACGAGGTGTGCGGCAAGCCGATCGACGCGCAGGAACTGGCCGGGGTGGTGCAGCGCGCCTTCCGGCGTGCCGACCTGGAGCTGGAAGGGCGCCGGCTGGCCATCGGGGACGCCCCGCCGACCCTGCGCGTCCTGCGCGACGAGACGGAGCGGCGTGCCCTGCTCGACTCGCTGGCCCGCTCCGGCGGCAACCTGTCGGCGACGGCGCGCCTGCTCGGGGTCAGCCGCCCGACTCTTTACAGCCTGCTGCGCCAGCACGGCATCCGCGCGGATTAAGGCGGACTTGGCTCACTCCGCGCGGGAGCCTGGGTTGCCGATCATCGACAGGAACTCGCGCCGGGTGGACGGGTCGCTGCGGAAGGCGCCCAGCATCCGGCTGGTTACCATGGTCACGCCGGTCTTGTGCACGCCGCGGGTGGTCATGCACTGGTGTTGCGCCTCGATCACCACGGCGACGCCTTCGGGCTGGAGCACCTGATCGATGGTGTTGGCGATCTGCGCCGTCATCTTCTCCTGGATTTGCAGGCGCTTGGCGTAGGCCTCGACGAGCCGCGCCAGCTTGGAGATGCCGACGACCCGCTGGCGGGGCAGGTAGGCGACATGCGCCTTGCCGATGATCGGCACCATGTGGTGCTCGCAGTAGGATTCCAGCCGGATGTCGCGCAGGACGACCATCTCGTCGTAGCCGTCGGTCTCCTCGAACGTGCGCGCGAGGATATCCTCGGGGTCGATGGCATAACCGGCGAAGAACTCCTCGTAGGAGCGGACCACCCGGTCCGGCGTGCCGACCAGGCCCTCGCGCGCCGGATCGTCGCCAGCCCAGCGGATCAGCGTGCGGACGGCATCCTCGGCCTCGGCACGGGTGGGGCGCGCGGTCTCGCTGTGGCTGGTGCCGACGGGGTGGCCGGGGCCGCAGAGGACGTTGTCGGCGTGCGGAGTCTTGGAAGCCGTCACGGAGCGAAGCCTTTCGATACCTGGTCAAACAGGGTCTGAGTCAAACAAGTTCTAACCACATGCGGGCTGCCGCCGCGGCAGACAATGCCGAAGCCGGCCAGTCAGGTATGAATACGACCCGCTGCTCGCCCGGATCACCGGGATCTTCGAGAAAGCCGGCAGGCAGCAGGGCTGAGTATGGCGCAAGTGGGTTCGAAGGTCCCACAGTCAAGGCGCCGGACTCGGACTTTCAGCCCGCGCTGCGGCGATCGGCTGCGCGCGGCCGGCGGTTTTTCAACGACGGCCGTCAAGCGACCGGCGTCAGTTCAGCTGGCGGGGCTGGTGCGGGCTGTCCAGCGAGAAGGCGGGGACCGCCACGTCGAAGGCCTCGCCGCCGCCCGTTTCGAACCGGTAGGAGCCGACCATGATGCCGGACGGCGTGGGAAGCGGCGTTCCGCTGGTGTATTCGAAGCTGCCGCCGGGTTCCAGCACCGGCTGTTCGCCCACCACGCCTGGCCCGCGAACCTCCTGCACGCGCCCCAGCGCGTCGGTGATGTGCCAATAGCGTGTGCGCAGCCGGACGGTTTCCGGGCCTTCGTTCTCGATCCGGACGTGATAGGCCCAGACATAGCGGCTTTCGGCGGGCATGGACTGCTCGTCGAGAAAGACCGGTTGGACGGTGACGCGGATCGCGCGGGTGACTTTCGTGTACATGGCGGCACTCCCGGCCCTGAGAATAGGGGCGGGGGAAAGCGCCTGTCCAGTGGTGGAGCGGGGGACACCCCCTCCGGATGCCCCGAAGCGGCGAGACGCGTGCGACGGCGATGCATGCAGGACACACCGGTAAGCCATGCGCAGCGGGCCGGTTCCGGCCCATTCACGATCGCTTGAACCCCCTGTCCGCCGATGATATATGCGAGGTCCCTGCAACGGCCGAAGAGCCTTGCCCATGTCTCGTCCGCACAGCATCAGCATCCGACGACGACGCCACCCCGCGCTGCGCGCGGTTGCGGCCGTCCTTGGGTCGCGTGCGGACGCTTCGGGTCTCCGCCGGCACTGATCCGGCGCTCCCCCGGCGCGGCGGCGCGGTCCGCCTCCGACCACAGTCCTTTTGCCGGGAAGCCCCTGACATGATGATCTCCCTGGAAGAGCCGCGGCACGACGCGGCGATCGAAGCCCTGCTCGACCGGTCCTTCGGCCCGGATCGTTTCAAGAAGACCGCCTACAAGCTGCGGGAGGGCGTCGCCCCGATCCCGGAACTCGGCTTCGTCGCCATCGAGCACGACGAATTGGGCAACGAGATCCTGGAGGGCACGATCCGCTACTGGCCGGTGACCATCGGCGGCACGGTGCCGGCGCTCCTGCTCGGCCCGATCGCCGTGTCGGACCGGCTGCAGGGCGGCGGGCTGGGCAGCAAGCTGATCCGGATGAGCCTGAACAAGGCGGCGGCGCTGGGCCACCGGGCGGTGATCCTGGTCGGTGATGCGCCCTATTACGCGCGGTTCGGCTTCACGCGGGAGCTGACGCTGGACATGGCCCTGCCGGGTCCGGTGGATCTCGACCGCTTCCTGGGGCTGGAGCTGGTCTCCGGCGCCCTGGCCGGCGCCGCCGGCATGGTGACCGCCCCGGTGGCGGATGAGGGTTATGGGGTGCCTGCGAATGAGGACGCGCGGCCGGTGGCCGGCGGCACCGCCTTGTTTCCGCGACTGATCTCGCCCTTGGTGTCGGTTTTTGCGGCTTCCCCGCGGGAACTTTCCGATTCCCGCCTGTGGCATGCTCGAACCGCTTGAAAGCGGCGAAAGCGTCGCCTATAAACATGCGGCGCGCGGGTGTAGCTCAATGGTAGAGCAGAAGCTTCCCAAGCTTACGACGAGGGTTCGATTCCCTTCACCCGCTCCAAGCTTTTCAAGGGCTTAGCGCCCAACAATTTCCCTCGAATGCCGCGTACGGAATCCGTACGAAAAACGGGTCAACCCGATCGACTGCACGTGCCTTCGCAGTGCCACCGCTCGGGAAGCCATTTGTTGCCGCCGACTGGGTAAGGCGAGCAGCACCACGTCCCGGCCAACACATGGTGCGGTCATCGGCCACTGGCAGGTTCCGGCAGGTGTCGTTCCCGTGCACCAGACGCGACGACTCGCGGCGCAACTTGGCGAATTAACGGGGCTGGAGTGTCGCGCGCCCGTAGAATCGGCTCGGCAACGGGTTCCAGGAGGTGTTTAACCGCTGACCATTCCCGGACACGGGTCGCGACGGTCGTGTTGCCCACCGCGCCGATCTTCAGCTTGAAGCTCGGCAGGATTCCAAGGAGACTGCGTTCCACATTGAGCAGATTGCCCGTTGGGAGTGGAAGCGGCTGCGCCAGACGGCCGCTGCGGATTGAGCATCCATGGCCGGAACCCGCAACCTCGTGACCATGGAGCGCGTCGCCGAAATCCTTGGCGAAGATGTCGATTGGCTGATCGACATCGCCATCGAGCTGAATCTGGAGGACGGTTGCCTGACCGTGTTCGGCCCAGGCGAGCAGTGGTTCTATGCCCTGACCGAGGATGGCGTCGAGAACCTCAAGGAACTCATCAAAATCCACCGAACGGGACGCTGACCGTTTCGATCCGCACCTGCGTCACTCACCGGATGCGTACATCAAGGCTAACGTGTTTGTGGGCGTCGTCGATATCCCAGACGAGTTGGAAATCCGGGCACTCCCGGGTTGCTTGTTCCTTGCGGAAGAGGTGCACCTTAGGCATGCCGTAGACCTCAGCACTGTTCGCGCCGAAATGGGCGAACGTCTGCTCGGCCATCACATTGAGGTTATGGACCACGCTCTTTGCGCGATGCTCGGCCTGTGGATCCTCCTGCCAGTCCCGATAGGCCGGCAAGACCATCCCGTCGAAGAAGCTGCGTGGTGTGTTGGGCACCCTTATCATGGTAGTCTCGTGTGACTCATTTCTTGCTGGTGAGAGCGAGTTTGAACCAGACGGGGGCATTGCGTTTCACCGTGGACAAAGCGGTGGGGCGCCGCGGCTTCAAAAAGCCACACACCACACCGCCCGCCTGTGTCAATACGGAAAGATTAGTTTACTTCAGATTCTTGAGCTTCTTCGAATAGTTGTCTAGAAGCTCCGCGACTGAAAGGCCATGAGCATCAATGGCCTTTTGTATTTGAGACGCAGACAGATCCCTAAAGTTTACCAACTCAAAAGATTTGAAGAACGAACGAACCGCCTTAACAAGCTTTTTCAACTCCGCCTCTCTCATCGCCTGAACCTCATGCGTGAAAGCGGCCGCACTTTGAACAGTATTAGAAGGGTGCACTATGATACGCCGTACCTGCATTCCTTGATAATGCTTATCAAACCAAGAGCTTGAGCGATTCATTTGCTCTGCTTCTGACTTATTGATCTCGGATCGCAAAATACTAACCTCGCTTTTGCATTCCCACATTATATATTGTGTAGCATCTAGAGCCCACAAATTGTCTGGCCCCTCCTTCCACTCTTTATCCGGCCTTTCCCCCGCGAAGCCGAGAGCTCGGCTGAGCTCATCGAGAGCTTGCTCGAACTTGTCCGCCTTCGTGCCGAAAACAAGCTTGTCCAAAATATCCGACACACGCACGTCCAGGTCGGAGTAATTCTCGAAAGCCCCCACCCATTGGGAAATCCGTTCGACCCTCCCTTGACTTACAACTGTCAGTTTTGCAACCGTCACGCCTGACGGAGGCCTCAGCAACAGATGATTCTTTTTGTGCGCCATGACTTGTAAACGCTTGGATTCCGGGCGATTAGCTTCGTAAGAGTAACGTGCCATCGATTGAAGATACCATCCTTTGTCATCGGCATCGACAACGCCGCCATCAATAAGCTTCTGTAACTCCTCAATTGCGCCAGAGTAATTTCCGTTCATATAGGCCTGCTCTGACTTAAGTTCACTCGCATAGATGCTAAGAATCTCCTTGTTCGCTCCTTTCGGCTTCACTTTGTCCATGCGCTCGGCGTAGAAAGCCTTCCAGTCATCGTCACGGCCGGTACATTGCTGAATGAGCTTTTGGAAGGTATCCTCCGGCGGCTGTCCTGCCTCTACGTCTTGCCTAGCCATCTCCGCGATATCGAGCCCAATCTCTATCTGTGCAGCCATTTGCGCTGACAAATATTCCTTGGATTCCCTATCTCTAAGCAGGCGAACCAGATCCGGGCCAATGGCTATAACTACAGAGTAGTCTTTTTCCCCTCGAACGCTCCTCCCCATGCCTTGCTCGACCGTGCGAACAATTCGCATGACGGTTGCCTTGCTGTGCGGCCGGCAGTACTCCTCATATAGGTCGCAGAGGTTCTCAGAATAGGGCCGACCATCGAACACTAGAATTCGGCAAGTGGAGTCGGGCAAGTCGATTCCATCGTAGCGATTGGCAAGTACAATAGTATGCTCAAAGTCTTTGTTGCGCAGCTTTCCAATGAGGTCTGATACAGAGTCCGTATCGGCAACAATCGCGCCAACTTCTTTCCACTCCTTTGCCCTCTCAAAACTCGGGACGAGCACGACCCGACCGTACTTTCGACTTTTATTAGATGGTCCTACGCTATCAATGACAACTCCACGATGAAGATCGTTATGGATAATGGACGGGATAAGAAGCATTTTTTCGCCGGACCAGCTCTCCTTTTCATAGCTTAGCGGATTGATAATTACCTCTGGCGACAACTGCAGGCCCTTAACTAGAAAAGCATCATCTGTAACCGTAGCTGACATAAAAATACGGTGCTTAGCCTTCCAGTAGGTTCCAAATGCAGATAGAGGAGCAATGTATGGCTCTATTTCAACGGCAGCGCCAGAGATGACGGCTTGGCAGTTATTTAGCATGTCCTTGAGCAAAGGCCAGGCGAACCTGATTGAGGCGCGACTTGCATTGTCCGACAGAATTCCAGCAATTTCGGACTCTCTCACCCCCCAAGCCCAATAGGGAACGGGCAAAAATTGATCCTTCTTGCCATTTTCAATATCAGCGAATGTCCCCATTCCCTGCTGCTCAAGGTCCTGAGCAAAAAGGGTCCTCAACGAACTATATGCGGGCTCATTGCTTGGTATTCTAATGCGACATGCATCGCGAATGCTGTCGGCACATGCATGAGCATCATCCATCAAAAGAGTATCTACATTGATGGATTTTTTATGTAGACCAAACTTGGTAAGTCCGTTGAAAAGCTTTTGCACAGATGTGACAAGTATCTTTTTTCCGTTTATGAAATCATCCGGTATCTCGTCGTCCGCAAGGCAAGTTGCAATTCCAAATTGCTTTGCTTGCAAGCAGGTTTGCGATATGAGGTAGTTATTCGGACACAAATAAGCGACCGGTCCATTTCCCGCGTTCAGGCGAGATTGTAGCATCAGAAGGCCAATTAGAGTTTTCCCTTGCCCGGTGTGTAGCTTTACAATTAGATCACGTTGCTGTTGGCTCTTGGAAAACCAGTCGTTCAAGACGGCGATTTGCGCTGGGCGCAATGGCCCCTTGTCGCTTGCCCTATCAAGAGTATCGTATAGCTCAACTGGGTTTGAAGGCTTCTCTACCTTCTTTCCAGTAAGATGCTTTTTAAAGTCAACCACTCGCACCTCCTCCAGCAAGAGATTTACATTCAAAATCAATGATGGGACAGTCGCATTTGTCCATGCGAGGGTGCAACAGAATTTATCAAGCAATCGCATTGCTCGTAGAGCTGTACGCCACTGGACACCTCGAAAAACCGTAGCGTTGCCGGCGTTCTGGTGATTCCCTTGGCTTGAGGGTGACGGAGGACGGGACATGGCCGGTCAAGCTGGGCTGTTCGATCTTCAGGACCGTTACGCGGAGCTGAGCAAGAGCGG